>DATEXA010000265.1:0-19377 GCA_035257465.1 Pyrinomonadaceae bacterium | reverse complement strand
AAGCCATAACTGTTCACGATCGCCTGTGCTTCAGTGACAGCAGCAGTTAAGCCTGTGAGACCGGAGTTGAGCTCGCGTGCTCCCGCCAAGGCCGCCGCGTCAGCGGCATTTTGGAGACTGGCCCGAACCAGGTACATTCTTGAAATATCAATCACAAGACCGATTACAAGAACCAACCCAAAGAGAAGGATGGCAGTCATGATCGTAACTGAGCCGCGCTCGCTGCGATTCACAACTAGAGGAGAGTCACCTGTTGCGTTCATAAATTCGAACCATCCCTTCCTTAAGAGTTTGGACCAAGTCTGATTAGGGGGTTGGCTTTGCGGCCTGCGCAGTACCCCTGGTAACACTGGATACTTCCGGCGTTCCCGTCTTTACTGGGGCTCCCGTCGGTGTCGACTCAGGCGCTTTCGGTGACGCTGGTTGCGTGCCCTCAGACTGAGTAGGTGCGTTACCGTTGATGATGAACCCACTTGGGCCGTTAACTGCACCGCTTTTCGGTTCGACTCCCAACAATGAGCCATTCTTCAAGTTCTCAACCGCAGGGATCCGCGGCAGGTCGTCGCGATTCACCGGCTTGACCACTTGAGCAGTGACGATAAACATCAACTCGCTTTCATTCTTCTGAAATTGTGTCGATCGAAATAGGTTTCCCAGAATGGGAACATCGCCAAGACCGGGAACCTTTGAAAGAGACCGAGTTTCGTTGTTATCGAGTAACCCAGCGAGGGCAAAACTCTGACCATCGCGCAATTCAATACCAGTCTTAGCGCGTCGAGTGCGCAGACCGGGAACTAGAAATCCGTTGAACCTAACGCCATTTGCGAAATCGAGCGTAGATACTTCTGGCTCCAATTCAAGTCGAATGTGATCTTCGTCGATGATCGTGGGCTTGAAGTTCAGTCGAACTCCGTATTCTTTGAATATGATGCTCACGGTCGGTATACTCCCGCCGCCTCCGCCCTGAATAACCGGGACTGGATACTCACCACCTGCGAGAAAGCTTGCTTCAGATCCATTCATCGCAATCAGATTCGGTTCCGCAAGGGCTCGCAATGCGCCTGATTGTTGCATCGCTCGGAGCATCGCAAGCGTGTTTCCACCCATTATGAAGAGATTTAACGAGCTGCCGAGTGCGCCAGACATAAGCCCATTGGCTACATCACCGACACTGCTTGGTCCATTTCCGCTATTTACGTATCCACCCGCACCCGGGGAACCTTGATAGGCGTAGGAGGTGCCGAGCTCACGCATCTTAGTGCGGTTGACTTCTGCGACTCGGACCATTAGCTGCACCTGAGTCGTATCTTTAACTGGGGACTCCAACAGGTTCACCGTCTTGAAGCCGGCGGCTTGGATGACTGCATCTGCAGCGCTCGCAACGCGTGGATCAGTCACGGAACCTGAGATCACCACAGAGCCGTTCGCCTGGCTCAAGCGGATATCATCTTTAGGAAACAACGCCCTGATCTGTGAATCAATCAGCGACAGGTTTGTTCTTACGTAGACATCGAAGACGAGAAATCGTTGAGTGCCTTTCTCCCACGCGATGAAATTGATTTGGCCGAACGCTTTACCGTTCACTACGACCTGATTGCCGGCAACCAGGACTGCTTCAGCAATCTCTGGGTTCGATACGGAGAACCGTTCAATTTGATGGTCGAAGGTTATCAACCGTGATTGGCCGACAAGCACATTCACCGGCACAACTTCTTTTGTACCGAAAGTAGCGTTCGTGCTCTGGTCTTGCGCGATCAGTGGTGCGGCACAGAGCAACAAAGTCGCCAGTACTGTCACAGAGATTGAGATTCGGCGTTGCATAATGATTTTCACTCCTTACATTAGAAAGCTATTGTCGTAATCGCGCGCGAGCGCTTTGTCGGCGGACACCCTCGCGAACCGGTGTTACGGGATATCGACATCACGTCTCTTGGAACCTTCGATGAGTTCGATAGTATTTCGAGAGACTCGGTTAGCACTAGTTGCTGGCTTTTGTACTTGAGCAACGATGGCGCTAGAGCGTTTGACTCTTGGTCTTGTAGGTCCGGGCTTGGTATCAGTTGCTTTTTCACTGGTGGGACCAGGATCTGGTTTCGCAGTGTCACCTCCGAGCAGCGAAGCCTTATTCGCACCTGTTGTTGTGGTGTCCTCCTGGTCACCGTAGTTCCGCATCACCAGTTGCAACTTGCCTTCGTTTGTTGCCAGGACGAGTTTCTCCGCCTGTTGAGGCGTGACCTGTAGCGTCACAGCTTTGACATCACTTGGTTGACGTTGATCAGAGGGAGAGTCAATCTTCGCACCACTGGCGAGGACCTTGATGTTCTGTAGAACGATCTTGGATATAGGCCCCCCAGCCGCCGCTCCCTGTGCGACAGGAAGAATTACCGCAACCACGTCGACGTACGAACCGGGCATAACGAAACCCGATACACCAACGACGTCGTCAACTTTTACTGTCATCGCACGGTAGCCTTCCGGAATAACGGCAGTCAGACCTGCTCCAACGCCCTCAGGTGCGAGCTTCATGTTGGTGATGGGCTCGCGCACGCCGATAGGAGTGACAGCTACCCTACCAACCACTTCCTCCATTTTGCGAAACACACCTTCTGGAGTTGAACCGTTGGGGATAGGAGCAAATGAGAGCTGTTCAGCCACAATTTTTGCGCCCAACGGAATTTCTGTTTTGGCGACGACAACATTATTCAGATCTTTTGTGAACTGCTGCGCGCTCGCGATGTATCGGGTCACTAAGGTGACTCCCAGAACGCCGCAAAGGACAGCTCCCGTCAGCGCAAGGATTAGACGTTTGTTTCGCATAAGATAATTCTCCCTACCAAAAGTCGTAGATGGCGCTTACGCGCGGAACAGAAAAAAAGAGACGACACTGCCAACACAAATTGGTACTGCATACGGCAGCGTGTAGCTGCGATCTGCCGGTACTTCAAACCGTGGAATCTTTTGGCCCGGCAAAAGACCATAGAAAAATTGCAAAACACCAAACATCGTGGCCCCGACACGTCGGGCGTAGATCATTTTGCATATCGCCAATACGCCGCCAGTGATTGCCACAATCAAAAAAGTCTTCGGGACGAGTGAGCTGCCGATGACAGAACCAATCGCAGCAAAAAACTTAACGTCACCTGCTCCCATTGTTCCGAATAGATGAAGAAAGAACATCGCGCCGAACGCGAGGGCTAATCCTCCCAAACTCGCAAACAGTCCATGCCATCCGCTAAAAAAAGTATTGAGGCTGATCCCAGCCACAAGAATGACTAGGACCAGCTTGTTAGGAATGCGGCGATACCGCACGTCCATATAGGTGATTGCCAGGGACAGAGGAATGAAAATTAACGCGATGGCGATGTTTTCCAAGTTCGGCATTTGCGGCGCTTTCAATTAACGGCAGGCGTCAAAGAACCATGGCGGGATCGAGTCCTTAAGATTCCCCCGCCCCAATTGTCGTGCCCGGATTAGCTGGTCGTGCTCGCGGTTGTTAACCTGTCTTGAAGAGTTGTTTTCCAGCTGCTGTTGTAGACGAAGATTGCGACGATCGCGATAAGCCCAGCAATCAAGGCATATTCCAACGTTTCCATACCGCTTTCGTCTTTCAATAACTTTTCAATGCGTTTCATTTGGAGTTACCCCTTAATAAAGATGGAGGGCATGATGTTTTCCACTAAAGTGAAAATGAGTGGGCATCATGCCCGCCAAATTCGAAGAATAAAACTCAGCTTGTGGTGCTCGCGGTGGAAAGTCTCGTCTGGAGTGTGGTCTTCCAGCTGCTGTTGTAGACGAAGATCGCCACGATAGCGATCAAACCGGCTATGAGTGCGTATTCGAGTGTTTCCATGCCGGACTCGTCGTTAAGGAAATTCTTGATTCTTGTCATTCGGTTCTCCTTCGAGGGTTATTTTTAGTCTTAGCTGGCCCAACTTAGTGCTTTGTTCGGCCCCTAGGTATGCACTAGAAGTGAAGGCGTCATCTCAGGAAACCTGAGTGATCGCATCCTGCCGATCACGGCAACATTTTTAGTGCGGCGTCACTATGGGCAATGGTTGTGCCACTTCATGGTGATGTTAGTGCGAGATAGCTGACAGTGGGAAAATCGCCAATTAGATCGCCATTTATGAGCAAGCCCGACTCGGTTTTGAGCGCTGAGGCATAGCTAGGTTTTACGGTTGTTCACGTTGAACAGTGCTCGCCTGCGAGCACTTGTAGTAGCCAGTAGCGGTCGATGCGAGTCCGTAAGCGAGAGCGCTGAATACAGAGGGATAGGCACCTGTGGTGAGCCCAGGAACCTTGGCTCTTCAGACCAGCACTGTTGGAAGAGACTGCTAGACAGCTCGCCAATTTGACGTTAGCTTGTCGACTAACTAACGGAGCCAGGCAGGTTCCTTCGAGAGCTCCTGTCCAATCGCTGGTGAGTAATCGAATACAGCACATGGAAGCAACCTAACTTAAACAGAGTTTTGACTACCTCTTTTAGTCTGCATGGCTTCTGATCGACGTCTGCCTAAGTGGAAACTAGGGATATGGTCGTGTATAGCGATCGTCTTATTATCTTTAGTTCCTCAAATAAATCTTTGGGTTAAGCGCGGCGTGAATTGGCAAGGTGCGTACGCGACTCTTCACGGAGACGAATTCCTGTATTCCGGGTATCTGAATGCCCTGATTGAAGGGCGGTCTCGTCGCAATGACCCGTTTACGGGAAGTGATCTGAAGAAATCTTTACCTGAAACCACGTTTTCCATTCAGGTCGTTCCCAGCTTCGCAATTTCTTCCCTGGCAAGAGCGTTTAGGGTGTCGGCCTCAACCGCCTTCATCATGCTTGCGGCCGTGTCTGCGTTGCTGGCGGCCCTATCAGTTTTTTGGCTGCTTCTAATGATTACCGGGGACGAGCGACTTGCTGCCACCGGCGTTATTTTTGTTCTCTGTTTGGGAACATTCGTCGCAGAGCAGGGTCTACTTGGCCTAATACTCAACCGCGATTTGTTGATTTTTGGGTTCCCATTCCTTAGGCGATATCAACCGGCAGCAGTCTTCTTCTTATTCTTCCTGTTCACGGGCCTTGTGTGGCGGGCCCTCATGGTTGAAAGTAAGCGTAGCGCTCTCCAGTGGTCAACATTAGCTGGGATCACATCGGCATTACTTGTTTTCTCTTATTTGTATTTGTGGACTGCTGCTCTCGCCTGGTTAGGGTGTCTTGCTGTCCTTTGGGTCTTGCTTAATCCACGAGGCAATCGGAGTGATGCTTTACGTGTCTTCGTCGTAATCGGCATTCTCACTGGCCTTAGTCTCATTCCTTACGGCTACCTGGTGTCGCATCGTGCTCACACGCTCGATAGCGCTCAGACGATAACTGCGACACATGCCCCTGACTTATTACGTTTCCCAGAGATAATAGGCATAGTCGTTGTTGCCCTGTTTGGTATAGCGTGGAGTAAGGGCAAGGTTGTGCTGAACGATCCCCGCGTACCATTACTCCTCGGCTTTGCGCTTCTGCCCGCAATTGTTTTCAACCAACAGATACTAACCGGTAGGTCGATGCAGCCCTTCCACTTCGAAGACTTCATAGCCAACTACGTTTCGCTAGTCTCTGTTGTGATGCTGGTGAACATTTTGTGGAAAAACATTCCAAAGCGAGTCCTCGTATGGACGGCTGCGCTTAGTCTTCTAGTAGGAGTAATAGAAATGGATCTGCCGGTTCGAGCTTATTACCAGGCAGACTCTGTAAAGGATGAAGCGGTTCCGGTAATGAAGCGGCTGAGCCAACTTCCCTCGCGAGACCCGGGCGACGGCAGTACGGCATTGGTGTTTTCATCGCGCTCCGAAATAATGCTTACCCTTCCGACTTGGGCACAGCAGGGAACACTGCTTGGCATCGGCTCGCTCGATTTCGGAACTGCAACACATAGTGAGCGAAAAGATTTGTTCTTCGCTTATCTATATTTCTCAGGCGCCGATACGAAGTACTTGCGTGAACTTTTCGACGGAAAGTCAGATGACTCGTTTCTAAAGTACTACGTTCGCAGTGCCATCTTTGGACACGAGCGCGCCTTGCCGAGTCTGAGCTCCCACTTCCAGCCTATTCAGCCACCCGAAATCGAACGGGCAATTAAGGAGTTTGAGCACTACTCGCAAGTCTTCTCTCAACAAGAAGCGCTGCAAAACCGGCTTACCTATCTCATTACCCGCGCGGACAATGAGGGCGACTTGTCGCGGGTTGATCGCTGGTACCAGCGCAGTTCAGCTGAGCGCGTGGGCCCGTACAATCTTTATAGATTGAGTCTACGCAGTTAGTGAATCGAGGTGCTGGTTGTTAAGAGGCTTGGACGTTCACTAGTGCGGAATCGATGGCTTTTGGTGCTACCGAGGACGTCGGTGTGTCCGAGCCAAAGCGACTCTTTAACCTTAAGAACGGACGCTCCAGACAATAGAACGATGCTCCTGTTATTGCAAACAGTGCTAAGAGAGACAGTACCAACTTCATTACATTTCCGAGGCGTAAGCCGAGGGTAATTTCAATCGCAAAGAAATGCCAAAGATAAAGCCCATAAGAAATCTTTCCGATGTAAACGAGAAACCCATTCTCAAGCACGAAATGTAGCGGATTTGGCGAGTTTTGCATTGCTTGAAGTATCACTACCCCAACAGCCAACGCTACAATTGTCAACCCGATAGTGAAATACGTTAGGCTTCGAATGCGGTACGCATCTACGAAATAGATGAATAATACTGGAATCGAGATAACCGTCGACGTTCGCAACAGAAGTCTAAACACTTTGCCGTCGGGCAACATTCGCCAGTTGTGAAGCATTGCCACCAGGCAGCCGACCAACAGAGAGTCCGCGCGGGTGTCTGATCCCAGATAAGTCCTGCCTTGTGAAATGCCCCCCTGAATTAGCAAGTCGACGCGACGGACTATCACTATCACAATCAGGCACGCGATCAGGATTACAAGCGTCCGACGAGGTAGGCGATGTCTCAAGAGAATTAATAACACTGGCGGCCAAAGGAGATAGAACTGCTCCTCTACGGCGAGACTCCAGAGATGTCCTAGGAGATCGGAACCGGGAATCCACTCGAACGCCCGAGCCCAGTTGGTAATATATAGGATTACTACGCCTGCAAACTTCAAAGTCTGTCCTGCAATCTCTGCCGATAGCGCAAAGCGTGAAAACACGACCATTGCAACCAGCAAAAAAACGAGGGCAGGTAACAGTCTTAGCGCACGTCGGATGTAGAAGTTTTTCAAGCTGATGGTGCCGGTTATTTGGTGCTCTTGGAGTAGCAGGCCGGTAATGAGAAATCCGCTTAGGACGAAAAAAATATCCACTCCAATAAAGCCTCCGGAGAAGTCAAACCAGCCGAATATTGGTCGTCCAAAGATCAGCGCTTGGGCATGAGCCATTACCACGTTCAGCACTGCGATGCCTCTTACACCGTCGAGTGATGGATGATGAGACAGGCCGGTCATGTTCGAATGGCGTGGCAATTGCTGAGCCTTTACTGTAGATCCAACGAATGTGCGACAGATCCAACGAATGTGTGACAACCGCGATTAAGTAGGTGTGCGCCAGCGCGCAACTGCTTCAAAATGTCGCTATAGGCTTAGCTATGACAGCAAGCGATCTGAAAACCATCTCATTTATCCATAGTCCCGATGCGTTTCTGGCGCGGACGCAGCAGTACGGCGCCATGTTTATGCCGGTCTGGGCTTACACTCTGGCGGCCTATGTTGAAGAACCCGAAAACTACGACCTAAGACTTTTTGACATAAGGTTCGACGCGGTAAAAGACATCCCTCCTGCCGACCTGTTCGTCTTCAGTGGAGTCAATCAGGATTACGAAACGATTGTTGAGACTCACAATCGCCTTCGCGAACTTCATCCAAACTCAACCTTTGTCCTGGGGGGACCGATTGCGTGGTCACTTAATGAGGCTGGCGAAGCTTGGAAGTTGGATATGTTTGATCACATATTCGTTGGTGATGGTGAGGAAGCATTTCCACGATTTCTAAATCTCTTCTCGCAGCGAGAGGATTTGCCGAAAGTATTACAGACGAAACAGCGGTTTGACGTTTCTAAGGCTCGTGGTTTCTATCGTCCGTTTCTGGATGCAACTTATCGACGTTACTACGGCGCTGTTTTGGAAGTCTCGCGTGGTTGTCCATTCCTTTGCGAGTTCTGTGACATCAGAGTTCTGCCGGACAACAATCGTCCGCACAACTTTCCCGCCGCACACATCGTGTCCGAGCTCGATTACCTGGCGAAGCTTGGGATACAACAGGTCCTTTGCGCTGCTGACAATTTCATCGGCGACTTAAGATGGGCTGAGGAAGTGCTGGACGAGATCATTGCCTGGCAGAAAAGAAGTGGCGCCCGAATCGCCCTCTATACCTGGCTCACCATCAACCTTGCCAAGCATCCACGATTGCTGAAGAAGATGCGACAGGCAAACTTCGACATGATATTCATCGGAGTGGAAAGCTTCAGCAACAACTCCTTGTTGGAGACTGCCAAAGTCCAAAACACGACCGGCGACATGATCGAGGCAATCCGTGAAATCCAATCTTACGGGTTTGCGATCGTAGCAGGATTGATCTTTGGGTTTGATTCAGATACGCCTGAAGCTTTCGCCACTACACTCGATGGTATGGTCAAGTCTGGTTTGATCTCGGGCGACCCGTCGTTGCTTACTGCGTTGCCAGGGACACCTCTCTTTCGTCGGATGAAACTTTCAGGCCGGCTGCGAAACAATAAGAACAGTTTGGGCGGTTACAAGTACTGCACAAACATTCGGTACCTAATGCGTGTTGAAGAGATCACCAGGGGCTACCAATCGTTTGTAACGAGGTTTTGCGAGGGCGATTATCAGTACGAGCGACTAAAAACCTTTGTGGACAATTTAGACCGCGGAAACTACCTGCCTTTGGAATCTGACGGTTATGGAAGCCTCAGCAGATATGTATCGATCGTTTTGAAGAGTCCGCGAGCAGTCAAGATGCTGGCCACCCGGCTGTGGCAAATCGTTTCGCGTCCCCGCGTCGCCTGGGCAGCCATTCGAGGCCTAATGTTAGTGATGTCACGTTCACGGAAACATCCGAAACTATTCGGCATCTTTCAATTCTGGCTGTTTACCTGGACCAATGCGATGCTGAAGTATGAAGGACTCGCCGCCTCGGACTTTGATATCGCGTCAGTTGCTGAAGATTTCGATCGCGCCCTGATACTTCCGGAACATTACTCCGATCTGGCTGAGCTAGACATTCCCCACGCAAAGGTGGCAGCGCAACAGCGAGTAACGATCAATCAATTACGCAGATTGACGGTGCTGCAGTAGTGCTGTTCATGAAAACATTATTTCCTTCACTTCGGATCCAAGATTTCTGCTTATTCGGCTGACAACTCCGTTTTAGTGTGCCAACTGCGTGGACCAAACTTCAGGATGTGGCCTGATGAAGCAACCGATCAAGCATGGCACTAACTGCGGCGGCATCGCCCAACAGTTTGCCCCAATCTTCGACGGGCGATTTGAAGTCACTAGGGTACTGGCGCGTTCGTAGCGACGGGTGAAGTATTCCAAATTAGAACTCCTGTAATCAGCATAAGCACCGGAGTCAACAGTTGGAATCCAGTAACCTGGCAAATCGGTGTCGTTATAAATGTAGTGGCGAATACGAGTGCTAGCCAACGAGGTTTCAATATGCGATGAGACGCGATCAAGACTGGAACTATCATCAACACATCGTAAATAGGTGCATATGTGCTAAAGAGAAAAGTTGGCACGACTGCCCGCTCTGGGTTTTGCCGCATCAAAAATGCAATTGGTAAAGCTAGCACTAACCCCCAAAACTTTAGATTGATGTGGAAAAGCTGTCGAATAAAAGAGTTGAGATCCGTATACCGGGAGTTGAACACTTCGCCTCGGGCCACCGACTGACTAAATTGTTGCAGAACTGAAATGTAGTGATTCATGCCTGATGGTCCAAGTAGAACGAGCGACAAAGCAAACAAGAACGTTGCGGTAACCGCAAAACCAAGGAGAGTCTTGAAATGCCATCCAAAAAGTAGCGCTGGTATGATTAGGATGGTCATGGTTGGTTTATAGAGAAGCAGACCGAGCACGATGCCCGCAGCAAATTGTCGATTGGTTTTACTCAAATACATCCAGACGGAAAGTATGAAGCAGCCTAGTGCGGAAAGTTGTCCACCCGCCAACACCATCAGGAACGGCGGAAACGCGAGGCAGACACAAACAGCAACCTCGTTAGCTATTGTGGGATAGGCTTTGAGTGCGAACCAAAGAGCCGCCAAATAGAGTACGCAGGTGATGATCAGCCAGAATAGATAGGCAGCCCACATCGGGAGTCTAGCCAATGGACAAAACAGTAACGCAACAAACGGTGGCTGTACGAATGGCAAGGTCCAGCCGCTCGGGACATTTGGAAGTGATTGATGAACGAGATGGTTTTGTAATTCCAGATCATATAAGCGATCGAATGAGTATTCGTTAGCAATTTGACCCGCTGAATAGAAGCCCACAAAGTCTCCGGCGAACGGAGATCCGAAGATCGTTAGACCACGAACGCCGTTCACGAAAGTCAAGCACAGCATCAGGAGGGCGAAGCCAATGATTACGAGACTGTAATCGCGCAGCTTCCTTTTGGTCTTACTTGGTTTGTGTGGAATCGGTTGGGTGAGGCGGTGGTTCATAAGCAAGATTGGCGGCATCTGGTCATAATTAATAGGCCTGAGCTGGCTCCTCTCTAGTGGATGTCGTCAAGCGGGTCTACTATGGAAATCCCAACCCTTGAGTGCCAGACAACGCTCAAAGCATCCCACCTGTGAGCATCGGCAACCACAGAAGATAGAAGTACTCAAACCCAAGATGACTAGGAGGATCTGAGCCTGAAACCAACTCGAAACAACACCCAGTTTGTCAAATAAATCGCATACCCGACCAAGCGGGTTTCTTGGGCAGGCTGAAGAGACATCGCTAGTCGTGAGTAAAACGATCATACCACCCGAAAATGAAATGTAGCTGCCGAACATAGGTTCACCTAAAGAGATAAACAAGTGAACCATCCATCATTGAAGAGATTAACCACGAAGTTAAACATGCGCGGCGGCGGCGCGCCACTGAACATGAAAATGTGGTTATTGAATTGGCACCCCTGCATCGGCTACCAATTTGTATACGATCGACCTCCACTGAGCCTCCGCAGCCAGATGGTTGAGCTGCTGACAACGGGATCACTTGGTTCTCTGCAAATCGCAGGGCGTGGCGGAGTGGGACTCCGAGCCCGTTTTGTTTCAGAGCAGAATCACTTGTTCTTCAGAACCTCACAATTGGACTGATCAACATAAATCGTTTCCAGGAACTTGGCGCGATATTGCGTGAATGTTGACCAGTTTCTCAGCAGCTCGTATTCAGCACCGAGACTGCGCCCCAACTCGGATTCGTTCGTTCTGCTCTGAGAGATCAGATCCATCCCACCGCTACCCTTTATCCCAAGGTTCGCTTCATAAGAGAATGGGCCAGGACAATAGAGTATATGAGTGAATCCCTGCTGATGGAGGTCGTCGTTCACTTTCGAAAGCGAGTCATTCCGAATTAGCAGCCGTTTCCATTTTGTAGCAAACCAACTCTCATCCGTTAGATACGGTCGCTCAATGCCATAGTTCATGTGGGCGCCTACAGCTAAGACTCTTGCGCTTGCAGGCAATTGCGTATTGATGAAGTCTGTCCGGTGGTAAAAAGGGAATTGCAGCAAGAAGTCATGTCTAGAGATCTTTCCTGAAAGGAAATTGACTGCCTTGAATCCGCTGACCCATGTCAGGCTCACCATCACCACGACGATCAGCGACAGCGCAGTAGCCCAGATTGGTAAACCCTGCATTAGTCGAGTGCGTGTGCTGAATTTGTTCGACAAGCCGCACAAGGTATAGACCGCGATTACAGTTAAACTTGGATAGACTGGTAGCAGATATCGCGCGATCCAAGCTGATTTAGTAACAGCCAAGAAAAATGTGACGCACATTGCGAGCTGCCAAAGTATCCATTTGCGTGGAGGCAGAAACAGCAAGAATGGAATTATCAAGAATAGATAATTCGGTAAGTGAAAAGGTTCTGAAACAAGATACTTATCGGGGTCAGTAAAGAATTCCCAAAACCTCATAGGATGTCTCGGCAAACGTGAAGCAATCGCGCGCCGTATTTCCTGCTCTTGCTCGCTTACAATTTCTGGATTCTCCTGGCGAACTCTTGCCAGGTGTGCGTCAAGCTTGCGCTCATCCTCAGGACTGAAGTAGCGGATTCCCTGTGGACCATACTCTGCAACTTCGCCAGTAAAGAACGGATAAAGGGGGTTATGAAACCAAATGTAGTTTTTGATATACCAAGGCGAGGCAATCGCCGCCGCGAGGACGACGTAAACAATTCCTTCTTTCAGCACAGAAAGCAACGTGGCTCGCTTCCTGAACAACTTCTCGAATATGAACATTACGACGATAACTACCAACCATGGCCCAGCAGAGCTCTTTATCCCGAGACTAAAACCAGAAAGGATCGCAGACACCCACAGCCATCCGCGCCGATCTGTTTCCAAATGGTTCATCATTGCGTAACTTGCGAGGAACAACATGCCCGCAAGGGAAACATCGATGCGTGCGGTAACGGCCACCTCGACTACCATGCCCGCACCAAAGAAAGCAAAAAGGGCAATGGCGCCAGCACGACGCGTTAGGAATCGAGCACAAAACGCATATAGGGCGAAGGCAGTTGCTAGCGCTAAGAACAGACTAGAGACTCTGGCTGCAATATCAGATCCGGCCATCTGACAGAGGACATAGATCATATTGATCAGGAATGGGAGGTTCCCAAATAAGTTATCGTAAGAAGGATAGATACTGCCGCGTTTTGCGAATTCATATGGAACGGGCAAATGATAAATGAGTTCATCAGGCGTATTGGGGGGCACAAGTGCTCTTAGAAGTAGCAACCCTACGAGCAAACAAAAGAGGACAGTCAAGATCCGGTTCTCGCGAGTGAGCATTGCCGTTTTTAGGCCGGACTGTATTTGTTTGGGAACCTGTCGCAGGCTTTCCCTGCACAGGATAGTCGCCAGGATTATCGTTGGCACTACTACCCAAACATGCAGGAGATTCAGCAGTCCAAAAAAAAGTACTCCTAATCCAACGACGCCGGTACCCAGGAAGATTGAAAATGATAACGCTTCCGCTGTCCCTGTGAATTCAAGTTTGAGGTGCTTGCATAAACTGTTGCCAACTGCGAGCGCAAGAATCGAAAGACCCAGCGCGAGTGTTAGGTCGAAAATATGATCGAAGATCGCGAGGATGCCAGTTACATTACTAGCTCGATCGCCCAATTTTATGTGGGTGATAATCCCGAGCAATATGTTCGCGACGCAGAGCGTAACGAAGACGCGAGGTAGAGTTTTGGAATCGCGTGATGTTTTGGAGACGAGTGGTAGGTTCACTGGGAGATTTTAGGGGCAGTCATCACTTTAGCTCATGGATCACAATCACTCTGCAATTAGGAATTGGCAAATAGCAATCATCGCAGCGACCGCACTTGCGGTCTTCATGAAACTGTATCTTGCTTTAACTACCCTTGGCACAAACGACGTTCTTACGTGGCAAAGTTTTCTAAACAATATTAGAGAGTTTGGAGGTATCGGGACCTATCAGCGCCCCGGCGTATTCGGCGATCCCTACAATCACCCTCCATTCATGATTCATGTTCTCAGGGTTCTTGGTTTTCTATCAGATATCACGCCCTTGCCATTTCAATTCTGGATTCGACTCCCCGCCATCATTGCGGATGTTGGGAGCGTTTGGTTGTTGCTAAAGCTAAAGACTCCATGGTTGATGCTTTTACTGTTTTGCCTATGCCCGGCCGCTATTCTGATCAGTGGATTTCACGGAAACACCGATCCGGTTATGGTCTTCTTGCTGCTGTTGTCAGTTTATGCCTTTGAACGATTCAGCTCTGATTGGCTCGCAGGGCTCGCGTTTGGCATGGCACTAAACATAAAGATTGTGCCATTGATCTTCATTCCGGCAATCTTCTTTTACCTAAGCAACATGAAACGTCGTGTAGTGTTCTTCGCCGTCGCGCTGGCGATATTGTTCGTCGCGTCATTGCCTTACATCATGATCGACCCGATTTTGATTGGTCATAAAATGCTTGGTTACGGTAGCACATACAATCGTTGGGGTTGGCCGCTCCTCTTGAATTTCATTTTCCTGCCACGTAGTACTCTTCCGCTCATTGACTACGATTCCGCAATTCTGCATCGGTTCTTGTTTGGTTACTCGAAGTACATGATCTCAGTTTTTGTAGTCGTTATTTCCTGGTTCATGAATAGGCGAAATGCGAACAAGCCATCTCTATTCTTCCAGTATGGTCTCATCTTTTCGTTGTTCCTGACATTAACTCCTGGGTTTGGCGTGCAGTACTTGGCGTGGCTGATACCGTTTGTTATCGCACTCGGTGAGTCGAGGACGATTTTTTACTACGCAAGCAGCGGAGCTTATTTGTTTGCTATTTATGAATTTTGGTCTGACGGAACGTTTTATTTCGCTAATTCCACGACTCATCAAACTCCAACAGTAACGGTCTTTGCATCGTCTCTGTTATGTTGGGTTTCAGTTTCAGTCGCATCCATCAAGTACCTGAGTAGTCTAACCAAGAAGACTGACCATGAACGCAAAATCACGCTGGGCAACGACGCTCAATAGGTTCGGTTACGCGAAGATGATTTAGCAGAGGAAGGCAGTCGTTTCTTGACTCGATAAGTAGCAGCCGCAGCTCCGGTTCACTGTTTCGGCCGACAAACAAGAATGAATTGGTAGCCAAATAAAGTTTTTCTTAACTTGGTTAATCCCCAATTCAGAAGATGCAGAAAACTAAGTGAGCGACCTGTCTCGGCTGCGGGTAAAATCGTTGGCAACGGTATTGGTGTAGCGTTCACGTCGATAACGTCGAAGCCGGACTCGGCCGCTAGTTTCTTGCTGCTATGCAAAGTGAAGAACTGCAGATGCGACTCATCAAGAATACCCACTCGACTGTAGTTAAAGCGCCCGAAGAGTAGATTCAACCTTACCCAGATATTTGCGACGTTAGGAAGTGAAAGTAAGACCTTGCCGTTCGGTTTTAGATTATCGCTAACGCGTTTAAGAACATCTTTGGGGTTGCGAACATGCTCTAAAACGTCGCCAAAAATTATTGCGTCATACTGGCCAAGTTCGCCGAAATCCATCGTCTCAATATCGCCGACTACCATCTCCTCACAAAACTCCCGAGCAACTTCTGCCATTTCGGGATCTTGTTCTATCCCCGTAACGACGCAGCCAAGTTTTTTCATCTCAGCCGTCAAATAACCGGTGGCTGTGCCTATTTCCAAAACCCGCTCGGGCCTCTCCTGTCCAACCCAAGCCAAAATCTGAGCATGGCTGCTGTATGGATCCGTCTTCTTGTAGACATAGTGCTGATTTTTTGTGTGGTACTTTGGCTCGTGTCGTAAACGCGATTTATGAAGCCTATACTTGAATGCGGATTTAAGGCAGTTGAACGCGTATGCCATACCGTTCACGTAGCAGATCTCGTCGCCGTAATATGTAGGTATGGGACGCTCAGCAATTCTGAGCCCAGCTTCATGGAACTGAATCAGTATGTCCGTGTCAAAGTGCCATTCATTGGAATTTAGCATGAATGGCACTCGTTTGAGCGCCTCACAACTGTAAAGTCGGTAGCCGGAATGGAACTCAGACAAATCCATTCCGATTATGCTGTTCTCCACCCAGGTCAGGATTTTGTTCCCCACAAACTTGTAGAAGGGCATTCCACCGTCGAGAGGAGATCCCCCTTCACACATCCGCGATCCGAAAACCATATCAGCCTCATCGTTTTCGAGCGGACGAAGAAGGTCGGGCAGAACCTCAGGAGCGTACTGCCCATCTGCGTGTAGCATTACGACGATGTCTAAGTCGCGGGCGATGGCGTATTGATAACCGGCCTTTTGGTTACCGCCGTAACGGAGGTTCTTTGAATTCCGATGAACTGTGAGTTTTTCTAAGCGCTTTGCATGTTTATAGCCTAGCGCAGCGTAGTAGGTGTTATCCGTTGAGCAATCGTCGAAGAGAAAGACCTCATCAACCTTTTCCCATACTTCTTCTGGAATGCGATCCAACGTCCAGTCAAGCTTGTTTACAGCGTTGTAGGCAATTACGAATATTCCGATACGCTTCTTCTTGGTAGCTTCCATGAGGCTTTAACCTGAAACAGCTTCCAATGGCATGGCCGAGAACATCTAAAGGCGAATCAATTCACACTTTTAGCCGAATTTGTTATCTCGACAATCAACCACCGTACCCAAGTCGGATAACTCCAGCAACCTAATCAAATCAATAACTTAGCTGGCGCTCGACTCGTTTGCCTTGGCTAGCGGGTGCTCGCTAGCGCGCAGTTGCGCTGGAACGAGACGAGCTTGATAGCGTTTTCGTCGAGAGTTTCAAACCGACTGAAAATCTTGGGCGGACAGAAATACTGGAATGGCCCTAATTGTGAGGTATCGGGAAGTCGGCAAAAACCATCGAAATGAGAAGCGGCTCGGCCTGTCTCTAGGTCTCGGCATGAGACACCGGAGGGTGGACATTGAACGTTTGCCTTGTAAGGACGATAAAAAAGGTAAGTAAAACAATGGTGAATAGCTGAATTCCCGTCACTTTTGCGAAAGGAACCGTGAGCAGCGGAACGAGGTAAAGAGCCACGACCAGCCAACTATCTAAACTTCTCACCCCGATGATGATCACTGCGAAAATTAATAATGTGCTGTCGTAAATCGGAGTGTAGATGTTGAACAAAAGCCCAGAGACGATCGCCAGGGACCATGAGATTGGGAGGGCCCCATTTCGATACCAGAGGAAGCACACCGCTGGAAACGATAGGGCCAAGAGTAGCGGACGCAAGTACGCGTGAGGACCGACGAGCATTTTTATTGCTGCCCCTAGATCGACGTATTTTTCGGTTTGGAATATCTGTGATCGGGAGTTTATGGCCTCTGTATATAACCTCAGTATCTTGAGAAAGGCGATGTTGGCATCAACTCCCACCCAGGCGACTCCAATCAGTCCCAGCATGCCGCCACCGATAACTAAGCCCATTAGACTCTTCCATTGTCCTGTAAAGAAAAGCATCGGTGCGATGAAAACAAGAAGAGTCGGCTTGTAGCTCAGCAGGGCGAGAGTCATGCCTGCCAGGACACGTTTCCCTTTTTTCTGAAGGACGTATGCGGATACGACGATTAGCAACGCAAAGGCGGACGGATGTCCATTGAGCAGGCTGAAAAAGAGGTAAGGAGGGAAAGCCAGGCAGGCAAGAAAACCAAGACTATTCCAAGACGACGGCAAGCCCTCGCTACCGGCGATTAACCGGTACGCAACCAGCAATAGAAGCACCGATATCAACGACCACAGCCCGAACGCAACCACGTACGGCAAATGCGCCAGTAGTTCTAAAGGAATCGAAAACCACGGTGTATAGCCAAAAGGAGAATAACCATGTGGTCCTGCGACCTTCCTATACTCTGTCTCCTGGATATCAAGGTTGTAGAGCTGAGTATGTGGATAATTAAGTGAAACCCGCCCCGCTGCATAAAGGGTCATGAAGTCGCCGCCAATTTCCCTGTCTTTGACCACAGAAAGGACTTGAACGGCAAAAGCTGCAATCAATAAGACAGTGCAATAGTAGGCGACGCGTTGGCGCGTCAAGATTGAGGCCATCAGCGAGATACTAACCGTTCGACTTTGAAAACTGTCATCGATTTTCTCCAAACTGCCACAGCGGCAGGGCATAAGCAGTCATTCCTGCGCGAGGTGTCACTCCCGTCAGGAGTGACATGTTTTAAATGGTAACGGTTGGTAGGATCGTCGTTTACGACGCGAAGAAAATCGTAGGGATCCTGGGATATCGATTGAGGTTAAGAAATGACGGTAATGACAACCGTTCCGCCGCGACTAAAGCGTTGCTCGTGCTTCAGACTCCGACAGGACAGGTGAACCAGATTCGTCTTTCACATAATGATCGTCCGTCAACCAAAAACGAAGCATACAAATCAATGCAAGAATCCCGTCCTTTGCGCGCATTTTTTTGCCTGCTGCTCTGCTGCGCGGACTGTAGTGAATCGGAACCTCAAACATCCTTGCATCTCGTTTTGCCAACTTGAAAGTAATCTCAACCTCGAAACGAAAATCATTACTGCGTAAAGGAATGGACTTCAGCAGATCCATTCTGACAGCCTTGTAACAGGTTTCCATGTCGCTGAGATTGAGATCGGTTAACCAGTTGGTGAGAGATGTGAGCACCTTATTGATCGTCGTGTGCCGCTTCGTTAGAACCCGCCGATAGGGATTACCGGGAAGGTAGCGGGATCCAAACACTGCGTCAGCCTCTTCCTTGACGAAGGGAACCAGTAACGACGGGATGTCCGTAGGATTGCATTCGAGGTCGGCATCATGGGGAACAGCGACGTCTCCGGTCGCGTGTGCTATGGCCGTGCGGAGCGCTCCTCCTTTGCCAAGATTACGTTCGTTGCGCAATAAGACGATTCGATCATCTTCGGCTGCTAAGCGCTGCAAAATCTCCCATGTCCCGTCGGTGCTTCGGTCATCGACCACGATTACTTCCAGCCTGCTGATAAGGAAATGGTTCAACGCAAGAAGTCTTCTCAAGCTTTCCTCGACAACATTTTTCTCGTTATACACCGGGACTAATACACTCAGACTCAACGCCCTCAGTGATGCATTCGAATCGTTATTGGTAAGGAATCCTGGCTGAACTGCATCGCGCTCAAGTGGGAGTAGCTCTGGCTTCCGGATCCGGGTTTGGATTCCGGGGTTAAAGGCTTTTGGGCCTATTGAAAGTTGGTGCATTAGATTCGTAACGACCTCTCTTCGATATTCTGGGGTGCTTTAGTTTCCTCAGTGCGACAATCTCCGGACTTCTTCTAAATTCAAGTTTCAAATCTACTGATTAGAGTGAGTACTCTTGGGCCTGAAGCTGCCTTTTTCGAACTGCGTATTTGTAGGTGGTGCGGCGCTCGCTTTCACGGTATCCATGTCGTGATAGATCGCGCCGCCCGGTCGGGGCTGTATACCTGCTATCTCCGTCTCTGTCGCCACTATCGCATTGAAATGTCTACTACCGCGAAGCACAGCCTCGTCACCCTTCTTTAATCCCCAAATCAATGCCACCGGGGATGTATAAGGGAACACCAGGGCGGCTGTTGCTGCTGCACCGCCGGCAATCGCTGCAGATCGGTTTGTGCCGCTCTGCTTTCCTACAACGCGAACC
>DATEXA010000264.1:0-2699 GCA_035257465.1 Pyrinomonadaceae bacterium | reverse complement strand
TCTTACTACAGCCGTCACTTCTACGTTAAAGATTCCGAAAACCCCTACACCACTGAGCCAGGCAAACCATTCATGTGGGTCCGCGCCCGGATCATGGGCGGTAAGACACTTCATTGGGGACGACTGAGTTGGCGTTTGTCTGATCTCGATTTCAAAGCAGCAACTCATGATGGCTTCGGTGATGATTGGCCAATTAGCTACGCCGAACTTGCGCCTTACTACGATCGCGCCGAGGAATTCATAGGAGTCAGCGGAAACAACGACGGTCTCGCCCACGTCCCCGATGGCAAGTACATGCCTCCAATGCCACTGACCTGTGGGGAACATCTCTTGCGCAAGGGCGCGGAGAAAACCGGACGTCGCGCAATCTCGATGCGCGTGGCAATGCTTACAGCTCAGCCTAAGAACTTCATGAAGGGACGTCGGAAGTGTCACTACTGCGGACACTGCGGCGACGGATGCGACGTGAACGCAATGTTCAACTCCGTCGCGTCGACTTTACCGATTGCGGCCGCAACAGGACGCCTAACTGTCCGTCCTAATTCGATCGTTCGTCACATCATTACCGATAACAAAACTGGAAAGGCGTCCGGTGTCGCTTTCGTCGATCGAGTTACACACGTCGAGGGCGAGGCATTTGCAAAAGTGATCATCGTCGCGGCGTCGACTCTCGAATCGACTCGCATTCTATTCAATTCAAAGTCGAGACATCATCCACAAGGTATGGGGAATAGCTCCGGAGTTTTGGGACATTACCTCGTCGATCACTTCGGAGGTATTGGTGCATCCGGATTCTTTCCGGTGTTGGCTGGAAGAGATCCGATTAACGAGGACGGTAAAGCAACGGGAATCTTCATTCCTCGGTTTCGCAATCTCGACGCGGCGTCGAAGCAAAAGAAGTTCATACGTGGTTATGGTTTCGAATGCGGTTCCGCCACGAGCATGTATCCCGGTATGGCTCGTCGCGCAATCAGCGGTTTTGGAGCGGAGTATAAGAAACAGGTCAGGCGCTTTTACACCGCACCGGTTGGGATGACAGTTCGAGCCGCAATGCTTTCGCGTTTTGAAAACTATGCCGAGATTGATCCGAATGGCGTCGTTGATGCGTGGGGAATTCCTGTACTTAAGATGCACATCGAGTACTCAGACAACGAGCGTGAGATGGCCAAAGACGCTGCGGAGACCAGTGAAGAAATCTTGCGTGCCGCCGGCGCCGAAGTACTGTCTACCGGCGGTCAAATGACGGCTCCGGGTCGCATCATTCACGAACTCGGAACTGCACGTATGGGCAACGATCCGAAAAGCTCGGTGGTAAACAAATTCAACCAGATGCACGACGTGAAGAATGTGTTCGTTACCGACGGCGCGAGCTTCACCTCCTCAGCGAACCATAATCCAACTTTGACGATTCTGGCGCTGACAATGCGTGCGTGTGAGTATCTTGTCGATGAATACAAACGCGGCAACTTGTGAGCGAACGCTGTAGACGTTTTCGCTCCGGAGGAGCGATATGTTTATAGTACCAACACTCACTTACCTCCGGCGCCTTCGGCGAAGTTAATAATTGGCTTTCGTGGCTATAAACATTTCGCTCCTCTGGAGCGAAGCGCAAGGAGGGTCGCACGTACAAACGCACTTCCGAATCTATATTGACGCTATGTTTACCGATCAAGCTAGCCAGGAAATTCAACCATTGGGGTCTAAGAGTTCTCAAACGAAGCTTCATACGCTTCATGCGGTTCTGCGGGGTCGAGTGTTTGACGGCACGTTTGAAGCTCGCGGTAAAACGTATGGCGTTGTGTTTCTGCCCAATCAAGCAACGATTGTCGATGGGAGATTCGTTTTACAAGGCCGAATGGGTTTCAGTGTTCCGCAACAAGCTACTCGATTTGTCGACGGCATCAACGCCACTTTGATGGCGACGCAAGGCGGCGTTGGAGTTTCACCCGTCCGCCGACAATTGCTTGCAGGGACCGCTCAAACAGATCAAACAGCAACGTCCGATCAGAAGTTGGAACAGGAGAAAGGTCCAGAGACTGACTTGCAACCCGGCTTACATTCGTTTGAGCCACCCACCTACGACGACTTAGGTCGCCCGAAAGTGGAAGCGACAGGTTCACTGGGGTTTGTCGGAGTGCTTTATTTCAAGTTGTCCCCACTCGACAGTAAGTCTCTTGGTATTCCTTTGGACACGAGCGACGTGCAACTTGGTGCGCGACTCGCGCCGACTGATGACCTGGCGCGTGACCTACAACTACTGTTTTCCGATGTCGTTCTCGCACTCGAAAACAAATCTGAAGAGACGGCCCTTCGTTCAGCGCTCGACGCATTGAACAAAGCATTGCGGGTCTAACAACGATGAGTCAAAGACTAAGAGTAGAGATCAACGGACCTGATGAGTTTTGGCAGAAAGCCGTACTCATCGAGTGGGAGTATCGACACCCCGACTGGAAACTTACGTCTGACGGCAGCGGTTTTTATTTAATTGATTGTGAGTGGCTCGAATCTCTTAAAGCGGTTGCGACTGAATGCAACTCGACAATAGTTGTTGGCCCAAGTAATCCTGGCAGACGATCGTTGTTCCAAAAGCTCATCCCCTCTTTCGACAGAGACTGTGTCAAAACTCTAATTTGGCTTGGGACTTCGTTGGTGTTGGTTCGTGTGATTTCGTGGATCGCTCTTCTCGGAGCGTAACAGGC
>DATEXA010000263.1:0-9753 GCA_035257465.1 Pyrinomonadaceae bacterium | reverse complement strand
AGATGTAGCAGCTCGCTTCAATGCTGTCGTCATTCCCAGCGCTAGTATCTACCAGCAATTTCAATTAGTGAATGGTCGTTTCGTACCGATTCAGCTGGTGAATATTCCAAACAGAACGCCTGCCACCAGTTATCAGTACTGTCAGTTCGGAGACTCTCGTGCCACCATCGTGAACGGCCAACCGATGTGTACGCCCGAGATCAATGCCCTGCCGAATGCGGCGTTGAATGTCATTCCTTCGCAGTTTCTTGATCCAATGGGACCGAAGATTCTGCAGTTCATGCCGCCACCGAGCAGTGACTACTTCCTCGACAGTACTGGTCTGATTCGAAACTACATTGTTCATCGTTTTGTCCAACAGGATGAAACGCGTTACACGCTGCGTTTGGATCACAGCATCAGTGCCAAAAACAAGATCAACTTCCGTTACACGAAAACTCCCGCAGTTGGTGTGCGAGGTTTTGGTAGCGATGTGAACGGCAACAGCGCTGCATACAGTGACGCCAAGCAAATACTGATCGCTGACAACCACTTATTCTCTCCGACAGTAGTAAATGATCTGAGACTGAACTACACGCGCGGTGTATTCAGTGAGGACTTTTCTCCTGAGTTTTCTATCCAGGGCGGTCGCAATTTAGCGACTGAACTCGGATTGCCGAGTTTGACGTCCGGTGGCATGCCACTGTTCCAGATCAGCGGCGACAATCTAACGAACGCGTTTGCCGATGTCGGCTCGTCAGGTTCCACCAACAATTTCAATGTCGAAGAACGCTTCAACATAAACGACGTTGTCTACTGGAGTCGTGGCAACATGAGTTGGAAGTTTGGTGTTGACTTGAGTCTCGCAAGGCTCAATGTCATACCGTTCTTTGGTGCATCCGGTGGTCGCTGGGAGTTTCGTACCGTTAACACCAGCAGTAATCGTTCGACGACTCCTGCGAATGGTGGTTCAAACCTGGCTAGTCTGCTGATGGGTGTGCCGAACGCCGTGCAAGTTCGACCGCTCCTGCTCAACTACGACTATCGTTGGAAATCTGGGGCAACATTTGTCCAGAACGATTGGCGGATAAAACCGAATCTCACGCTTAATCTCGGACTGCGTTACACGTTGCAGTATCCGCGAACAGAGAAGAATGATTTGCAGGGTGTGTTTCGACCAGACCTTGCGCAATCGCGAACGTTGACCCAGGCAGAGCGGCTGGCAACTGCTGTTGGACTTGGTTTGATTCCGGCGACACCCACGCCACCACCGAATACGCCTGTTCCATCCATTGTGCCAACTACTGTATTGATACCGCCGTTCGCCTTCTCTGGTCAGGGCGGTCGGTCGCGTTATCTCACGCCAATTGATTACATGGGTTTTGAACCTCGCTTCGGATTCGCGTGGAGTCCGACATACAAGTGGGCTGAAGCTCGTTCACTGGTGATTCGGGGTGGCTACGGCATCTCGCACGCAACTTTGACGGGCAACAACCGGCTTCCCAATCCGGACTTTGGTAACTTCACGGCTGTCTCAACAGTGGCGAATGGATCGTCCGGTACTGCGGATGCTTCTCAACCTGTAAGACTAACGGGCAATACGCCGTTCATTACCGGCACTCCGATCAATACCGCATTGGGGACAACTCCTGATGGATTAGTCTTCGCAAACAGTCTGGGTACACCGGGCTTTGCTATCAACATCGACGGCAGCGGCAAGGTTCCTTACGCACAGAATTGGAATATGTCTGTGCAGTTCGAGGCGATGAAGAACCTGGTTGTGGAATTGGCTTACGTCGGTAACAAGGGAACGCATCTTTACATGCCTTTGGTGAACATCAATCCAAAGGACATCAACTTTGTCGAGTCCCTGGAAGCTCAGAATCTCTCGTCTGAAGCTACCTTTAATGATCCACTGGGCCGCAGAAACTTGTTGGGTGCACTCGTGGCGATCCAACGCAACAGTGTTATCAGCCCGTACTTTGGATTTAATAACCTGCTGCGGTACTTCGATCCTTCGTCCAACAGTATCCGACACGCCGCCTATATTGATGTCCGGCGTCGTGTCAATCGGGGATTAACTTTCACGGCGAACTATACCTTTGGCAAGTCGATCGACGACGCGTCAGACTCCAGTCCCGACACGCGTACGCTGACGACGCCAACTACGCTGGGCCAGGAAGTGTCGTACGGCGTCCCGCGAAGTACTGATCGTGCAATATCGACTTTTGACATCAAGCACAACTTCACTGCGACGGCCCTCTGGGATCTTCCTTTTGGAAAAGGCAGGCAGTTCTTAACTAACGCGCCAGCGCTCGTTGAAGGTGCGCTTGGAGGATGGACGATCTCCACGATCGCTCGCCTGCAGGGAGGGCAACCGTTTGTTCCGATCATCACGGACACGAATCGACTGGGAGGAACAAACAGGGCGATTCGCCTGGATATCGTTCCAGGCGTTCCACTAGTGAACCCAAGATATTCCGCAGACAATTGCTCAGTCGGTGCTGCGTGTGAGCCGTTCATTAACCCGGCGGCGTTCATGCGTCCGGCTAAAGGTTCACTGGGCAATGCTCCCAGGACACTGGATGTGCGTGCTCCGTTACAGGAGTACTTCGACTTTTCGATTCAGAAGGACTTCGGCTTTCCGTTTAGCCATGACAGTAAACGACGAATCAACTTCCGAGTTGATTTCATCAATGCCTTCAACCATCCAAATTACCGTTTCAATAGTACGGGAAATACGCCGCCGGGATTTGGCACGGTGCCAAACGAAGCGAATTTTGCCCAGGCTGATATCAATGCTTGGAACACTTTCGCTCCAGGGCGCAGCGCGAATTTGACTCAAGTGAACAACCTTATTGCTGGAGCTCGATTGCCGACAGGCGGATTGCCGCTCGACTTCTTCCGCGTGCCGATACCGGAGGGATTCGCGACGACCAACCCGAATGCATTCGATATAACAACGCTTCAGGGTCTTAAGCTATATCGCTTGCGACAGTCCTACGATACAAACTTCGGGACACTCGGTGCGTTTACTCCGTATGTTCCGCGTTACATTCAGTTTGGTCTGCGAGTTTTCTTCTAAACCGAGGAAAGTTTATCCGCAGATTTCGCAGATTACGCAGAATAGTGAGAACTGGATCGATTGGCATCAGCCTTTTGAATTGAAATCTGCGTAATCTGCGGATGATTTTCCCGATAACCAAAAGCATGTCACATTCAAAACGCTTCTCATCAATCGTGTTATTGATGGTGCTTATCTTTGCGCCACTGCGAAGCGTTCTACCCGCACCCGTCGATGATCTGCAACGTTCTTTCCTAAATCCACCTGACGATTCACGTATCATGATGCGTTGGTGGTGGTTTGGTCCTGCTGTCACAAAAGCTGAACTCGAACGCGAGATGCGCTTGATGAAGGAAGGCGGTATCGGGGGGTTCGAAGTCCAGCCCGTATATCCGCTCGCACTCGACAGCGAAGCTACCGGCATTAAGACTCTTCCTTTTCTCTCCGACGAATTCCTCGATGCGCTTCGCTTCACCGCGGACAAAGCACGAGAACTGGGATTGCGATTCGATCTTACCCTCGGAAGTGGCTGGCCATTTGGTGGGTCCACAGTGTCGATCGATCACGCTGCGGGGCGTCTTCGTTATGAACACGTCAGAGTCGATGCTAACGCGCACTTCGTAAAAGTTCCTTCAGTCGGCGCTGGTGAAAAGTTTATTGCGGCATTTCTCGCACGCAACGACGGGGCATCATTTGCTCCCGACAGTATTCGGGAACTCACGAATATCAAGAACGGAGTCATTCAGCTCGACAATCTTGCTCCTGGTGCTCACGAGGTGATGTTCTTCATCTCCAGTCGCACGGGCATGCAGGTCAAACGCCCGGCAGTTGGTGCTGAAGGCTTCGTACTTGATCACCTGAACCGTGCAGCTACGGATGACTACTTACGAACGGTCGGTGATCGTCTGTTTCAAGCGTTTGGAAACAACAACCGACCCTACTCGATCTTCTGCGACAGTCTCGAAGTTTATAACTCAGACTGGAGTGAAGACTTTTTGCAGGAGTTTCAGAAGCGACGTGGTTACGACCTCAAACCCCACCTGCCTGCACTCGTCAATGACATGGGGCCGCAAACGAAATCTTTAAGGCACGATTGGGGACGCACTCTTTACGAGTTACTTAACGAACGGTTTCTGGCGCCTATACAGGAGTGGGCCAAAAGAAACCAGACAAGGTTTCGAGTCCAGGATTACGGAGTTCCGGCTGCAGCAATTTCCAGTAATGCATTTGCAGATATTCCGGATGGGGAGGGTGCCCAGTGGAAAGTTGTGCGTGCGGCGCGTTGGGCTTCTTCCGCCAGCCACATCTACGACCGACCTGTCAGCTCATCGGAAACGTGGACTTGGTTGCATTCGCCAACGTTTCGCGCGACGCCGCTGGATGTGAAAGCTGAGGCTGACATTCATTTCCTGCAAGGTATCAATCAACTGATAGGTCATGGTTGGCCCTACTCTGCGCCGGGTGTTGAGTATCCCGGTTGGCGCTTCTATGCGGCTGGTGTGTTTAATGAGAAGAACCCGTGGTGGATAGTCATGCCTGATATGGCGAAGTACCTGCAGCGGGTGAGCTTCATGATGCGACAAGGGCAACCAGCAAACGACGTCGCCCTCTATTTGCCAAACGATGATGGTTGGGCGCACATGTCTCCAGGGAATCCACACCTGATCGAAGTGTTGCGCGATAGAGTTGGACCCGATCTCATGCCCGCGATCTTCGAGTCGGGTTACAACCTGGATTTCTTCGACGACGATTCATTCAAACAAGTGGGTCGCGTCGAAGGTGGATCGCTGGTGCTTGGGCAGAACAAGTATAAGGTAGTAATCCTGCCAGGAGTTCAATCTATTCCGCTCGATACCTATAGGAAGTTTGAGGAGTTTGTGCGCGGTGGTGGGATTCTGATTGCGACAAAGAGTGCTCCACAGTTGGCTCCCGGGTTTCGATCTACTGATGAGGACAACAAACAAGTTGCTGAAGTATCTGGAAGGTTGTTTGCTGGCCCCAAACCCACGGCTCATCTGGTTGCAGATGAGAAGTCTCTCCTCGGGAAAACACTGAAACACTTGCTGCCACCAGACATTAACTTCTCGATTCCATTGCCGGATGTTGGTTTTATTCATCGAAAGACCAAGGATGCCGATATCTATTTCGTCGCCAATACCTCAAATGCCAGTCAGCAAGCAAAAATCGATTTTCGTTTACCGCTTGTCTCTGGAGAAGAATGGAATGCATTCGATGGAACGGTGAAATATCTTAAAGGTGTGTCGGAGTCTGACTCTTTCTCTACGGATCTCAATCTCGGTCCATATGAATCGCGCGTCTTTGTATTTGCTAAACGAATGTTGCCGGTTCCTCAGAGGGCTGAGCTCAAACTTCCTCCACCGATCGAGTTGAACTCAGATTGGGAAGTGTCGTTTGGCGGGGCTACTCCTCAGACCTGGAGCAAGCTTCATTCGTGGACCGAGGATGAAGCAACACGATTCTTCTCAGGAGTCGTGAGCTACCAGAAATCCATCAACATTCCAGCGAGCATGAAACAAGAGAAGGTCGCGCTCCGGCTTGATTTTGGAGAAGGAATTCCGCTGACTCCCCAATCGCTAAGAAGTGGTATGCAGACGTGGTTGGAGAGTCCAGTCAGAGAAGCCGCAGTTGTGTATATAAACGGCGAACGGGCTGGAGCGGTTTGGTGTCCACCTTATTCAGTCGACGTAACGAAGTTTGTAAAGACGGGCATCAACAACATACGGATTGAAGTCGGAAACACGGCGATGAATTACATGGCAGGCCACAGTCTTCCTGACTATCGTTTGCTGAACCTGCGCTACGGTGAACGGTTTCAAGCGCAGGACATGGACAAAATCCAGGCGCTACCATCGGGCTTGCTAGGACCGGTCCGATTGGTTGCGAGTGCGAAGTGATGATTCGCAAGATCCCGCCAAGGTTAGCGGAAGATCGGTGACGTGTTCGACGCTACGCGTCGAAGTGCACGGCTCGAAATGAAATGAAAACCAAACTTCTCATCGTCGTTTCTATCGCCACACTCCTCGTCTATTCACTGCGGGCCGAGTCGCGCATATCGGTTTCTGCGGTTGCAATCCAAAAAGCGAAATACAACGTTCTGTTCATCGTCTCGGACGATCTGCGCCCAACGCTCGGCAGCTATGGCAATACCATTGTTAAGACACCGAATCTCGACAAACTGGCCTCGCAAGGAGTCAGATTTGATCGTGCTTATGCTCAGTATCCGCTTTGTAATCCTTCGCGCTCGTCGTTATTAACCGGTAAATATCCGACTCAAACCAGCATCCTCGACAACGAGTACTACTTTCGCGCGTTGCACCCCGAACTCGTTTCACTGACACAGCACTTCAAAGCGAACGGTTACGCGACCCTGCGAGCGGGAAAGATTTTTCATGGCGGTATCGACGACACTGATTCGTGGACCGAGGGAGGAGAAACACGAAACTTCATCGGTGCCAAACGTCCACCGTCAAATGCTGAAGGACCGGAACGAGTTGCTCAGTCGGATCGCATAGTCATGCTGGATGGCGAGGGCGAGAAGAACGGCGACTATCAAGACGCTACTCGTTCAATTGAGTTTCTCGAGAAGTACAAAGATCGACCTTTCTTCCTTGCGTTCGGCCCGTCAAAGCCACACAGCCCGCCGACAGCTCCAAAGAAGTTCTTCGATCTTTACGACGCAGAGAAGATCCCTCTACCTCCGGACTTTGCAACGCGTCCGGCCGCACCTGAGGGCTTCCCGGAGATTTCCATCGCACGCCGTAACACTGACCTGTTCATTGGACGTGACGCTTCGCCAGCTCAGGCACGCGAGATGATTCGTGCTTACTACGCGTCGGTCAGCTTCATGGATGCCCAGGTCGGCCGTGTGATCGACGCGCTTGATCGTTTGAAGTTGCGAGACAAGACGATCATTGTGTTCTTTGGCGACCATGGCTATCACCTCGGCGAAAAAGGAAAGTGGTCAAAAGCGTATTCGCTCTACGACATCGCCATTCGTGTTCCATTGATCGTGGCGATACCAAACGGAAAACCAGGAGTCAGTGCGCGCACGGTTGGTCTGTTGGATCTGTTTCCAACTTTGGTCGAGTTTTGTGGTCTGCCGCAACCGTATCAAAAGCCGGCCAAACTAGAAGGTCACAGTCTGATTCCTCTGTTGCGAAATCCTGGTGCGCGTTGGGACTACCCGGCATTTAGTGTTGTTCAGTATCAAGGCAAGATAGGAAAATCGGTACGAACAGAGCGCTGGCACTATGTGCAGTGGGAAGATGGGAAGCTGGGTGAGATGTTGCTGGACTCGCAGAAGGATCCGTTCGAGTTAAAGAACCTCGCAAGTGATCCGGAATATGCGAAGGTAGTCACGACGATGAAAACTTTATTGACGCAAATCCCGTCGCAGTGAGTTCTCGAACGTTGTGCTGGACCGCAGGCGTCCTCGCCAGCTAATTCCCGATCTGCAACGCTTGAATCAAGTCAGCATAGAACCGAAGTTAGCGGGCGGGGACGCCTGCGGTCCCAGCACTAGAGCAGCATGACACTAAGACCCAGATCAAGTCGCGGAGTTGTCGGACGCAGTTCACCGCGTCACCGAGTCTCCCCGCGTCTCCCCGTCGCGTCCTATCGTCTCCCCGTCATCCTTGCGCCTCTTCTGATTCTCGCTTTTCTCACGGTGGTAGTCTGCGGCAAGTCGTCGGATCTAATTCTTTGGTTCGACTCTCCAGCTACTCAGTTCACTCAATCACTCCCACTCGGAAACGGGCGACTCGGCGCCATGGTCTTTGGCGGAGTGGCTGAGGAAAAGATCGTCTTGAATGAAAGCTCGCTTTGGTCTGGTTCACCTCAGGATGCTGATCGGCCTGACGCTGCGACCTATCTTCCTGAGATTCGTCGTCTGTTATTAGAAGGGAAGAATGAGGAGGCGGAGAAACTTGTCTACGATCATTTCACTTGCAAAGGCCCAGGTTCGGGAAGAGGAGGCGGCAAGGACGTCGCGTACGGTTCTTATCAAACACTTGGTAGCCTGAAACTTGTCTTTGCTACGGGCGAGGAACGGATTAGCAAATATCGTCGACAATTGGATCTGGAAACCGCGATCGCTCGCGTCGAGTATCAGCAAGGCGACGTCACTTATACCCGAGAGGTGTTTGTTTCCTACCCGGACCAAGTGGTAGTGGTGAAGCTAACTGCGAACAAGCTCCAGGCAATCAGCTTTGAGGCAACGCTGGATCGGCAGGAACGATTTACTGTCACGGAAGAGAACCACGGCCTGTTAATGACGGGCCAACTGAACAATGGCGCCGATGGCAAGGGAATGAAATACGCAGCGAGACTTCGTGCTCTTAATAAGGACGGTGAGGTGACTATCACAAACAAGGTCCTGTACGTTAGGAACGCGACTGAAGTCACTTTGCTTGTTTCAGCAGCCACTGACTACATGGGTTTCGCGGGCCGGCATACTTCTGATCCAGTTTCAGTATCGTTAGTTGATTTAGACAAAGCATCTGGAAAGACCTACGCAGCACTGGTCAAAGCGCACAGGCTCGACTATCAACGCTACTTCAATCGCGTTAGCCTGAGATTGGGTGGAGACAACGTACAGAGTTCGTTAACGACGCCTCAACGCCTGAAAGCGTTTGGAGATGGATCGAAGGACCCCGGGCTCGCATCTCTGTACTTTCAGTATGGCCGCTATCTCTTGATCTCCTCGTCGCGTCCCGGCGGGCTCCCCGCGAACCTGCAGGGAATCTGGGCCGAAGAAGTACAAACGCCATGGAATGCGGATTGGCATCTCAATGTAAACGTTCAGATGAACTACTGGCCTGCTGAGGTAACCAATCTCTCCGATCTCCATCAACCTTTATTCGCCCTGATCGAATCTCTTAAACATCCAGGCGCACGCACCGCAAATCTTTACTACAACGCTCGTGGCTGGGTGGCCCATGTGATCACAAATCCATGGGGCTTTACCTCACCGGGTGAGGGAGCATCCTGGGGCTCGACGACCAGCGGGTCGGCATGGTTGTGTCAGCATCTGTGGGATCACTATATCTTTACCGGCGATAAGGAGTTTCTCAAGTGGGCCTATCCCATAATGAAGGGGTCGGCTCGCTTCTATGCAGACATGCTCATTGAAGAGCCTTCCCACAAATGGCTGGTAACTGCACCGGCAAATTCACCTGAGAACGGCTTCTTACTACCGAACGGAACGGTGGCGCATGTTGTGATGGGGCCGACTATAGATATGCAACTGCTGCGTTATCTCTTTGATGCGTGTATTGCGAGTTCGCGGAATCCTTGGGGTCGATGACGAATTTCGAAATGAGTTAGCCGCGAAGAGATCGCGTTTAGCCCCAACGCGAATAGGTTCAGACGGACGTGTGATGGAGTGGCTGCAGGAATATCCGGAAGCTGAGCCGACTCACAGGCATGTTTCACATCTGTGGGGACTGTATCCGGGATCTGAGATCAACTTGAGTCACACTCCGGACCTCGCGACTGCCGCACGGAAGAGTCTTGAGGTTCGCGGCGATATTTCGACAGGTTGGTCGCTGGCGTACAAGTTGAATCTTTGGGCGCGACTCGGCGACGGAAACAGGGCAAACGTTTTGCTTTCGATGCTATTGTCGTCGGTTGGTAGTCGTGCAAAGACGGGAGTGCAATTTGCGGGTGGCAGTTATGAAAACTTATTTGAC
>DATEXA010000262.1:0-19302 GCA_035257465.1 Pyrinomonadaceae bacterium | reverse complement strand
GACTATGTATCGGACATGGGTTTTACTCACGTAGAGTTCCTGCCTTTGAAGGAATATCCTTATGGTCCGTCATGGGGCTATCAAGTGAGTTTCTACTATGCACCCTCTGCACGCTACGGTAGTCCAGACGATCTTCGTTACCTGATCGATTATCTTCACCAACGCGGAATCGGCGTCATCATGGATTGGGTCCCGGCCCATTTCCCGAAAGACGCATTTGCACTCGGTCGTTTCGATGGGTCAGCGCTTTACGAGCATTTGGATCCACGCAAAGGTGAACATCCCGATTGGGGTACCTACATCTTTAACTACGGTCGAAATGAAGTTCGAAACTTTCTAATCGCAAATGCGCTTTACTGGCTCAAGGAATTTCACATTGATGGTCTTCGTGTGGACGCAGTCGCGTCGATGCTTTATCTCGACTACAGTCGCAAGGAAGGGGAGTGGATCCCGAATGAGTTCGGCGGCCGCGAAAACCTCGAAGCGATTTCGTTTCTGAAGGAATTGAATGAAGTTGCACACCAAAGATGTCCTGGCGCCATGATGATTGCTGAAGAGTCAACGGCATGGCCGGCCGTAAGTCGACCTGTTTATGCGGGTGGTTTGGGTTTCGACTTCAAGTGGAACATGGGCTGGATGCACGACACTCTGAAGTACTTCCAAACTGATCCACTATTTCGGGCCGGGAATCATAACGCGCTGACGTTTGGGCTGCTTTACGCCTGGAGTGAAAACTTCATCCTGCCGCTTTCGCACGATGAGGTTGTACATATGAAGGGATCGCTGCTCAATAAGATGTCCGGTAAAACGAAGCAGAAGTTTGCGAATCTGCGAGCACTTTACGGCTATATGTGGGCCCACCCTGGTAAGAAGTTGTTGTTCATGGGCGGCGAGTTTGGGCAGTGGCGCGAGTGGACTGAAACGGAGAGTTTGGACTGGCATCTGCTGGGTGATGAACTGCACATTGGCATACAGAAACTTATACGCGATCTGAATCGCGTTTACAGTTTTAGAAAATCGTTGTGGCAATCAGACGGTGAGCCCGAGGGATTTGAGTGGATCGATGTCAATAACGCGATGGAAGACATCGTGGCGTTTCTACGGAGATCGCACGACGGCAGTCCGGAGATAATTTGTGTGGGGAACTTTTCCGCGTTGCCAAGGAAGGGCTATCGATTGGGATTGCCGCGTGAGGGTGAGTATCAATTGTTGATAAATACGGATGACAAAGCATACGGGGGGAAAGGAAAAGAAGCTCCTCAGTCGATTGTTGCCGAAGACACGCCCAGTATGGGTCGACAATTTTCGGCGGTCATCGATTTACCAGCGCTGAGCACACTATGGTTTGAGGCGCAGAAGTGAGCAAGATCAACTGGTCTGATGTCCGTAAACAGTTTCCGGTGACCTCACATTCCGTCTATCTCAACACTGCCGCCGCTGGTCCGCTGGCGATTTCCACTCAACAAGCCGCAACTCAGTATTACTCACAGATGATGAACGATGGTGATGTGCACTGGGACGATTGGCTTGCCAAACGGGAACAAGTCCGAGCGCTGGTCGCACGTTTCATCAACGCAGAGCCAGACGAGATTGGATTCACTACAAACACTTCGGCCGGTATGAATCTGATTATCGATTCGCTCGAAAAACACGGTGAGGTGATTTCAAATGATTTGGAATTCCCCGTGACCACGATTCCCTGGATGCATCGCAGAATCCCGGTGCACATCGTTAAGGCGATCGGCGGAGTTGTAACCACCGAAGCGATCAGAGCGGCGATGGATGTTCGCACCGGAATCATAGCGACGAGTTACGTGCAGTTTTCAAATGGCTTCCGAACAGATCTGGAAGCGTTGGGGGCGGCGAAAGGCAAACACTCTCTGGTAGTGAATGCCAGCCAGGCGGCCGGCGCCTTCGAGATTGACGTCAAGCGAATGAGGATCGACGCGTTGTGTGCGACCGGACACAAATGGATGTTGTCGGGATACGGCTCAGGTTTCGTCTACATCAGTAAAGAACTCCAGGAACGATCGAAACCACGCATCATCGGTTGGCTCAGCGTCCAGGATCCGTATGGTGATCGAAACGACGAGGTGCGGCTGCGTCATGATGTATCAGCGCGCGCGGAACTTGGTTGCCCACACTTCGCGGGGATCTTTGCGCTGGGCGCCTCGGTTGAAATGATGCTGGGAATCGGATTGAGAGAAATCGAAGGACGTGTTCTTGAACTAAATCGATATTTGACGAAGCGGCTCGCTGAAGAGGGATTGAAAGTGTTATCGCCACTCGGTCTAGAAAGTCATCGGTCAGCAGAGACCCTTGTATCAAGTGATGAACCGTCTCAGTCTGTTTCGACGCTGGCCGCCAAAAAGATCTTCGTTACAGAGAAACCACAAGGCTTTCGAGTTGCGACGGATTTTTTCAATGATGAAGATGATATCGAGAGACTGATCGAGTCGTTAACTTAAAGGGCAGCGGAACTCGCTCTAATCTCAGATAATTATCAGGTCAGGAAGGGGACCCTGTCCCCGCTCTTCCATCAAATTGAGCCATTGACTTTAAACTGGCACCTGCAAGGAAGACCTACCTCACACGGCTCGCAATTGTGGATCCAAGCGTCGAGTAATTTAAGTTAGGCGGGGACAAGGTCCCCTTCCTGACCTGATAATTTTTCTGAGGACAAAAATCCTCCTATTTGCGCCGTTTAGCCTTAACTTTGGCAGCTCTTAATTTCTTCGTACCAATATTCGATTTAGTTGCGGTAGTCGGTGCAACACTCGCGAAAGTCTGATGTGCTAGCGCAACGAACTTATGCATGATCGGTGATTCATAACCACCAGTCAGCTGTGCCAGACCCAGCTCCCAATTAATTTCGGCGCCTTCAATCCACCAGCGGACAAGTTTTCCTTTCTCAACTTCTTCACGCACCGACTGAAGCGGAACAATTCCTACGCCCATGTCTTCCTCAACCATTCGCCGAATCGCTGCTTGTCGGCTCAACTCCATCGCTACTCGAAGTGTAACGCCTGCCTGAGCAAAGAACTGGTCAATCAATCTACGCGTGTTGCCACCACGTTCACCGAGTATCAGTCGTTCGCCTGCGAGTGTGTAGGCACTCACGGACTTTTGCTTCGCCAATTTGTGTCGGGGCGAAGCAATGGCAACCAACTGATCTTCGCTGAGCCGTTCGGTCTGAATCCCTCGAGCATCAACCGGCAATGAGACGAAGGCGATATCGAGTTCACCTTTAAGGATTTGTTCTACAAGGGCTTCACTTGTTCCGGAAGTAACTCCGATCTCAGCGCGCGGATGTTGTTTCTGCAATTCCTTCAGAACAGCCGGAAGTTGGTCAGTTAGGACCATTGCCGAGGCACTGCCTATTCGTAAACGTCCACGCTCGGCCCCTGCAAGTTCGGCGATCTCGTCAATGGCTGCGTCATGCTCGCGCAGCATGTGGCGCGCTCGTCTTAAAAGGTGCTCGCCTGCTTCGGTCAAAATCACGTGCCGCGGTGCGCGCACGAACACTCTTGCACCGATTTCAGTCTCCAGCTGGCGGATCTGCATGCTGATCGCGGCCTGTGTTACATGCACTCGTAGCGCCCCAGCCGTAAAGGTTCCAGACTCGGCAATGGCAACGAAGGCCCTCAATTGTCGAATTTCCACTGTTGTCTCCGCATATCAAGATGGGTTATCGGAATAATAAAATCTTTTAGTTTCCATTATAAATCCAGCGACCCTAGAATAATCAACAACGAAACCAAACAGGCCCAAAAGAGACCTCTGACTGTCAAACTGTGACCACCGAACGACGAACAACCGAACTACTGAACGCACGGCGAGTTCGAGCACAACATTCAGTTGTAGGTGTTGATGGTGGTGGCTCAAAAACCGAGGCGGTCATCATCGACAGCGATCTGCGTGTGATCGGTGAGGGCAGATCGGGACCATCCAATCCCTTACGCGTTGGTCTCACCAATGCGGCCGCGGCGGTTCGTGAAGCGATCGATAATGCGTGTGCGTCAGCGAAGATACGTAGGAGTGACGTGGAAGCGGCTGAAGTTGGACTTGCAGGAGCGAGGCGGCATGAGTTGCGTGAGCGCATGCGCGAAATTCTTTTGCCTTTGGGGATTCGCGAGATCCAGGTTGTAACTGACGCCGATATCGCACTCTACGGAGCAACCGACGGCGCTCCTGGCCTGGTTGTAATTGCTGGCACCGGCTCAATTTGCTGCGGCATCAACGCCAGAGGAAAGCGCTTTTGTGCCGGCGGGTGGGGACCACTCGCAGGTGATGAAGGTGCCGGCGCCTGGATAGCCAGGCAAGCGCTGCGAGCAGTTGCCTATGCTTCCGATGGTCGTGGCCCGGAAACTCTTCTGACGGAATTTGCCTGTAACTACTTCCACGTTTCTACCGCGGACGATCTAACCACCGCGATCTACGCTCCGACGATCACCAATGAACGCATTGCGGGTTTTGGCAAAGACGTCGTTGAAGCCGCCAAGCGCAAAGATCCGGTTGCCGAGCAGATCATCTTGGAGGGTGGAATAGAACTGGGTGTTGCTGCCGTAGCGGTAATCAGGAATCTGCAGATGGAACGGGAACGATTTCAGATAGCCTTCGTTGGCGGCGTATTCCGAGCAAGCGCAGAGATGATTACTAAACCGCTCAAAGCAGAGGTTGCGAAGGTTGCTCCGCGCGCATATTTCGAGCCGCCACATTTCTCTCCAGCCGTGGCTGCCGCTAGAATGGCTCGCGAACGCATCAACAACATCGCTCTCGCGGTCTAGTCTTCGCGACACAAATGAACGATCTAAGCGGCGAACTTCCCGTCACAGAACAAGAGAATCCGCGCTCATCAAACCTGAGTTCTTTCTCGTCGTCAGAAATTGTTGCCCTGATGAACGAAGAGGACAGGACTGTGGCAACGGCTGTCCAAGAGACGCTGAAGGACGTTGCCGGCGCCGTCGATCAAATTGTTCTCCGGCTTCGCTCGGGTGGGAGGCTCTTCTACATCGGCACTGGAACTTCCGGACGACTAGGAGTGCTGGACGCTGCTGAATGTCCGCCGACATTTGGAGTTTCGCCTGAAATGGTCCAGGGGGTGATTGCCGGTGGCTACGAAGCCTGTTATCGAGCAGTTGAAGCTTCTGAAGACGATGCGGGAGCAAGTCGCGTCGATTTGGACCAGCGAGGCTTCAACAAAAGCGACGCATTGGTTGGAATCGCTGCTTCCGGCCGTACGCCTTACACCGTGGGCGCGATCTCTTACGCTCGTCAGTTAGGTGCATTCACCGTTGGTCTAACGTGTGTGCCTGGTTCACCAATCACGGAGGCAGCGGAGGTCAGTGTAGTTCCAGTTGTAGGACCTGAAGTCGTTACTGGTTCAAGTAGATTGAAGGCAGGTACTGCGCAGAAGATGGTGCTCAACATGATCTCGACAGCAACGATGGTTCGACTGGGTTACGTGAGTGGCAACCGCATGTCGAATCTGCAGCCTAAGAACATCAAGCTTCGTGAGCGAGCGCTGCGCATACTGATTAAAGAAACCGGTCTTCAAACTGAGGCAGCAGATTCAGTATTGCAGGCGTCTGGTATCAACTTAAGCGTCGCGTTAGTGATGGTGAAAGGCGGGAGCACAAGGGAAGAAGCTACTGAGGTTCTGCAGCGAAGCGGAGGCAGGGTAGAGGATGCTCTCCGACTATTGCATCGAACTTAGCGTCCTGAGGTTCACAATTTAAGAAGAAAGCGGGAAGGCCAACCGTTAGATCACATATCAAATGAAAGTTCTCGATCTCATAATCATTTTTGGTTACTTGATTGGTATCGTCGTTTTTGGAACGTGGTTCGGGCGTAAACAGAAAACAACAAAAGACTATTTTCTCGGCGATCGATCTGTGCCGTGGTGGGCCGTTGCCTTTTCCATAGTCGCCACAGAGACTTCAACAATCACGTTCATCTCTGTTCCCGGTATTGCTTTCGCTCGTGGCGGTAACTTTCAGTTTCTGCAGCTCGTCTTCGGATATTTACTCGGTCGCATAGTCATCTCGCTGTTGTTCATTCCTTCTTACTTTCGTGGCGAGTTGATGACAGTTTATCAACTCCTCGATCGTCGTTTCGGCGGCAAGATCAAGATGCTTGCCGCTTCGCTATTTGTTGTCATGCGAAATATTGCCGATGGCATCCGATTGTTATTGACGGCGATAGTTCTGGCGGCGGTGTACGTTTCTTTTCAACCTACAGCAAACACCGAGACCATTACAATCGCTTCAGTAGTACTGATTGGTTTGGCGATGTTGGTGTTCACATATTTTGGCGGAATGGAAGCAGTAATCTGGGTCGAGGTTATTCAGTTAGGAATCTACATCGCCGGTGCTGTCGCTGCGGCAGTTGTTTTGGTAAGTGCAATCGACGGGGGTCTAGGCGCGGCAAATGCTTTGGCGAATCAGTACCAGAAATACTCCGTGTTTGACTTCTCACTTGATTTCACAAAGACGTACACATTTTGGTCCGGTCTCCTCGGTGGCTGTTTTCTGACCATGAGCACCCACGGAACGGACCAATACCTGGTGCAGCGTTATCTGTGCACCGACCGGCCACGGCGCGCGATCATTGCGCTACTGACCAGCGGTGGAATCGTTCTCGCTCAATTCATTGGTTTTCTCTTCATTGGTGTTTTGCTTTTCGCTTTCTACCATCCATTTACAGATCCTGGATACGCAACGGCTGCGTCAACCGCATTTCCGTTTTCCGGTGGCGATCGTGTGTTTCCTGATTTCATTACACAGCACCTGCCAACCGGTTTATCCGGACTCGTGGTAGCCGCGATTTTTGCCGCCGCAATGTCGTCGTCGCTCAATTCGATTGCGGCGACTGCGGTCAATGATCTGTACAAACCGTTCAAGCCTGATCGTGACGATCGGCATTACCTGAAAGTGTCGCACGTGCTCACTCTTGTCTGGGGGGTAGTGCAGATCGCAGTGGCACTCTTTGCTCGCAAGATGGCTGGCTCCGCGTTAAGTCAAGCACTTTCGATAGCCTCGCTAATTAACGGACCGGTGCTTGGTGTCTTTCTTGTAGGAACTTTCCTACGACGCGTGAGTCAGCCCCCAGCTTTGATTGGGATGCTCGCGAGTATTTGCGCCATGCTTTATGTATTTTTTGAGACGAGGATAGCGTGGACCTGGTACGTGCTGTTCGGCAGTTTGATTACGGTGATCGTCGCCTGGCTCGCTAGCTTCGCCTTCACCCCCGCGCCCGCTTCGATGAGGGACGAACTTGCACCCGCTGCAGCCACAAAAGATTAAGGAAGATTTTAAAGATGCCTCGAACCAGTCGCTTGCTTTCTCCCACGCTTGCCTTCCTATTGTGTTTGTCATTTTGCCTTGGGCCAGTTCGCTCACAACAATCAACAAGCGCAGGAGTTCCAAAGTTCACAGCTTACAATCCGCAACCCTCGACGGCTGCACTTAAGTGGGCAAACGATGAACTTGCTCGTATGTCATTGGAAGAGAAGATCGGCCAACTTATTTCGGTCGGCATAAATGCGACGTTTCTAAACCAGGACAGCGACGCTTATCAGAGTCTCAAACATCAAATCGAAGACAACCACGTCGGTGGACTCATTCTCTTTCGTGGGCCAGTCTATGAATCGGTAGTTCTCGTAAACCGAATGCAGCAGCTCGCGCGTTACCCGTTATTGATCTCAGCGGATCTGGAAGCGGGATCGGGGATGCGTTTCGACGATACCATCAACTTCCCATGGAACATGGCAGTGGCCGCCACCGGTAATCCCGAGTACGCGCGCCGACAGGGAGAGGTGACAGCACGAGAGGCTCGGGCGCTGGGTGTGCAGCATGTGTTTGCGCCCGTGGTTGACGTCAACAACAACGCAGCTAATCCTGTGATCAATGTTCGTTCGTACGGCGAAGACCCGGCAGATGTCGCACGATTTGCCGTGGCCTTTACTCAGGGCGCGCAATCCTACGGTGTTATTGCGACTGCAAAACATTTTCCCGGACACGGCGATACGGCCGTCGACTCACATCGCGGTCTACCTGAAATCAATGTAGATCGTGAGCGACTTAATTCAGTCGAACTTGTGCCATTTCAATCGGCCGTCAAAGCTGGAGTCGGTTCTGTGATGGTTGGTCACATAGCCTTGCCGCAGATTGATTCGACACCAATCAAGCCGCTGCCGACAAACGTTAAAGCTAAACCGATTGATACGGATGAGGCGGGAGAGATTATTGAACAGAAGGCGACCATGCCTGCAACGATGTCGCCTGTCATGGGCGCGATACTTCGCAACGATCTTAAGTTTCAAGGAATGATTATCACTGACGCATTGAGTATGAGTGGTCTAACAATCTATTTCACCCAGGACGAAGCAGCAGTTCGTGCATTGGAAGCCGGGGCAGACATGCTCTTGAAACCGGCAGATGTCGAAGCTGCTTTCCACGGCGTTCGCGACGCAGTGAAGAACGGTCGTTTGACTGAGAAACGAATTGAAGAATCGGCTCGAAAGATCCTGGCGGCAAAGTATGACCTTGGTCTCGTAAACCAGAGAGTCACACCGATTGAAACGATCGATCGAACTGTGTCGAGCAGGGAAGCGGGGATGCTGGCAAATGAAATTGGCGAACATGCCATCACGCTTGTTCGCGATGAAGACAAGTTGATTCCTCTGAGAGCGCTTAAACCAGACGCGAAGATTCTGAATATTGCGATCACGAATGGTGATGATCGTTTGGTTGTTGCCGGACCTTTTGTCTCAAGACTCGCGCGTTCAGGTCGCAAGGTCGAAACAGTCACACTGGACGACCGATCATCGGATCGAGAAGTGCAGAAGACTATAGAACTAGCAAAGTCGGCAGATCTGATAATTGCTTCGTTGTATGGGCGTGTGCGCTCAGGTCAGGTCAGAAGCGCTGGACTTCCGGACTCAGGAGCGCAGGTGTTGAATGCTGTAATCGGAGGCAAGTCGCCAATCATAGGGATCAGTTTTGGAAATCCATACTTGCTACAGAACTTCTCCGGATTGCGCACCTACCTGGTTGCTTACGGTGATATGCCGAGTCTGCAGCAGGCCGCAGCACGCGCGGTGCTGGGTGAGATAGATGTCGTCGGTAAGTTGCCAATTTCCTTGCCTGGACTTTATCCGAGAGGAACAGGGATTCAGCTAAAGGCCGTGAAGTAGTTTCAATAAGCGAAGTTTTACTTCTTCTCTGCGCCACCTCCGCGTCCTCTGCGTTTCTGCGGTGAAACTTCAGACCGATCTTAATACCGCAGAGACGCAGAGGAAGCGGAGGGTAGCGCAGAGATTGGGCCACATCACAAAATACACTTTTCGAAACATATGGTTGCCACTCGAACAAATTTTTATCTAATACTTGTACTTCTTCTTTTATCTCAATCCCTCGTCGCGCAACTCCCGCAATCCAAACCCGAACTTGTTTCCGTCTCATCTTCGCAACTCGCTTTGATGGATGCGGTGATTGCAGAGGGAATCAGCCAGCACAAACTACCCGGCGCCGTTGTACTTGTCGGACGCAAAGGCAGAGTCGTTTGGCGTAAGGCATACGGTGCGCGAGTTCTTGAGCCGGCGCGCGAGCCAATGTCGGTCGATACGATCTTCGATCTCGCGAGTCTTACGAAAGTTGTTGCCACTGCCACGAGCATCATGATCCTTGTCGAACGCGGCAAGATACGCCTGGCAGATCCAGTATCAGTTTACATACCGGAACTAAGAGGTGAGGGACGCGAGAAGATCACCGTAGAACAATTGTTAACTCACCTTTCGGGCTATGCGCCGGATTTCGACTTGCGTGAGCAATGGACCGGTTACGACGAAGCGATCAAACACCTCATCAAGGAACCACTCCGTACGCAGCCGGGCACGCGCTTCGTTTACAGCGACATTAACTACATCGCATTGGGTGAGGTTGTACACCGCGTTAGCGGGCTGCCCCTCGATCAGTTTGCGCAGAGAAACATTTTCACACCGCTGGGAATGCGCGACACCGGGTTCAATCCTGCGGTAGGACTGAAATCACGCATCGCTCCTACTGAGAAACGTCGCGGCCAGTTGAATTACCTCGGTGATTCCGCGGCCAATGCTGGAACTGACGCAGATGCCTGGTTGCGAGGGCAAGTACACGATCCAACTTCTTATCGGATGAACGGAGTTGCGGGTCACGCCGGATTGTTTTCGACGGCAAACGACCTGGCGATCTATTGTCAAATGATTCTCAACGGCGGTGAGTATCATGGTGTGCGAGTCCTTTCTTCCGCGTCAGTAGCAGAGATGACACGTCCTCGCCTTGTCAACGGCTCTGGTGGAACTCGCGGAGTTGGTTGGGATGTGAACACAAGTTTTTCATCCAATCGCGGTGATCTTTTTCCGCTCGGTTCATTCGGCCACACGGGATTCACTGGAACGTCGATCTGGATTGATCCGGCCAGCGACATGTTTGTTGTCTTTCTGAGTAATCGAGTTCATCCGGATGGAAAAGGTGACGTTGGGCCATTGCGTGGAAGAGTTGCCACGATAGTTGCGGCTGCAGTCACTGATAGTGATCTCGTCGCTAAAGCCAGGAAGGAATATTCCGGCTACTACTCCCAGATCGTTGAGGCGCTTCAGAAAACACGTAATGAATCTCCGGTCTCAACCAGGGTCCTCAACGGAATTGATGTACTTGAGCGCGATAATTTCAAACAGCTCGCAGGTCTGCGAATCGGTCTCGTCACCAATCACACGGGCAGAGATCGCGACGGGCGACAGACGATCGATATTCTAAATAAAGCCGCTGGTGTAAAACTCGTCGCGCTCTTTTCCCCTGAACATGGGATTCGAGGGCTCGCGGACGAGAAAGTTTCTGACTCGAAGGACGATGCCACTGGACTACCGATCTACTCGCTCTATGGTGAAACGCGACGTCCCAAGCCTGAGCAGCTGAAGGATCTCGATGCAATTGTCTTTGATATTCAAGACATCGGTGCTCGCTTTTACACCTATACCTCGACGCTCGGATACATGCTCGAGGAGTCAGCAAAAGCAAAGCTCCCGATCTTTGTTCTGGACCGCCCAAATCCGATTGGAGGCATTGATGTTGAGGGGCCGCTCGCTGATAAGGACAAGCTTTCGTTCACGGCTTACCACACGATTCCTACTCGTCATGGCCTGACTATCGGTGAGTTGGCTCAACTCTTCAACAAACAGAGGAACATCGGCGCTGACCTACGGGTAATCAAGATGGAAGGCTGGCAGCGTTCGATGTGGTTTGATGAGACAAATCTCACATGGATTAATCCTTCACCAAACATGCGCAGTCTTACGGAAGCGACGTTGTATCCGGGGATTGGCTTGTTGGAGACGACGAATGTTTCAGTTGGACGTGGAACCGATACCCCGTTTGAGGTTGTCGGTGCACCGTGGATTCAAGGTGACAAGCTTGCAGACTACTTGAATCAGCGTTTGATTCCCGGGGCGAGGTTTGTGCCACTTCGATTCACTCCGAAGTCATCGGTATTCAAAGACGAGAATTGCGGTGGAGTGAATATCATCATCACAGATCGGCGCGAGTTTCGACCTGTACTGACTGGTATTGAAATGGCAGTTGCTTTGTGGAAGCTCTATCCTAACGATTGGAAGGTCGATAGCTACCTGCGCTTATTGGTGAACGCTAACACACTAGATCGTATAAAACGCGGTGAATCGCCAGGAGATATTGTTTCGTCGTGGAATGTACAGTTGGAAGAGTTTCGAAAAAAGCGCGCAGAGATACTGCTCTACAACTGATTGATAGGATTAGTTGGTATTGAAGGCCGCGGGATCGATGGGTTGATTGAAAGCGAATTGAGCGAAGGTAGCAGTCCACTCCGCAAGGAATGTCCCGCTTTGAGTATCGGCGGCAAATTCAATTCTATAAATGTGCGGAAGGTTAAGACCACTTTCAAGTCTGAAGAGTGAAAACTCCTCCACAAGCTTATATCTTCTTTCCCTCTCCTGATTTGTAGTGCGATCTCCGGTCGATGCTGGTATCACGCGTTGATACTCAGTCCTCACGTGTTCGAATGTCTTCTCATCGAGGAAGATGCTTACCTGAAGCTCCGAGCCATTTTTAGGCTGGTATCTTAGTTCGTGCAAATTCTGATCTTTGACTTTTTTGAGTCCTTCATATTCCAGCGTCCCTTTCTGCGCGGATAAATCCAGAAGTGGCCAGGCTGAAGACAGTGTGCCGCCCATTAATCCAGATTTGAAAATAAACTCGTGAAGCATCAAAAAGCTGCCCAGAGATGACCGGACTCCAGGTGTCACAAATGCGGCCATGAAGTCATGCCCATTGAAGCCAAATTGCTCGCGCGGATATACGGGACTGTAAAAGCTCATTCCAATCAGATTCTTAGACCCATCCGAAGCAAGCACCGCCTTTCCCGATGCCTGACCCGTTGGAGTCGTGCGAAAGATAACCAGCGAAGCCCCAGAGATGATTCGGGTCGTAACCCCTTTGAGATTCTGCGCGGAACCGATCGATTCAAGGTGCTTCGCGACTACTTCGTCGAGAGTTAACTTGCCGACGCCGTAAGAGGGGCGACTGACGAACAGGAGCAGAAGGATTGTCGAGACTCGAGTGAGCTTGGACTTCACGACTTGATTGAAAGGGAAACAAACGGCGAGACATCGGTTCGTTGCCTCGCCGTTTGCGCAAGAAAAGATCTAGAACTGGAGCTTCAACGCGAATTGAATCACTCGCGCTGATTCGCCGGTCTGTACGATCGTTTGAGTTGACGGCGGTGCTACTGTTGCACAGCAGGACTGAGCAAAAACACTTGACCTGATGCTCGGTGAACCGACAGACGCATCACGAGGGTTGTCGAAGTTCGGATGGTTGAACGCATTGAACATCTCGGTCCTAAATTGAATCTTGACCTTCTCAGTTATCGGAAATGTCTTGATAAAACCGAGGTCAACATTCCAGTAACTAGAGGCGACGAAGATATTTCTTCCTGCTCCATCGGTCCCCGGTGCTGGCAAGCAAAAGGTCTGTGTCAGATCGACGCCGCACGTAAATGGATTACCGGTCGCTGGATTATTGGAAACCGGGTCAAATAGTACTGGTCCGGCGAAGGTCTGGCCTGGAAGTTCATGGAGCTGAGCTTTTACTGGTTTCTGTACTCCGGCGCGTGATTCGTGACTTCCATTCGCAGTGAACGAACCACTCCTTACGGCGAATGGTTCGCCAGTCATGAATGTGTAGATGGTATTAATGGTCCAGCCACCCACCAACTGGTTAACCCAGCCGCTCGGTGAACCGAGAAATCTCCGCCCACGACCAACCGGTACTTCCCAAACCGACGCACCGGTGAACACGTGATTTCGATCGAAGTCGGAGCGAGCACGCTCTTCGCGGAAATCGCGGATATCCGTCGGCGTCCGTGAGTTCGTAGTTGAAAGACCACCACCCGAAGAAGCGCCAACTGGATCTACCGATTGATTATCGATTGACTTGCCAAACGTGTAAGCCATGCTGAGACCGAGGCCACTGCTGAAGCGGCGTCTTAGCGTAAACTGAGCGGCGTGATAATTTGAATCACCACTGTTGTCGAGATAGGTAATCGAGGCGAATTGCTGGTTGGGCCTGAGCTTGAGACCCAGTACAGTATTTTCAATGCGCACTGCGAAGTTTCCAACACTGTTGCGATTAAGGTCGGTGGTTGTGTTCGAGGAATTAATGAAAGTAGTGGCGGAAGTTGCTGCCGCGGGTGGGGCCTGACCTGAGTCAACAAAAGCAGACGTTAGTTGGGCCAACAAGGGAGGAGTTACTCCGCCGGAGCAACCAGTACCAACAGACGTGCAACCCTTCGCGCGATTCTGCTGCATGATCAAAAAGGAGGGTACCAGGGGTTCGACCTTGACCTGGTTAATGTCATAGGCCATGAACAAATGCTCACCCCTACGGCCTATGTAAGCTGCCTGCATCACCAATCCCCAGGGCAATTCCCTTTGTATGCCGACGTTCCACTCGTGAACGGTCGGAAGCTGCATCTCCGGAGCGAATACCGTGATGTTACCAGGCGCTGCGCTTCTCAACTGTTGAGGCGGTGTGAAAAAGCTGGAGGGCTTAACACTTGGTGCGGGTAATTGAGTTGGAAACCCACCGGCCACAGATTTAGTGATATCGGGTGAGTTTACGCACCCGTTAGTTATGCTCGTGAATGGGAAAACAGTTGTGCACGATTGGACTAGCCCAGGAATTCTGCCTGCGGCAGCGGTTACTTGAAACGAGGAGATCGTGTCGAAGGCAATACCGTATCCGAGTCGTATTACGCTTTGACTGTTTCCACCAAAGAGGCTGTGCAAAAAGCCAGATTTAAAGTCGGGACTGTACGCTAGTCCTAAACGAGGTCCGATTGCCCATTTGAAATCGCCTTCATACCAGCGATTCGCTTTAACGAAACTAACGGCACCCGGTTGGTTGATAACAGGAGTTGCCGGTAGTGGAGTGCCGGCAATTGGTGTGGCTGCCACATACACGTTGTCAATGGGTGATGTGTTGGCAGGAGGATTGATTTCCCAGCGCGCTCCGTAGTTGATCGTTAGGTTTGGACGGAGCTTCCACTCATCCTGGAAGTAAAGGTTGTATTGATCCAGATTGTGTTTCTCCGCATACAGTGTAACGCTGTCGCCTGTTTTGAACGGTAGGAAGACGTCGTCCTTCAGATTTGAAATGAAGGTTTGAGTCATTCTTGCAGGCAGACCGTACAGCGTATTAATCAGGTTGCCGAGAGTGACATTATCGTCGGAGGTATTAATGTTGGGTGCGGCTGCGAATCCGTCTGTGCTCAGTGGATTTCGATCAGCCTGTGAGAAAGTTGCCGAAGGAGTGACGTTGATCCCACCCGGTTGGCCGCGCTGATCGACGTGCCGGTAGAACCTGAGATTAAGGCCACCACGGAACACGTGGGCACCGCGCACGACGCTCAAGTTGTCCAGGACTTGAGGTGTCGTTACCCAACGGGCGGTACGCGGAGTGTTGATATAAGGCTCATCAATGCTGGCGAAGAAAAAGGGTGGCACATTCGGCCAAGCGGGATTCGCTTCGCCTTGCGTAAATAGGAAGCCAAATCTTCCATAACCCAGAGTTAGTTCATTTACTACTCGTGGCGAGATCACCCTGCGATACCCAATTGCAAGGTTCGACGTACGCCTGAACACCTCGCCCAGTGGTGGATTGTTTGGATAAACCTGCGGCCTACCATTCAGAGGATCACCCTTCAACGTGTTGTAATCGGACCACAGATAACGAGCGAAGACACTATTGTTCTCGTTGAAATTGTGATCAACGCGCGCATTGATATTTGGACCCCTAATAGCAGTTGGCGGATTCCATAAGAAGGACGCGGTGTTGAGTCCATCTATCACGCCGGAAGAGAAGTTGTTGGGCAACGGATAGGCCTTCATGAGATTCCCCACTACCGAATCCAGCGGTTTGTTTGCCGTATTGTTGCCGCTCGCACCTGGCGTGCGGGTATCGTAAACGCGAACGCAACCGACACCTGTAGTGAGGCTTGGACAAAGTGGGACTAACAACGCGCCGGTAGCTGGGTTCACGAGTAGCGGAGAATTACGCAGGATCGGTGTTGTGCCGCCTCCGGTAAATGGATGAGCGGGATCGGGAACAAAGTAGCGGAAAATCCCAGCTCGCGCCTCCGCTGTATACACGGCAGGAAATGCACCGAAGGTTTGATCAATTGGTTGGGTGAAGTCGACGCGATTGTATGCCCAGCTTCCAAAAAAGAATGTCTTATTCTTCTTTATTGGCCCACCAACCTCAAATCCATATTGACCCATTCTGATTACAGGTTTGGGTGCGTTTTGCGCGTTCGCGTACCACTCGTTTGAATTCAACGCATCATTTCTACAGAAGAGGAAGGCGGTTCCATGGTATTCACTCGTCCCACTCCGCGTAGCTATTGAGATCGCCGCCCCACTGTTTCTTCCTTCTTCAGCCGTCGCGTTGTTTGTTGTAACTTTGAATTCCTGTACGTTGTCAGGATTAATTCGATAAAGGTTGGATACCGGATTAGGCACACTGGACTCGTTTGCCTCGATGCCATCGATGGTCACGTTATAGGCTCGATCGCGCGAACCGTTAACGTGAACTCCTGAACCAGCGCCACCAAATGATCTTTGCACGACTCCAGGTTCAAGCAGCAACAAAGTCAAAGGATTGCGCCCGTTGAGCGGCAAGGTTTCAATCGCTTTTTGTTCAACGACATTGCCGATCGTCGCGTTGGAGTTTTGGAGTTGTTCCAGTCCTGCCTGGACCGTGACGACTTCAGAGACCTGGCCGATGTCCATTGTCACGTCTACCGTCAACGGCGTATTTACTTCAAGGTGGTTGCCGGTCTTCTGATATTTTTTGAAGCCGCTCTGTTCCACCGCAACGGTGTAATTTCCGACGGGCAACGAATCGAACGCATAGACACCAGCTTCGGTAGTTGTTTGTGTTTGTGATACGCCGGTCGCCTCATTCGTAACAGTAACTGCTGCTCCCGCAACCGATGCTTGCTTGGCATCAGACACCCGCCCAGTGATGCGCGACGTACTCGTTTGCCCAGTCGCGACGCTGGTGAGAAGGACGACAGTACCGAATGTAACTAGAAGACGTGAGAGTGAATGCATAGAACCTCCTGACGAAGAGAGTAAGGTTGAGATGAGCAGCAGAAGCCCACGACTTGGACGACTGTTTAGTCAATATACTGTTTGGTTAAAAGGGGTTCTGTGAAACAAAAAGCATTTGCCTTGGATCTGTAAGGATCCTAATGCTGATTGATGGTGGGAGTATATACACGTGTTATTGGTCGTCAAGAGTTTTATAGTTTTGCTCTAGATCGATCATCAGCAATTCTTATCAAAATGATAAGAATCTTTAGCTACCATTATCTCTGGCCAAAATCTATAATCCCCTTCTTCGATGCGAATTGACTCTAGCGTCGAGTCGCGCTCCAAATCTTTTCAAGGAATCCAACGGGAACTGTCTAGCGATCTAGTTTCAGGATCTGTGGGCCGTACCATGGGAAGGGCTATCGGATCTCTGACGCGCGGCCATTGTCGCCAACCGGTATCGTCCGCGTCTGCAAAAAAATAACCATATGAGAGGGAGTTTTGAATGAAACTCAGAGCTTTGCTTAATTGTTTAGTAGTAATCGTATTGACACTCTTGATCTGCTCGAACTTGTTCGGTCAGGGAACGACTTCACGCGTGACGGGAACTGTGCACGATGCTAATGGTGCCGCCGTCGGCGGAGCAATGGTGACTTTGACGAATGAAGGCACCGGAATTTCCTTCACAACTGAAACCAGCGACAGTGGCGCCTATGCCTTCGATCTCGTACAGGTCGGAAAGTATAGCGTTACGATCGAGAAACAGGGCTTCAAGAAGTTTCTGAGTCAGGGCAACTCGATTAACGTCAATCAGCCAACCACAATCAGCACTGTGCTCGAAACAGGCGGCGTGGCCGAGACTGTGACTGTGCAAGCTGCCGGTGAACAGGTGCAGACCTCAACCTCAGGAAATCTCGGAACTACGATTGAACAGAAGACACTCGAAGCGCTACCAATTGTCGGGACCCGCGGAAGGAACCCACTCGATCTTTTGAACTTTCAACCCGGCGTCGTTTTCGGCGGCAATACGGGCGGCGCGGTAAACGTCAACGGTTCACGCGATCGCGCATTCAACTTCACTCTCGATGGTATCGACATCAACGAGTCGACTGCAGGTGGCTCAAACTTCACACCGCTTCGACCGAACCCGGATTCAGTCCAGGAGTTTCAAGTAGTCACCAGCAACTTCACGGCAGAACTCGGAAGAAGCAGTGGCGCGCAAGTCACACTCGTGACGCGCTCTGGAACGAATGATTTTCACGGAAACTTTTTTGAGTACTACCGAACACCTCGATTCGATGCCAAGAGCTATCCGGTGACAATCGCGGGAGCCCCCAAAGATCAGTTTGTCCAGCACATCTTTGGTGGCAGCATTGGTGGCCCACTTTTCAATCCCGGCTTTGGTGAGGGTACAAAGATGGGATGGTTGAGAGACAAGGCATTCTTCTTTACCAACCTGCAACTGCTTCGTGCCTACGATACTGCACTCGTTACCCGAACCGTCTACACGCAGGCAGCGCGGCAGGGCATCTATCGCTATGTGCTTCAGGGGCAGAACGCTGCCGTCGGAACGAGTACGCCATCGATTGATGCAGGTGGCACTCCAGTGTTCGCAGCCTGTCCGAGTCCGCTCCCTAGTCCTTTGCCATCAAGTTTACGTTGCATTCAAACTTACAACATCGCTGCGAATCCAACCGGTATCACTCAAGATCCGACTTTGATGGGTTACCTTAATGCGATGCCATTACCAAACAACTTTACGACCGGTGATGGACTCAATACTGCTGGTTTCAATTTCGCTTCTCCGCAACACGAGAAGCAGTATGACTTCGTTTCAAAGTTTGACTTCAATCTCAGCCAGAGAAGCTTGTTGTATGTTCGCTACGCACAGGGCTCTCAAACGAGTCTGGGCGATTCCGCGAATGGCGGTCGACCGATTTTTCCCAACACGACAAACTTTGTGGACACCTATCGCACTCCGAAAAACCTGGCAGTCAACTGGCGTTTTTCACCGACTGCAACGCTAACCAATGAGGCCATTGTTGGTATCAGTAAGTATTTCTTCAACTTTCTAACGCCATTTCCAGATCCAAACCTGCCATTCGCATTTATTAACCCGGCAACACCGAACACAAACTTCTCCTACAACGCTCGCGGTGTGAGAACGCTTCAGTTCATCGACAACCTAACCTCCGTTAAGGGAACCCACACTTTGAAGGGCGGTATCAATTTCCGCTTCAATAAGCATAACGACGATCGATCAAACGTTGCCGGCACTCAAATCGAACCCCTCGTAACATTCGGTGGAACGGGCGGCGCTTTCTTTAATAGCTTCAATCTTCCGTCTTCGGGAGCTACCAGCATCAACGTAAACGACCTAACGAGATTGCAGAACACGATCATTGATGAGCTCGGCAAGGTCAACAACGTCTCTCGCGGTTTCGTGTCTGACGGTTCAGCCTTTGCTCCTGCCGGATCACGTTGGCTCAACCAGGTTACTTATCCGGAGCTCGATTCTTACTTCCAGGACAACTGGCGCGTTCGATCGAATCTCGTGTTTGATATTGGAGTTCGCTGGGAAGCTAAGCTCTCTCCACGCGTGGCAGGCGACCGGCCTAGCCTCATTCCCAACCAGC
>DATEXA010000261.1:0-12333 GCA_035257465.1 Pyrinomonadaceae bacterium | reverse complement strand
GGTTTAGCTGCAGCGGCTGCCAGTGATCGCCATCGTCAAAAGAAACAAATGCACCCAGCTCTGTGCCGGCGAATAGCAAACCCCGCTTGAGTGGATCCTCCTTGATGGTCTGAACATAAACACCTGATGGCAGTCCTGATGTTATCTTTTGCCACGTCTTACCGGAATCACGTGTGCGGTAGATGTAAGGTTCATAGTCCTCCAACTGGTGTCGCTCAACTGCAGCGTACGCTTCGTTCACGTCGAAGTGTGAAGCGTCCATCATCGTGACTTTGCTCCACGCTGTCAGTTCGGTGGGAGTCACATTCGTCCACGTTTTGCCATCCTCGTTAGTTAAATGAATATAGCCGTCATCAGTTCCAATCCAGATCATCGGTGCACGCAGAGGCGATGGTGCAATCGTGTAGATGACGCCGAGTCTTCGCGCAGCCGGAGTGTTTGGCGCCACGTCTGCCGCAGCAGCTTCATTGAGATTTGCTGGCACACCCGGTTCTTCACGCGTCATGTCCTGGCTTATTTGCGCCCAGCTTTCGCCACCGTTTGTCGTTTTATAAACAAACTGATTGGCGAAATAGAGCGCGCGTGGATCCGCGGCAGAAAAGACGAGCGGTTGCGTCCAAGCATGACGGAAGGGACCTTGGCCTTTTTCAGGCGTAACGTTCTGTATCGCTCCCGTCAGAACATTGCATCGAGTGACGGTACCGCCGAAAAGTATTTCCGGATGCAGCGGATCGGGCGCTGTGTATCCTGACTCGCCACCAGCACAAACCCCGGTCCAATCGTGATTGGAAATCTCAGAATGATTACTTCGCGTGGGAACGCCCACCGCACCGCTGTCCTGTTGCGCACCGGTGACCCAGTAAGGAAAACGATTGTCAGCAGCTACGTGATACAACTGCGCCGTTGACTGGTTGTACCAGGAACTCCAGGTGGCCGCGCCGTCTTCCGTCACCACGCAACCCTGATCACTTGCGAGGATCATTCGTTTTGGATCGTCAGGATTGATCCATAGCTGGTGATAATCGTCCCCACCGGGTGCTCCCTTGATAGGTGTCCAGTTTTTTCCAGCATTCGTTGATTTGTAGACCGACGTGTTCTGAACGTAGACCGTGTCCGGATCTTTTGGATCTGCGGCGACCTTGTTGAAGTACCAGCCGCGCCCCCAAATGCGATTGTCGCCGGACACTTTTGTCCACGTTGCCCCGGCGTCATTCGACGAGAACAAGCCACCCTCCTTAGCATCGACGATCGCATAGACACGATTACGATTTGTTTGCGATACGGAGAGACCGATACGGCCGACACCCTCGGTAGGTAATCCTGTAGTGAGTTGAGTCCAGTTGTTGCCGCCATCTGTAGATTTGAAGATACCTGCGCCAGGCCCATTTGCCGGAGCATAAATAAACCAGGGCGGACGTCGAACGTTCCACATGCTTGCGTAGATCGTCTGTGAGTTGACCGGATCGAATGCAAGATCGATTGCGCCCAGGTCATCGTTCTTGTAGAGAACTTTCTCCCAGGTTGAGCCGCCGTCCTTTGTCCGGTAAACACCTCGATCCGGATGCGGACCATAAACGTGACCGAGCACTGCTACAAAAACAATGTCAGGGTTCTTCGGATCGACGAGTACACGACTAATCTGTCGAGTCTTTTCCAGTCCCAGGTGTTTCCATGTCTTGCCGGCATCGATCGATTTGTACATCCCGTTACCAAATGAGATCGAATCGCGCAGATCAGCTTCACCTGTTCCAACGTAGACGATGTTCGGATTTGACGGTGCTACTCCAATTCCACCGATTGAGCCAACGCTCTCCGAATCGAAAACTGGATTCCAAGTCCGGCCCGAATTCGTCGACTTCCAGACTCCACCGCCCACCGAGCCAAAGTAATAGACACTTGGTTGACCAATCACACCGGTCACGGCGTTAACGCGACCTGCGCGAAATGGACCAATGTTCCGCCAGCGTAAACCCGAGTAAAGATTGGTGGGATATTTTTCCTGAGCGAAAGCAACCGGGAAGAAAGAGATGATCGCGAACGTTGTTGCGAGAAGGGCGAGCAGACTAATCGTACGTAGATTCGTTCGAGCCTGTTCAAACATGATTTGTCCTCGATTAAGAAGGTTTGGTTTGCGGCCCGAATAATACAACGGATCGAGGAGCGGAGATTCGGTAATCTGAAAGTTAACTGTGTTAGTTAGTGATTTGGCGGGGGCGCGCTACGTTCGAGTAGGTGGAGGTCCAGGAAGCTACCGCTCTGCCCCCTTCCCGACTACTTGTGGGTGAATGTCATATTTGACTCTGCCTCCTTCACACATTCAGGTGCTCACGGTTGCGGCGCAACGATACTTGGGGGTTAAATAGTCCGCAATCAATCCGACACGACGTGACAATCGGAGGAATAGTTACAAAAGCATTCCGGCCTTCGACTGTCTTCCAGCGATTCCATGGTAGGGTCGACACTCGGCAATTATAAAATTCTCGAAAAGCTCGGTGAGGGCGGTCAGGGTACTGTCTATCGTGCCATTGACTCCAAACTGGGTCGCACCCTTGTAGTCAAAGTCCTGCCTGCCGAACTGACCGCGAAGGAAGCCAATTTAAAACGTTTCGAACGCGAAGCTCGTTTGGCTTCTGCACTCGACCATCCGAACATCTGCACTATTTTCGATCTCAACGAAATCAACGGCATTCACTTCATTGCAATGCAGTACATCGAAGGACGTAATGTGCGGCAGTTGGTAAATGGTCGACCGCTCTCTCTGGAGAGTGCCCTGTCGATAACTTTGCAAACAGCCGATGCACTTACCGCGGCCCACGCACGCGGAATAATTCATCGTGACATAAAAGCTGGTAACGTGATGGTGACGCCCACAGGTCAAGTGAAAGTTCTCGACTTTGGACTGGCGAAACTGCTCGATGAAGAAGCTGCTCGGACGTCCGGCATTCATCACACCGAGTTGACGGAAGTCGGCATTCCTTATGGCACAGCAACGTACGCTGCGCCTGAACAAGCTCGTGGAGATCGTGTCGACGCGCGCGCAGATATTTTCTCCACTGGAGTTCTGCTCTATGAAATGTTGACCGGGAGCTGGCCCTTCAAAGGCAAAACTGCAGTCGACGTGCGACATGCTGTCCTTCATGAAGAGCCGGCTCCTTTGTCACAGGTGCGACCTGGTCGAATTCCGGCGCGTTTACAACAGATACTCGATAAAGCACTCGCAAAGGAGCCGCGCAATCGTTATCAAAGAATGTCGCAGTTCGCTGATGAGATTCGTTCCGTGATTCGAGAACTAGGTACTGACTCAATTCCTGGCGTGGACAACAGTCTCGTACCCGTTGCTCCTAAACATTTGAATTCAAGCTCGGTCGCGAGAGCGTTGCGATGGTTGAAGGGCAGGGCAACAGACGTAGGCTCAAGCGGCTCTGGTCGACGAATTACCAGCGAAGCTGATGAATCGCCCGTAACAAGTATGGCTGAAGGTGAGCGGAAGAGTGTTGCTATTCTGCCGTTTAAGAATGTGGGCAACGACAAAGAGACAGACTTCTACCAGTTCTCACTTGCCGATGCCGTCATCACGGAACTGGCGCGTGTACGTTCTCTTGTCGTGCGACCATCATCTGTCATCGTCAAGTATCAAAACAAACAAGTCGATCCTGCTGAGGCAGGTCACGAGTTGAGTGTTGATGCGATTCTCACCGCGACGTTTCTGCGTGCAGGAGATCGCCTTCGCGTCACTGCCCAACTTCTTGATGTGCGCACCAGCGAGATTCTCTGGAGCGAGCGAATCGACGCCGACGCCAGCGACATCATCAACGTCCAGGATACGATCGTGCAGCGGATCGTCGAAGGACTGCGCCTTGAACTGAGCCCCGACGAAAAAGTCGAACTCGCCAAAGGCGCAACGACGGATGCGGCGGCCTCCGAGGAGTATCTGCGCGGGCGTGACTGTCTCGCCAACTTTATCTATCACACAATCGAGCGCGAACAGCTCGACTCGGCAATCGAACATTTTCGACGAGCAGTTGAAATAGATCCCAGGTTTGCCTTGTCGTATTCGGCCCTGGGCAGTTGTTACGTCAATCGAGTCTTAAAGGGATTGGGACAGACAGGCGATCATGAGAAGGCAAAGATCGCTTTCAAGAAAGCTTTGACACTCGACCCGCGTGTGCTCGAAGCGCGAATGCAGATGGTCATCATCTACCTGACAGGAGGCCAAAAGCAGAAAGCGCGAGCCGAGGTCGAGATGCTGCGTGAAGAGTATCCAAACGATCCGGGTGTTCAGTTTGTACGCGGCATCGTTGCACGACTTGATGGCGATTACGTTCGTGCGCTCAGAAGTTTTGATCGAATGGCGCGCCTGAATCCGAGTGAACGTGTGCTGGCCAGCTACAACAGTGGACGCATTTATATGTACGAGGGTCGTTACGAAGATGCGTTGCATGAGTTGGATCAGGGCGCGGAGATTGAGCCCGAACATCCGATGATCAAGGTGTTTCGTGCCCGAGTCCTGTACTATCGTGGAGAGATCGATGCGGCGATGCGGATTCTGCAGTCAGTTCTGCAACGACACCCGCAGATGGATGGAATGCGTCCTATTCTGGCTATCTGTCTCAGCGCACAGGGGCAACACACTAGAGCAAACGAGCAGTTGACTCCTAAAGTACGTCAGGTAGCCGAGGCCGATTACGATATTTCTTACTGGCTTGCATCTGCCTATCTGCTCCAGGGCAGACAGGTGGAAGCACTCAGATGGCTCGAGACGGCAATCGGCTTGGGTAACGAGAATGTTCCATGGTTTGAATCTGATCCTAACTGGTCCGACATGCACCAGGATCCTCGCTTCATCGAATTGATGGACAATATCAAGAGAAACCGAGAACAGAGCGGGGATCACTCCGAATGAAAACCTTTGTCGTAGGCGACGTTCACGGCCGCTGCGCTCAACTCCTCAACCTGCTCGATATGCTGCCGCGCGATGCCGAATCTGACACGCTCATCTTCCTGGGCGACTTGATCGACCGTGGCGCCGACGCGCCGGGATGCGTGGAGCACGTTCTCAAGATGTCTCACGAAAACCCCGAACATGTGATCTGTTTGCGCGGTAACCACGAACAGATGTTGATGGATTTTTTGGATGGGACGAGCAATATGTGGTTGACACCTGTCACCGGCGGTGAGCGCACATTTGAACAGTACACAGGTCTTCACGTGCGCGTCGACAGTGAGAAGGATTTGGAGGATATGCGTCATGCTCTGGAGGATTCAATGCCTCCGCGCCATCTCGATTTCATGCAGTCGACTCGTTATTACCACGAAGACGAGTACGCGATTTATGTGCACGCAGGGTTGGATGAAGGAAAGCATCCGAGCGAGAGTTCGGCAATGTCGCTGCTATGGATGCGCGACATGGATTTCTACAAGAACTACCGCGGCAAGCCGTGTGTGTTTGGCCACACGCCCACGCCACTACTTCCTTTGCGCGGACGACTAGGTCGTCACGGCATTTACATCTCAAACAGTGCAGTGGGTTTGGACACTGGTTACCAACACGCCTCACCACTCAGCTGTCTCTCGTTGCCTGACTTCAGTTTGTATCAGACCTTTGCGAACGGAAGGGAAGAGACGCACCAAATTACATCGTTCATTCCAGAAGCGTTAAAGGCAATGCAACGGAAAGCGGGGTTTGTTGGCTAGGATTAACGAAAGTGAGTAGTCACAAACAGATTGAGAAGCGCTGGAGCTAATCACGAACCTCACCGCCAAGAACAAGTTGGGAAGGGGGCAAGCGGAGCCGAAATGAACTTCGCCCAAACTACAACCCAGCGCGCCCCCGCCAACCAGACCTTTACGAACGCTCAGATCAACTCAAGCATCTTCATCCCTGACCCAGTAAGAATGCCAGCCCATTTCCTTCATCGCTTTGGACAGTTTCTCTGCATCTTCAGGCCACCACCACTCATGATCCACTACCAGGGGTTCATCTCCTTGGGAATAGAATGAACGGAAACTGGACCAGTAATAATCTTTGGTTGCCTTCACTAACTTTGCTTTTACTGGATTGGCGTGGATGTAACTGATCTTCTGATTGATCATCCAGTCACTCCAGAGTGGCTTGGCCTTGAAGCTCTCCTGCCAAACTTGGTGGCCATCTTCTGTTACAGGAAAGCAGAAACGCTGACTTGCCTTAACGATGGCTTTAGCAGCTTTGCTTTTTAGGTCTCGGCAGAATTCGATAATGCAACCATCTCGAGGATTGGAAATAAAGTGAAAATGATCAGGCATCAGCACGTAAGCGACCAGCTTCGCCGGCCACTCTTTGCTTAACTTTTGCAATTGTGCGAGGAAGGCCATGCAGCACTCTGGCTCAGTAAAAACAGGAAGTCTGTTGATGCAGTTGCCAGTTACGAAGTGGAGAGCCCCAGGGAGATTGAGATTTGACCATTTACGAGCCATGTGAGGTGCTCCTTGATTGCGAGTTGATGGCAGATGCTAGCTAAAGAATCTGAGGCCTTGCAAGGGCTGCGCAGCGGGGGCGCGCTGGGTTGTAGTTAGGCGAAGTTCATTTCGGCACCGCTTGCCCCCTTCCCAACTTGTTCTTTGACGGTGAGGTTCGTGATCGGCTTGCTTCCTTCCCTGTTCTTGGTGAGTCGTGAATTCCTACCTGCTGCGATTCAAAATGAAGTCAGCTATCTTGTGCAACTTTTCAGTTGGGCGGTCAATTCTCAGCAAAGCTTCACATGCTGAATTGTGCGCATGTGCGGCAGCTTCCTTTGTTTCCTCGATTCCATACAACGCGGGATACGTAGCTTTCGATGCGCGCGCATCCTTTCCGGGAGTCTTGCCGAGATCCTCAGCAGTTGCCGTCACATCCAACAAGTCGTCGGTGATTTGAAACAACAAACCGAGTTGTGCCGCATAACTTGTGATTGTATCCAACTCCGATGGATTTGCTCCGGCGATAATCGCTCCGCACCGTGCTGCAGCAATAATCAAAGCGCCAGTCTTCAGTCGATGTATCTCTTCGAGCTCCCTACTACTAACCACTCTTGCTTCACCTTCGATATCCAATGCTTGTCCTGCGACCATCCCGTGAGGCGTGCCGGCTGCTTCCGACAACTCTCTAATCAACGCCACACGAGTTTCAGCTTCTAGTTCTTCGTCGTGAGAAACAGCACGGAATGCGAGCGTCTGTAAAGCATCTCCGGCGAGGATTGCGGTTGCTTCATCAAAACGAACATGACATGTGGGCCTGCCGCGACGCAGCTCATCATCATCCATGGCGGGCAAGTCGTCGTGAATGAGTGAGTAGGTATGAATCATTTCAAGCGCGCACGCTGTTTTGAGTAAGCGTTTGATAGGCGCCTCGAATACCTGGCCGGTTGCTATCAATAGACCAGGTCGAAAGCGCTTACCTCCGGCAAACACACTCCAACGGATTGCTTGATGGACTTTTTCAGGCGGAGCACTTGCCAGGGGAAGAACGCTGTTGAGTTCGACTTCAACGAGGGCACGACTCCCGGCTAATAAGCTGTCGAGTTCAAGTATGGACTGTGAGGGGAGCCTCTCAGAAAACGCTTTCGTCATCAGTTTCGTTATTCTCTCCCGATACAGGCTCAAACGGAGCCGCAACCGTACGGCCCTGATTGTCGCGCATCAACACTTCGATTCGTCGTTCCGCCTGACTAAGACGATCCTGACATTCACGTGAGAGTCGAATGCCTTGTTCAAACAGCTCAAGACTTTTTTCGAGCGGCAAGTCGCCACTCTCCAGCTGATGAACTATTTGTTCCAATGCTTCGAGCGAGGTTTCGAAGGTACGTGGTTGCTCTTCCTTCATAGTCTTTGAATCATCAGTGAACTACTTCTTCTTCGGTTTCTGCAGCGACTTCAGCAGCGAACTATCAACTCCGCCAATTGCAGGCAAGTCTTTCATCACACTATCTACTACGCGCTGTAGAAGAACATCATCCTTGAACGATGTCACCCTCCATAGATCCGCACTGCGCTCGAACCCTAGTTCTATCTTCCGATTAGGGAGTTGGGCGATCGCTGTGGCCTTGTCGCCTTGCGCTGTAATGTTAACTAACGACGGAACGGCCACCGCAACAAGGATGAATGGCTTTGGCTCTGATTTCGACGCGAACTCCTTAATCTCTTTCGCAACTTCTTGATGAATCGTGTCCTTCAACCGCGGGAGCAATGTAGGCACCAACGTATCAATCTGTTTCTGCAAGGTACCGCTTAAGGCGATACCGTATCGGGTCGCAGCTTTCTGACTAACGTCGGGAATCATGTTTCGCGCAATAGCTTCATCGTCGATCTGTTTCTCAAACGATGCCACGTCGTTACGTTGTGCGGCGTCGATGACCAGGGCAATCGCATACGAAGGAGTCGATTGATAGTGACGCCACCAGAAATAACCACCGGCAGCTGATGCGAGCACTACGACAAACAGTAACATCAATATGATCGCGATCACCTTGGGCCAACGTCGTGATTGTCTTGGAGCCTGGTAGGACTGGGGTCCACTGCGCGGGACCGCCCCGGGTGGTGAATCCAGGTTGATTACAATCCGTTTTCTAATTGGCTCCTTCGCGTCCATTTGGAATTTGTGCCTTGATCTTTGTGCTTTGTTCTTTGGTCTGCGGGTCTGGAGTTATTGGCTTAGTTTCAATGCAATCTCAAGTTCAAAGCTCAAAGTTCAGCCAGACCCTAATGAATATCTTCAACTGTCGTCTTCAGCTTCCCCTTGGATAGCCGCACGTCGACTCGATCCCCAACTTTAACATTCGCTGCGTCCCGCAAAAGCTTTCCGTCGGCATCCTGTGCAATTGCGTATCCCCTGTGAAGCACAGCCAACGGAGAAAGAGCATCAAGCGACGCGGCCGCCAAACCCAGGCGCTCTTTACCAGACTGCAACCGTTCAGTCATAGCGCCAGAACAACTTGATACAGCCGCATCATAGCGCGCTCGCGCCGTTGTCACACGCGTATGCAGTTGCGCGGGCGAAATCTTCTGGGCCAAAGTGTTAGTCCTCAGCGTCGCCTGCCTCAAAAGACGGTTTACGGATACCTGCAACTGATGTGTGGCTGAGTTTGCACCGACTCGCGCATCATGCAGCTTCGTTTTGACCTCGTCGAATACCTGGGAGAGCGCATGTTCCTGAACCCGTGATCGTGCATCGACGATTCTGAACTTAGTCAGGCGCACTAACTGGCGGCCCAATTGGTCCAGCGCCAAGCAAAGCTGATCTTCCCTTGTCGCCACGATCTCTGCCGCGGCTGATGGTGTTGCTGCGCGATAATCCGAAACAAAGTCCGCAATCGTGAAGTCTGTTTCATGCCCGACGGCCGAGATGACTGGAATTAACGAACCTCGAATTGCGCGGGCCACTTCTTCTGTATTGAACGCCCACAGATCCTCGGTCGAACCCCCACCGCGCCCGACAATCAAGACATCCACCCGATCGTGATCGCGGTTCTCGCGTAGTGCCTTTTCATGATGCTGATTGATTAGTCTGATTGCGCGTCCGATGTCAGCTCCGGCGCCGTCGCCTTGAACACGCGCCGGGGAAAACAAGACGTTCACCGTTTTCGTTCGTCGCGATAGCACGTTTAGCATGTCACGAATCGCAGCACCTGTTGGAGAAGTGACAATGCCGACGCGCCTTGGAAAAACTGGCAAGGCCCTTTTTAGCTCCTTGGCAAACAGTCCTTCCGCTTGCAGACGATCGCGCAATTGCTCGAAAGCTATCCGCAGTGCGCCAGCGCCTACTGGATCGAGCGTCTCAACCACCATCTCGTATTCGCCACGTGGCGCGTAGACGGTAAGCTTGCCGCGTGCGCGGACGTGTAAACCGTCAGCGGGTCTGAAACGAATGCGCTGGTTTGATGAGCGGAAGCATTTCGCCTTGAGTTGTGCGTTGGGATCCTTAATGGTGAAGTACCAGTGACCCGAAGAGTGTGCTTTGAAGTTTGAGATTTCGCCCTCGACCCAGACAGACGCAAAGCGCGATTCGAGTGAGGTTCGAATGGCATTCGTAAGCTGCGACACCGTCATCGGGCGTCTTTCAGTTTCATCGAATAAAGCGCTGAAGAGTGGCTGCGACATTGGAGCAAAAGCCTATTGGTCAGTTCTTATTTGAGATTTTCCATTTGTCATTTGGAACGCTCAGAGTCATGGCCTCTGATAGTAATGTGTTGTCTAAACTGATTTCCTCAACTGATAAATGGAAAATGTCAAACGACAAATGACCAATGATCTTTCAATCTACGGCGACACACTAACCACCGGACTCAACCTCACCGAGGCTCCTTCCCGATTAGTTCGCAGCCGAATTCGTGGCGACGCCGACGATACCGAGTTGGATGCATACGTTATTGTGTATGCCGTTCGCAGTTGCAATACGACATCATCATACGCCTTCTGCAGGTCTTCGATGCGCTGAATCGGATAATAGACCCCGCCGGATGCGGCCGCCAACTTGCGACCTTCTTCGTCGGCTCGAGTGGTGAGGGTCAGGTAGCGGGTGCGCAGTGGATCGATTGTTATATCCGGTTTCGGCACGCTTGTCTCGGGAATTAAGCCTGAAGGAACGTACAACGGATAGACCAGCGCTCCCGACTCGGAAAGTGCGTCGAGGATTGCCGGAAACGGCAGAAACGATTTGTTGTCGTCACCGTCAGACATCACGACAATGGCGGTTCGTTCGCCGCGTAACTCCTTGATTGGTACAGCAAGGATGTAACCGAGAGCGTCGTAAAGGGCTGTGCCGCCGCCTGCGTCAATCTCATCGAGTTTACGTGAAAGCATCGCTCGATCTCTGCTGAAATCGGAAATGATCTGAATATCGTCGCGGAAACTAATAATTGAGATTCGATCTTGCGGGCTCGCTGTTTTCAAGAAGTCGCGCGCAGCTTTTCGAATGAAGTCCATGCGCTCTTCGACGCTGCCTGAAACATCCAACAGTAGTACGAGGTTGAAAGGTTCGTTGGTCGGCTGGACGCTGGTGACTTGTCGCTCGACACCATTTTCGTAAACCGTGAAGTCATGCTCGTGCATGCCGGCGATCGCGCGGCCGTTGCGATCCATAACACTGGCATTGAAACGCAACAACTGTGGTGCGACCGAGCTTACGATCTGGCTCTGAGGTGTTCCTTTTCGCAGCGTTGGTTCCTTTTCAGGCGGGGGGAGTGTCTTGGCGTAATCGCCAAACATCTTTGGCGCGACTTTCCGAATTGCTTCGACGAGTTGCGAATCACCGCTGCGAACGATGGCACGAGCCGCTTCCGTGAGAGGGCGCTCACGCAGATCGCTCGGCACCATCGCCGGATCGACATTCAGCAGGACCACACCACGTTGCGTGTGAAAATTCAGAGCCACACGCTCTTCTTTGGGTGTCTCTTTGTCGCCGAGTTTCCCTGACAGTCGAAACCAGCCGCCTGCTTTCTCTTTGACTTCCTTGAGTTCTATATCGCTCATATAACGCGGCCGGCTCGCTTCCCAAACAAAATCGTACTTGAGAGCGTCCAGGGGAACATCGGCATGAATGGTTCCCGTGTCTGTCTTCACAATTGCTGACTCAAGATTGCCAACCACGCTAACCGCGCCTGCGCCACTCTCAATCTCAACTTTCGATCTGACGGGAATGCGCACTACGATGTCGATTCGATCCTGTTCACGCCGCTGCCGTACATCGATCTCCAACTTCCCACCATCGGCTTTTGCTGCGATATCACTTTCACCCACCGGGATACCCGCGGAACTCGCTTCAAGCCGAGCCTTGTTCGCTGATTCTTCGGAGGCGATGACAGTCACTCGACCGTTTCGATTCTTAATCGAAACGGAAAGCTTGTCGCCGGTGTCGAACTCGCGTTGATAGCTAGCGTTTTGAGCCAGACACTGAACAGCAATCAATAGCAGCGAAGGTACGATGAATGAAAACCTGTGTTGGGATAAACGGCGCCGCAAAAACGGGGCGAGGTACTCAACGTAGAACATCGTGACCGATCTTGCCCGCCGGAGCCGTGAGGGTCAAGCGGAGGTAACTGAAGGTGTGATTTCTGTTTTCTAAAGCCGATGTCTCTCTTCAACCTTTGACTTGAACTGCCGGGAAAGGGTACAGAGTCAAACTCTGATACTCACCTACACGTGGTCGGGAAGGGGGCAGAGCGGCAGCTTCTTTAAAGTTTACTTACTCAAACCTAGCGCGCCCCGGCAGAGTCAATAATCTCAGATATTCTGACTTCACACTTTGATTCCATTGTCATGATTATCGGCGGGGGCGCGCTAGGTCTGAGTAGGTTTCAGATCTATGTAAGGTCCGCTCTGCCC
>DATEXA010000260.1:0-10727 GCA_035257465.1 Pyrinomonadaceae bacterium | reverse complement strand
TCATATATTGGGCCATGTAGGCCCGGCGTTCTTCTTTATTCATACACAATAATTATACGCCGCTATTTAGTGTCTGTATATACTTGTTCCAAACCAAAGTTAACGCTCTGAGGGTATAAGATTGCTATATAGCCTAAACTCCCATAACTATAAGAAACTAAAGTTCAATTCCACATTACACCGTTAGCTAATTAACACCTTTCATTCAATTCCACATTACGCCAAAAATAGTTCTGAGTTTACACCGCGATTCGTGGTATAAGGGGAATAGACCACCAAAATGAGCGGTCAGAAAGAGGACTTGTCATCATGGAAAAAACGAGTGAACTTTCCTTGCAAGAAAAGCTAGAGGCCCTTGCCTCATTGCTAAAAGAAGCGATTCCACATAAGCAGGGCGGTGTTTGTCCAAACTGTGGCTCTGCGAACGTACACGTCGATGCCCGCACTGCAATGCCGAAAAGGCAAGAACAACTGAGCGTCCGATGTCTTATCTGCAAGAAGATGTGGACAACCATAATCAATGTAGGACGCAGCAATTGCGATTAAAGGGAGAACACTAAATGCGAGAGCGTAAGCACAGTGCATCAGTCACGAAGACTAAAGACGGCAAATGGTTGGCTAGACTTCAATACTACAAGGTGGACGGCGAACGCCGTTCAGCCACTAAGGTAGCCGACACCAAGACCGAAGCTCAGGAGCTTTTAGAGCAGTTGAAGGCGAAGCATCAAGCCGGAGTCATTCACGCTCGACAGAAGACATTTCATGACCTCGTGGAGGAGTTGAAGACTTCCAAGTACGCCCCAGCAAAGTACTCAGAGTCCGGTAAGAAGTTGAGTGGAGTTCGAGACCCGCGTAAACAACTCAGCCTCATCAAGCATCTCGATTCATTCTTCGGAGAGAAGCGTCTCTCGTCTATTACGCTTAAAGACCTTGAAGCCTACAAAGCTAAGCGTCTGGAGAGTGTGGGCATCGCTACCTCCAATAGAGAGTTGCAACTCATGAGGGCAATGCTCAACGCCGCAGTGCGCTACCGCTATTTAGATAAGTCGCCGTTCATGTACGCCGCTCCCGGCGAGTTGATAGATTCAGACTCCGAAGAGTCACGCTGGGTCGAGTTGAGTGACGAAGAAGAAGCACGTCTCCTGAAGGCTTGTGAAGGTGAAGGAAGGCGTCACCTAAAAGCGTTGGTTGTTTGCGCTATCGAGAGTGGTTGTCGACAGGGTGAGCTATTAGGTCTTAAGTGGGAGGACGTCGACTTCGCCCAAGGTGTGCTCTACGCAACCTCTTATAAGGGACGCACCATGAAACGTCGTCCGGTGTACATCACTTCGAGGATGCGTGAAGTTCTATTAGACCTTAGACGCAAACCGTCTTTTAACGCCTTCAGAGCTGAGATGGATGAGCTGAGCGTGTTCGGTGTGGGTGAAGTGAAGCACTCCTTCAACGCTGCTCGTCATGAGGCTAAACTTGACCACTTACACTTCCATGACCTTCGGCACGTCGCAGCTACACGCCTCGCTGAGTCCGGTATGAATTCTACTTTTATCGGTCAAATTCTAGGTCACTCTAATCCGCGGACAACAGCGAAGTACATCAATCGAACCAAGCAAGTTTTAGACGAGGCTAGGTCAGTGATGGAACGGAGGAAATAATGTTTAGTTTCGTCAGCGTCACTGAAACGAAGTATTCAATCGCCAAAACTGCAGAGCTTCTAGGAGTGGATTACTCGACCGTCTCAAGGTTGCTAAGCTCAGGTAAGCTGGGCCACTTCAGGGTCGGTGACCGTAAGGTTGTCGGTGAAAGTCACCTTGAGGCCTACATGAAAAGTATTGAGCGACTACCGCGTAAGAATTCTTAATGAGCGAGTAATTGAGTGACTTGGCTAAAAAGTGAATTGGTTAACCAGTGTTGGTGTTGAGAGTATTAGGGTTCTGAGGATGATTAGATTTTTGACCGTCTGTCGGTAAGACAGAATAGGTCGCGTTTTCCGTAAGCCCTCTGCAAGAAACTAACTATCAGGAAGTCACACGTTGCGGCTTTGCCCGACGCTCATCGAGGACTTCAATGCTTTCCCTCACTCGGTTATAGATGCCATCAGAGTCGAGGCCGTACTTTGCCAGAAGCAGTTTTGCATCGCCGTGGGTTATCAGGCGATCCGGTACTCCCATGCGCACGACCCGGACTTTGTCCTGCAAGCCGTTCTCTTCCAAAAGTTCAAGCACCGCTGAGCCAAAGCCACCTGCAAGATAAGCCTCTTCTACTGTGACTATGAGTCTCTTCGTCCGGGCAAGAGCAAGAAGTAGCGGTGCATCCAACGGTTTTACAAATCTGGCATTGACGACCGTGGTCTCGATTCCGTCCTTCGCCAGGTTTTCGGCCGCAGCAAGCGACGGATGAACCATCGAACCGTACGCGACAATGGCAATCTCACCGGCGTCGCGTAACAACTCGCCTTTGCCAATCTCAAGCAGCTCCGGCGTGCGCTTGATATCGGCGCCAACGCCGTTACCGCGTGGATAACGCATCGCCGCCGGACCATTGTGTTCTAACATCGTGAACAGCATGTCGCGCATTTCGCCTTCATCTTTTGGGGCCATCAGGATGATGTTTGGCACTCCCCGTAAATAAGCGATGTCTAAGAGACCATGATGTGTTTGACCGTCGCCGCCTGCGATACCTCCGCGATCAAGACAGAACTTAACGTTAAGGTCCTGGATGCAGACGTCATGCACAAGCTGATCGAAACCACGTTGCAGGAAGGTTGAGTAGATGGCGCAGACAGGCTTCAACCCTTCGCAGGATAATCCGGCAGCAAACGTCACGCAGTGCTGTTCTGCAATACCGACGTCAAAAGATCGATCTGGAAACTTCTCAAGGGCGGAACAAATGCCTGTGCCATCCGGCATCGCTGCAGTTAAGGCGACAATCTTCTGATCCTTTTCCATTAACTGGCACAAGGTGTCGCCGAAAACGGAAGTATATGTCGGTGCCTTGGAGGCACTCTTGATGGGTTTGCCCGTCGCCAGATCGAAAGGACCCGTTGCATGCCAACGATAGTAATCGGTTTCAGCTTGAGGAAAGCCTTTGCCTTTTGTTGTTAACGCGTGAACGATTACAGGGCCATCCTTCACCTGCTTCGCCTCACGCAGCGCTGCAACCAGCGCGCGCGGATTGTGACCGTCGACATAGCCGATGTACTTAAAGCCCAACTCGCTCACTAACGCACCCGGCAATACCGCAGCGGCGATCACGTCCTTCATCGTCTTGGCTGCGTGATGCAAACGTTCGCCTACCGATGGAATCGCAAGTAGTTTTTCTTCTACTTCATCTTTGAAGCGATGGTATCCATGCGCACCACGAATTCGGTTCAAGTAACCTGTCAGAGCTCCCACAGCCGGAGCAATCGACATCTCATTGTCGTTGAGAACCACTATCAAACGACTCTTCAGGTGCCCAGCCTGATTGATCGCCTCCATCGCCATACCGCCCGCAAGGGAAGCGTCGCCAATCAGTGCCACGACGTGGTGGTCCTCGCCTTTGCGGTCACGGGCGATAGCCATTCCCAGTGCTGCCGACAACGATGTCGATGCGTGGCCCGCACCGAAAGAGTCGTACTCAGATTCGTCGCGTCTCAAAAAGCCGCTGATGCCACCGTAGGATTTGATTGTGGGTAGTAAATCGCGACGACCGGTAAGAATTTTGTGCGCGTAAGCCTGATGCCCGACATCCCACACGAGCCGATCCGCCGGCGTGTCGAACGCATAATGCAGGGCTACAGCCAGTTCGACTGCACCCAACGAAGCCCCCGTATGCCCGCCAACACGCGACATCGTTTCGAGGATATAGGCTCTAATTTCATCGGCGACCGTCTGAAGCTCTTCAGGCTGCAAAGTGCGCAGTTCGGCTGGCGAATTAATGCTTTCAAGAAGGGTCATTATGGGCGCATTGTACTCCAAACCTGGATTTTTACTACTTCACCAACTTCTCAAAAAACAGTCAAAACCAACACGAACTTGGTAATACAAAGTACTCTGCCTCGCTCCGAAAGTCAACTGGAATGTTTCTTCAGGAGCCTCGTTGTGGGTAAATGAAGATCGCGGAAGGAGGTGCACAGAGAGCTTTACTTATGTCAATCCAAAACTTCATCAGGGAAATGACTACAACGGATTGGCCAGACGTTCAGCGAATTTACCTCGAGGGCATTGCCACTGGAAATGCGACATTCGAAACGGAAGTACCATCGTGGGAACATTGGGATCAAAATCATCATCGATTCGGACGTCTTGTCATCGTGGCGCCGAGTGAAGTCGCAGGTTGGGCCGCCCTGGGAGCTGTTTCATCGCGCCGCGTTTACAGTGGCGTAGCGGAAGTCAGCGTTTACGTCGCCTCACGTGCCCGCGGCCAGGGCTTTGGTAGTGCGTTACTCGGCCAACTAATAGAACTATCGGAAAAGAATGGAATCTGGACGTTGCAGGCGGGCATCTTTCCCGAAAACACAGCGAGCATTGAACTCCATAGAAGATTTGGGTTTCGTGAGGTTGGAAGAAGAGAACGAATCGGAAAACTCAACGGCGTCTGGCGCGATACTCTTCTGCTTCAACGGCGAAGTGCCGTGGTTGGATTGGACTAGCCCCTCAAGGAACTCAGAACCTGCAGGAGTCGTATTCGACAGCGAGCATCAACAGATGAGTACTAAAGACTTCCGCATCGAGGTACTGTTCAAAGCGCTGGCCGATCGCACTCGTTTGCGAGTCATACATTTGATCGGCAACGATGAAGTCTGCGTTTGTTTCTTTGTAGAAGCATTAAGAACGAACCAGCCCAAGGTCTCGCGACACCTTGCGTATCTACGACGTGCAGGTTTGGTATCGACACGTCGGGACGGCAAGTGGATGCATTATCGTTTAGTTGAACCGTCTGATCCGCATGCGGCAAAGATCTTTCGTGAGGTTCGGGAAGTGCTGGCGAACAATCCTGAGATGCAAAGAGATAAGGCCCGTCTTGTAAAGATCTGCGGCGGCTCACAGCTTCCGTTACAACTTCAAAGAGCACCGCGTCCAGCCAGCCTGAGTGCTTAGTTTTACTTACACGCTTCGTCGCAAGCGCAAGACAGCAATCTCTGGCCTTACACCGAATCTGACTGGTAATCCAATCACACCGGTTCCACTCGACACATACATTTGCACGTTCCCGATTCTGAAGAGACCTTGCGCAAACATTAGATCCTTCGTAACAAACCTCGCAGGAGCGCCAAACCACGGAAGTTTAATCTGACCACCGTGCGTGTGACCGCTCAGAATCAGTGACACATCTTTCGTTTGCTCGAATTTCAAAACCGACGGTTGATGCGAGAGCAAGACTATGGGTAACGATTTGTTTAGACCTTCGAAAGCCTTGGCCCAATCAGTGGCATTCCATGACCAGTCGTCGATCCCGGTCAATTGAATTGCATCCGGTCCACTACGCAACAAGGTGTTCCGGTTGTTCAATACATTGATGTGATGTTGTTCGAGTGCTCTTGTTGTCAGTTCCGGATCGGTGTAGTGATCGTGGTTTCCAAGGACAGCCCATACGCCTTCGGGTGCAGACAACGACGATAGCGCCTCAGCGCAAGGTTCAATGTATCGACGGTAGGCGGTGGCATAATCGCCCGTGAGCACAAAAAGATCAGGAGTGGTTTGCTGCGCGAGTCGAACTACTCGTTGTACCTCCTCCAAACCCAGAATTTTGCTGTGGTGAATGTCTGTTAACTGCGTAATGCGAAATCCTTCGAATCGTTCCGGCAGGTTATGAACAAAGATGTCGGTCTCCGAGATGAGGTAGTTGTAGGGTTCAATTAGTCGGGCGTAGACGGCCACTCCTGAGACTGCAAGAAGCGGTGTAGCGAGCGCACCTTTCAAAAACTTCCGACGAGTTAGATGTGACTTCGACACGAGTGAATTCTAATGCACAAACCATCAGATGAAACCTGGATTGTGATTAACAAGTCCCCACTACCAAAGGATTGTCTATCGACTGAAATCCCACCCACGGCAGTGGGTGGATTGGTTTCAGATCCTTTCTAGAGGTAGCACATAGAATGATTTCTTCGCGCAGCACGCCGGAAGGAGCACGTCGGCTCCCTTGTAGAAGGATCTGAAAACAATCCGCCAACTGCCGTTGGCGGGATTTGGAAACGCGCTCAACGCGGCTGGTTTGTTCGCCACTATGCCCGTCAAAACGCTACCTTGACAATCTGCGGGTGCCGACTAGAATTGGTCGTCGCCTGGAACGGCACGGAGATGTGGCCGAGTGGCTGAAGGCGGCGGTTTGCTAAACCGTTAAGGGTCAAAAGCCCTTCACAGGTTCGAATCCTGTCATCTCCGCCAGACTGTTGATAAGTCAGTGGTCAGTAGTCCATGGTCAGTAGTGGTCAGCAGGTCTGACGATTCTATAAACTACTGACCATGAACTACTGACCACTGACTTTTTGCTTATGACTGTTCGAGTACGATTCGCTCCATCGCCTAGTGGTTACCTGCACATCGGCGCCGCCCGCTCTGCACTTTTCAATTGGCTCTACGCACGCAAAGTCGGCGGGAAGTTTTTATTGCGGATCGAAGATACCGATCTCCAACGCTCCACTGACAAGTCAACGCGTTCAATCATCGAAGGGCTCGAATGGATCGGCCTCGATTATGACGAGGATATCGTCTTTCAGTCGGCAAACGCTTCAAAGCACCGCGCTGCAGCTTATCGCCTGTTGGAAGAAGGCAAGGCCTATCGTGACTTTACGCCGAAGGAACAGCGCGACGACGCGAATGTGAAACAGGGAATCGCCGAGCGCGCACGTGCGCAGGCAGCGGAAGGTTTTGACCAAAGAAACAATCCTTACCGCGAACTGCCTGCAGAGGAATCAAACCAACGTGCTGCCGCGGGAGAGCCATTCGCCGTTCGACTCAAAGTGCCGGCTGAGGGGCAAACTAGATTTGACGACATCGTTTACGGTGTTCAAGAGCGGAGTTATTCCGAAATCGAGGATCTTGTTTTACTTCGTTCAGAAGGCAATCCACTCTACAACCTTTCCGTTGTAATCGACGATATCGAGATGGGAATCACACACGTCATTCGTGGACAAGATCATCTCACAAATACACACAAGCAGGTCTTGATCTACGAGGCACTGGGTGAATCGGTGCCGAGGTTTGCGCACTTGCCCCTCATCCTTGCTCCAAACAAAGGCAAGCTATCAAAACGAAAACATGGCGAGGTCGTTTCGCTGACAACCTATCGCGACCGTGGATTCGTTCCTGCAGCCTTCCGCAATTTTCTGGCGCTGCTTGGCTGGTCACCACCCGAAGGAAAAGAAATACTCTCGAAAGACGAACTGATGCATGAGTTCTCGCTCGAGGCGATTGGTCGTGCAAACGCGATCTTCAATTTTCAAGAGAACGATCCGCGACACTGGACCGACGACAAAGCGCTGTGGATGAATGCGGAGTACATTCGCACGATGCCGCTTGATGAGTTGATACCGATGGTCAAAACGGAACTGCGCGCCAACAAATTGTGGCGCGAGGAGTACGACGATGATGATCGTGAGTGGTTTGCGCGGACAGTGGATCTGATCAGACAACGATTCTTTACGTTGAAAGACTTTTCGTCGCAAGGTCGAGCCTATTTTTCCAGTGACTTCGATTTTGAAGAGTCAGCAGTCAAAAAAAATCTGCTCAAGGAACCGCGACTTCGCGAACTACTGCCGGCGCTCGCTGCTAAGTTGGAAACAACAGACACGTTCAACGCAGAAACGGCTGAGGCAGCGTTAAGGGCGTTTGCGGATGAAACCGGCGTGAAGGCCGGTTTGCTAATCAATGCCTCGCGAACGATGTTGACCGGTCAAGCTGTTGGGCCGTCAATGTTTGAGATTTTTGATGTGTTGGGCCGTGATCGCTCAGTCGAACGACTTCGAAGTGGTTTAGCCTGGGCCAGTTAATAAACTCTCGCACGTTTTTGTTCGTACTCTCTCTGGAACCCCGACTCAGTAAAATCGCTAAACTGATTAAGGAGCCAATTCAATGCTAACCAGGTACGCACTCTTACTTCTTGTTGCCTTAACGGCTTCACAAACCGCGCTGGCTCAGAACTCGAACTCGTCGACAACAGCCCCCGCACGCCCGCGCGCAACCAACACAAACTCACCACCAAAAACTACGGGACAACCGACCGGCACTGAGAAACCGGCAGTGTCTGCGACCACACCCAAGACAACGCAGAAGAAACCCGTGGTGACGGCGGAGCAGCCAGCCGGCTCCGACGGCGTACTTGCGGCCTTCAATCATCTGCTCGAAGGTATTCGCCACGCGAACGTTGACGCCGTGACCAGCGTCTACTGGAACTCGCCACATCTCTCCATGTTCAATTACAACGGAAGCGTAACCAAAGGCTGGGATCAAGTGCGCGAGAACCGCAAGAGTTCATATCCCGAAATCAAGGATGTGAAACTCGACGTGCGTGATGTGTCTGTGACGATGCTCGGGAAGGATGGCGCAGTGGTGACTTGTCAGTGGACACAGTCGCAAACGTACAAGGGAAATCCGGAAACTGCATCAGGTCGCATGACGTTGGTTTTCAAACGTGTCGGGACGATGTGGAAAGCAATTCACCTGCACTCCTCACCGGAAACACCAAACCCGGCAAGCGTTCCACCGTCAGAACAGATCCCAAAACCATCAGCGTCACCAACTCCATAGCTGTGTCCGACACGCTTTAGAGCGTCTTGCAAATGTCATCACGCGAACAGAACAATGTCACGGCCTTCACTCCGGAGGAGTGCAATGTTTATAGGCAGCAAGCGATCCTCCTCCGGCTCTGTTCGGAAGAGCGGCATGGCAATCCCACTTAGGTGCCAACGAAGTCCGCTCTTCCGAACAGAGCAGAGTTGCTGAATGACACCGAGCTATAAACATCGCACTCCTCCGGAGTGAAGAAAAAACGTGAAGAAGCAAAAGCTTTGACGAAGTCCCATTCCGCGATCACTCGTGGATTCTTGCAAGAGGCGCGAAAGCAGATCGGACAAAGGCAACGCCCACGCCTCCCATGATTGAAAGGAATGGAAATATCTCCACTGTGTAGCGCGGTTCCGGGTTCTCCAGCGTGGAAAAGAACCCGAGCCTGAGAAAGATGATAAGACCCGCCAACAAGAGCCAACGCCGCGAAGCTGCACTTCGCGTACGCCATAACAGCCACGCTCCCATTACGCCGAGTATTGTGTAAACCCAGGTCAACCCGGCGAACAACGGCAACCAGTACTGCTGATGAATGTCGTAGTCGAGATCTTCGAGCGGGAAAAGCTCGCCATCAAATGGGTAATACGTTGAGTGAGTATCGAACCAGAGAGAACCGGCACGTTTGATTGGGAGAACCACATAGTAGCGGAAAGGCGCACGCGCGATTCGCTCGCGCGCGATTTGCGCGAAGCCGGCGTCAATCTCGGGAGTCATTTCAACACCGCTGTCGGGCCCATCGGAATTTTCATCTTCCGACCCTTCTTCGTCGCTTTCTTCCTCGTCAGCCTCTGGACTCTGATCAGCTTGAGCATTCTGTTGAGTGTTCGCATTTGGACTCGCTGACGGTGAAGCTGCAGGTACAGCTGCTCCCGATTCTCCACCAGGCGTAGTTGGGGGCTGACCGTTGTACTTGTCGATCAACGCCGCCACGCGCTGGCGTTCCTCTGGAGAATCAAACGCCCTCTTAGGAAACGCATTCATATGAATGGCTGACGTATCGAGTTGCCAGAGGACTGGCCCAATATACCGTCCGTCGTCGAGCCAGGTTCGTAGCCACATCAAGTAGCCACGCGGAACGAACTCCCCAGGCATTTCGCCGTGAGCTGGTGATAACGGTTGAAAGACACCAAACACGCGACGGTTGCGAATTGTCCATGGCACCAGGACCAAACAAAATGCAAACGAAAACACAGCCGCCACGATGATCGACTTCCAGAAGCGTTGAATGACAGTCTTTCGATCTCGAGTGATCGCCAGTGCTGAAAGCAAGATCGTGAAGCCTACTGCTGCAGCAAACAGTCCGCTGTCAGGACGAAAGAACACCGCTAAACCGGCGATTAGACCAGCTGCGATCCAGAGGGGGATTGCGCGTCGAGAGCCAGGAGCTTGGAAAGCCAGGGTCGACACCAAACATAAGAGTACAGCGAGGAAACTTGTGGGAACTTCCGTGAGAATCGTTGCAACGTAGATCGCTGTAAATGGACACACCGCGGCCAACGTTAGTGCGGAAATGGCAGCAATTCCTTTTCGTTTTTTATCTTCAGTCCATTGGAATGCAACGAGAGCGACTAACGCGCAAGTGCCAGTGTCGATGATGGCCTGAACAACACGTACTGCTTTGTTGTTGCCGTGACCAGTGACGGCATAGATGGCGGCGAGGAAAAACGGATAACCTGGAAGTCGAATCAACGAAGGAGCAAACGGCGGCTGCTCTTCATGCGAATAGACATGTTGCTCAAGAACATTCCTGGCGATTTGAGCATAGACCACTCCATCACCCGGTGTGTCGTTCGGCAGTCGCAACGCCACGAATAAGCGAAAGCCGAGGGCCAAGAGAAGTAGCACGGCGGCAAGCCAAACCGTTCTGTGTCGCACATGCTTCAGCCAAACCATTCAGATAACTCTACTGCCATCGGCGGATAATCACGAAATGAACGTGCAAGCAATCACTCGAAGCCCGCC
>DATEXA010000259.1:0-13144 GCA_035257465.1 Pyrinomonadaceae bacterium | reverse complement strand
CGCGAAGAACTTGTAAGTAAGGCGACCACGTTGCCAAAGGTCCATCTCAGTAGTCGTCAGGTTTCAGATCTACTGATGCTGGCGATTGGTGGCTACTCCCCGCTCGACGGTTTTCTCAATGAGTCTGACTACAAGTCTGTTCGCGATCGGATGAGGTTAGTAAATGGAGTTGTCTGGCCCATTCCTATCACACTGGCCGTAAGCACAGATGAAGCCGACGGTCTGAGAGTCCCTTCGGAAGTATCTCTGTACGATGACGATCATCTCCTGGGTATTCTTCAAGTAACCGAAAAGTTTACTTACGACAAGCAACGCGAAGCGCAAGCTGTCTACGGAACGAAAGATCGTGCACATCCTGGTGTGGCAGCGCTTTTGGCTCAAGGTGATTGGCTATTGGCGGGGCCGATTACTTTGCTGAATCGCAAACGGAATCGGTTGTTTCAGCAGTATCGCTTAGACCCTTCGGGGACTCGTTCGGTGTTCAGCGAGCGCGGCTGGCACCGCGTCGTTGCGTTTCAGACTCGCAATCCAGTACATCGCGCACATGAATACATTCAGAAGTGCGCACTCGAGATTGCCGATGGTCTTCTGCTTCATCCTCTCGTTGGTGACACCAAATCGGACGATGTGCCTGCTGATGTCATAATGCGTTCTTACGAAGAGATTCTCGCGAAGTACTATCCCGCTTCACGAACTGTTTTGTCAGTGATGCCAGCTGCTATGCGTTATGCAGGACCACGCGAAGCTGTCTTTCATGCATTGATCCGTAAGAACTACGGCTGCTCGCATTTCATTGTTGGTCGCGATCACGCCGGCGTTGGCAATTACTACGGGACCTATGACGCGCACTACATCTTCGACGAGTTTGATCCTTCGGAGCTCGGAATTACGCCTCTGTTGTTTGACCATACTTTTTATTGCCGGACGTGCGGGGCTATGGCGTCCGCCAAGACCTGCCCACATGAGTCCACAAATCACGTGACGCTTTCAGGGACCAAAGTGCGCGAGCTATTGAGCGCAGGCGAGCTGCTGCCTGTTGAATTCTCAAGACCTGAAGTGGCGCGCGTGCTGAGTGATGCGTATCGAATAGCCGCAGCGTCTCCGTTGGTCACGGTCTAGAGAAGGAATAACTAATGACACGAAACCGAGGGTTTACAGTTTGGCTTACCGGATTATCGGGAGCAGGGAAGACGACTGTGGCCCAATCGATTATCAATGAACTGAAGGCTTCTGACGTCAACATTGAATTGCTTGATGGTGACGACGTGCGGACAAATCTTTCAAAAGGACTCGGCTTTTCCAAGGAAGATCGTGACACCAACATCAGGCGAATTGGTTACGTTAGTCGCCTGCTTTCTCGCAATGGTGTGGGAGTTATCGCGTCGGCAATCTCGCCTTATCGAGACGTTCGAGATGAAGTGCGTCAGTCGATAACCTCTGATGGGTCTGAGTTCATTGAGGTCTATGTGCAGTGTCCTATCGAGGTTTTGGTCGAAAGGGATGTTAAGGGCCTCTACAAAAAAGCGCTTGCAGGAGAGATTGGAGAGTTCACTGGAGTATCTGATCCATACGAAGAGCCTTTGAATCCGGAAGTAATAGTGAAGACAAACCGCGAGTCGATAGAAGAGAGTGCTAACAGAATCATCGGCGCGTTAGTAGCGCGCGGGCTGTTGAGAAGGGAACAGTTGGTTGCGGTTTGGTCAGCGTGCAACCCCGGATGACCGAAATACACTAGGTAGTGCTTATGACGATTACAAAGCTGGTCGACGATACAACTTCACACGCGCTTGTACCTACCTACGTTCAAGACGAATTGACCTGGTATGAAGAACAGATCGCGAAGTATCGACGTGGCGCGTTGGATGAAACAAAGATGCAGAAGGTACGGTTGCATTTCGGTACCTATGCACAGCGTCAGGAAGGCGTGCAGATGCAACGCATCAAGATCCCTGGCGGCTATCTCACGGCTGATCAACTCGAAGGACTTGCTGATGCTTCCGATCGTTTTGGCAGCAGCTTCATTCACTTCACAACCAGGGAGGATGCGCAGATCTACTATGTCAGTCTAGACGAGACTCCAACGCTGCTTCGTTTCCTTGCGGACACAGGAATCACAACTCGCGAAGCTTGTGGAAACACAGTCAGGAACATTACTGCCTGCTACCGGGCCGGTACGTCAGCAACAGAGCCTTTCGATGTGCGGCCATATGCTGAACACTTGTTTCGCTATCTGGTCCGAAATAAGTTCAACCAGAATCTTGGTCGGAAGTTCAAAATCACTTTTGAAGGTTGCTCTGAAGATCACTCCGCACTGCGAATCCACGACATTGGTTTCTGGGCCACGACGAAAACTCAGAACGGAAAAGTGAGGCGTGGCTTCCGAGTTTTTCTTGGCGGTGGGCTGGGCGCCGTTCCTCATTTAGCACAGCTCTATACGGATTTTCTTCCCGCCGAGGAGATCTTCAACCTGGCCGCATCCATTCTTCGCCTCTTTGATCGTTACGGTGAACGTAAGGCGCGTATGAAAGCCCGAATGAAGTTTCTGGTTCAGTCGATGGGGTGGGACTCGTTTGTCTCAGCGCTTAATGAAGAACGCGAGCGCCTTGGTCCGATTCACTTCGAGGACATCCTCGATGAAGAGGCACCGCAAACATCGCTGCGTGCTAACAGGTTTAGAGTAATTGATCCACGCACGAAGGAGCCTGAGTTTCAGTCGTGGGCGCGTGATGCTGTTATCGAACACAAGCTTGAAGGATATCGTGGCGTGCATGTGCGACTTAAGTTGGGAGACATCACGTCGACTCGTGCGTGCAGCCTCGCGAAGATTGCGCGCGAATTCTCGTCAGGCGAGCTACGGACTTCAATTGACCAAAACGTCTTTCTTCCCTGGGTGAATGAAGACAGATTGGTCGACCTGCATCGTTCACTAAAACAAATTGACGCTGCCGAAGAAGGTGTGGGAACGGTTGTCGATGTAACTACCTGTCCGGGTTCTGATACTTGCCGTCTCGGTATCGCTTCGGCCAAAGGTCTTGGCACGGCAATCTCTGATTCCTTCGATAATGGCATGGGGGATTATCGTGAGCTGGCCCGAGATCTAAACATCAAAATCTCCGGCTGTCCGAATGGTTGCGCCCAACACACGGTGGCCAACATTGGGTTTCATGCGGCGGCGCTTTCGCATGACGGTCACACCGTGCCTGCATATCTGATCTCACTGGGCGGTCAGACTGATCCCGGTTCTGCACAGATAGCCCAACTCGTCGGAAAGTTTCCGGCCAGGAATTGCACTCAGGTAATTAAGACGCTGCTGCGTTTGTATCGAGACGAGAAAAACGCGGTGGAGTCATTCAATGAGTTTGTCGAGCGTGTCGGTGAAAGGCGAATCCAAAACTTACTAGAGCCTTGGCGTCGAGTCCCTGAGTTCGCGGATGACTCGAGTTTTTATGACGACTACGGACATGAAAACGAACGTTTCGCCGTTCGTCACGGAGTAAAGGGTGAGTGTGCCGGTTCGACAGTGGCGGAAAGCGTTCCAACAATCGAGCGGTCGCGGGAATTGCTTGCTCAAGGAGACGCGTTCTTCTACCACCACGAATACGAACACGTGCTTCTGGTTGCTTACGAGGCAGCAGCTGCCGCGGCACGTGTGCCTCTCTACCAGCGTCTAGTTGATCCTTTCACGGACGATGAAGCGTTGTGGGAGTTTGAGAACTTATTCGTATTGTCGGGGCAGACTCAGGGAGAGTGGCAAGAATTATCTTCTCGCTTCATTGAGCTCCAGGGTTACAGTCCGACTGAAACAGCAGCTAATACTCTTCTTATCAGAGCAAGGTCTTTCGTAGACTATTGCGAAAAATTCGTCCCGCCTCCCGCTTAACAGTGAATCACCTTACGTGAACGGTTTGGATCAATCCTGCGACTCTTTACCATTGTCGTGGCTGCATCTCGTGAAGGTTTGATGATCTCGAGAAACTCTCGGGCGATAGGTGAGAGGGAATGATCTTTTCGCCACACCATAGAGATGTTCCAGTCGGTACGAAGATCAGCGACTTTAAGAGCGACTAGTTTTCCATTCACCACTTCTTCCCTCACGCACATCGTTGGAACAAAACCAACGCCGAGTCCATTAATCACCATGCGCTTAATTGCTTCTATGCCGACGTTCTCTACGCCGAAGTTGAACGGGATCTTGGACGCGCGAAGTGCCTGAACAATTCTCTCTCGCAATACTGATTTGGTTCCCTGGACAATAAGATATTCGTCGCGAAGATCGTTAAGGCTAATGTGTTGGCTCCTTGCCAGGCGATGGTTTGGTTTAGCAATCACAACCAACTCTTCTCTCCTGAGCATATAAGTATCCAATTCGGTATCGCTTGGCGCATCTCCAATCAATGCCAGTTCTATTGCGCGATTCGCTAACGCCAGTAGCAACTTGTCTGCATTGCCGCAGACGATTTCCGTTTTAATGGCGGGACGTATCTCGCTAAGGCGTGCCATTAAAGAGGGCAACAAATATAGGCTCGTGCTTTCGTGTGTTCCGATGCGGAGCGTCAGGTCATGTGAAGAGCGCTTGACCGCAGTCTCAGCTTCACGACGCAAGTCAAGGATTCGTCTTGCGTGTTCATATAGCGACCTGCCAGAAGAAGTGAGTTGGTGGCTATTTCGGTCACCTCTCTCAAAAAGGGGCGTGACCATCTCTTCTTCCAATTTCTTGAGCGCAATGCTTACGGCAGCCCCAGTTCGGCAGACGCGCTGTGCAGCCCGAGATATGCTTCCTTCTTCCACCACTGCCGCGAACATCTCTAGTTGTTGAAACTCCATTGGTCCCTCACTGTTTACTTCAGTAAAACTAAAAAGGTCGTCATCCTCGGTGGATGACGACCTCGTTGACCAAATACAATTGGCTAAGTCGTCATCCTCCGGGCATACACGTACAAGCCTTGTGGGAGGTGACCGAAGTTCCAAAAAAATGAATGTTTGAGCTGAGTAGGTAGTGCATAAAGCTAAAATCCCAAGTGAACAGATTAAGTGACTAATGCTGCCTGATTAGACCAACATAGTACTGCGTGTCGTCGTTGAGTTCAATAGAATTTGCGAATTCGAGTAAGCTGTGACGACTTCCATGTTCTTGACATCAGACGCGATCGAAAAGCACTTCCTCGCAGCCGATTACAATTCGTAGGAGCCTCCTTGAAATGCTAAACTCTCCTCACGGCAGGTTGGTTCAAGCGGGCACTAGATTGTTTACAGAAAGAGGGGACAATTTAATGTCATGGATTACTTTACAAACGAGGACCGGACCAGAAGAGTACCAGGTTAGCGACTTGGACGAAGTAATCTGGTGGAAAACGGAAAATGCAATCACAGCGGTTGGTTACATGGACGTAGTTTCGGGTCGAATGACTCAGAATGACTTAGAAACTTGTTGGACAAAACGACCAGAGATTGTTCGTGAAATCCTGCAGCAGCAAGCATCGCTAAAGCCCAGAGAACATCGCGATCAGTAGGTTGCTAGCAACCTCACGCTATAACTATCTACACCGCTGGGCTTCGACTATTGGGAAGAATTGAAACGAACATTTACTACTGTCGCTTCCTGAACTACTTTTCATAATTAAGTACGCGACCTACCGATAAGTCCAACAACAGCTCAGACGGTTGTCCAGTCACGAACCAAGAAGATGCTCAGGCACTGATCGTTGAGCGTTTTTCGATCTTTGCCCACGTATCGCGCAGGCCAATGGTCCGATTGAACACCAATTTGTGCTCCGAGTTGCGATCAACACAATAATAACCAAGGCGCTCAAACTGATATTTTGTCCCACGCTCTGCGTCTCGCACGCTCGGTTCTACTTTGCAATCGTGCAATACCTGTAATGAACCAGGATTCAGATTTTCTATAAAATCGTGTCCCTCTTCAACCTCGTTCGGATCTTCCTTAACAAAAAGGTTGTCGTACAGACGGACCTCTGCCGGTAAAGCGTGATCCGCTGAGACCCAGTGAATAGTGGACTTTACCTTTCGACCATCAGGTGTGTTACCGCCGCGTGTCGCCGGATCGTAAGTACAACGGAGTTCCACAATCGTGCCGCTGCTGTCTTTGATGACTTCTTTGCAGGTGATTAAGTAAGCATAACGGAGCCGCACTTCGCGACCAGGAGCGAGTCGGTAAAACTTATTCGGTGGGTCTTCGCGAAAATCATCATCTTCAATGTAAAGAGTTTTTGAAAACGGAATCTTTCTGCTTCCCGCGGAACTATCTTCGGGGTTGTTGATGGCCTCCATTTCTTCCACGAGGTCATCGGGATAGTTTTCGATAACCACGCGTAACGGTTTCTGCACACACATCACCCGGGGAACAAGTTGATTCAGGTTTTGACGCAGAAAGTATTCGAGTTGCTGTAACTGAGTAATGCCGTTCGTCTTCGAGACCCCAACGTTAGCGCAGAAGTTGCGGATTGCGGTGGACGTGTAACCGCGGCGGCGCATGCCCGAGAGGGTTGGCATACGCGGATCATCCCAACCTTCGACAAGTCCTTCTTCAACCAACTTCAGCAACTTACGCTTGCTAAGCAAAGTATGGGTGAGTGCAAGACGGTCGAACTCGTATTGTCGCGAAGGAAAGATGCCAAGCTGGTCGATAAACCAGTTATACAAAGAACGATTATTATCGAACTCCAAAGTACACATCGAGTGTGTCACGCGCTCAATTGAATCGGACTGCCCATGCGCGTAATCGTACATCGGGTAAATACACCACTGATTACCCGTACGATGATGGTCCATGTGGAGAATTCGATACATGACTGGGTCGCGCAGACTAAGGTTTGGAGAGCTCATATCGATTTTCGCACGCAAGGTTCGCGAACCATCCGGGAACTCTCCCTTTTTCATGCGCGCGAATAGATCAAGGTTCTCATCCACCGATCGGTTGCGATACGGGCTTTCTCTGCCGGGCTCGGTTAACGTGCCACGATACGCGCGAATCTCGTCAGCGCTAAGATCGCACACATAAGCTTTCCCCTGCGTAATCAACTGAATGGCCCAGTCGTACAGTTGTTGAAAGTAATCAGAGGCATAAAACAGGTTGTCCCATTGGAAGCCCAACCACTGCACGTCCTCCATGATCGCGTTAACGTACTCCGTCTCTTCTTTAGACGGATTAGTATCGTCGAAACGCAAATTGCACTTACCGCCAAACTCGGCCGCCAAACCGAAGTCGAGGCATATGGCTTTGGCGTGGCCGATATGCAAGTAACCGTTTGGTTCTGGAGGAAATCGGGTTTGTACACGGCCTTCATGTTTGCCACTCTTGATGTCCTCGATCATGATGTTTCGAATAAAATTCGAAGGCCCATCATTATTTGTTAGCGATTCCGGCGAAGTCTCAGTCGATTCAGTTTCCTTGGCCACGTTCGTGTGTTCTCCGTCTCAAATTAGGTTCTAACAATAATCACGAATGATCAATTACTGGCTGGCAGTTTACAAAAGAAGATAAGCAATATCATCTCTTGGTAGTGGTTCTTATTTCGTGTTACTTCGTGTGAATTCGTGGATCGTGGTTTTTGGGTATAGGCGATCCACGCATTCAGAAATAACACGAAACGAAACGACGAAGCTATATTACGTATCGACGCCACTCTAACCGGACGGGACTACCGAAATTAATGAGTAGTCCAACATTAAACCTGGTTGCCTTCATGTAATTCAGCAGTTGTCCCAATTCTCGGCCACCTAATCCTTCAAGTGCCTTAAGCTCGATGACGATTTTTCCATAACAGATAAAGTCGGCTTCATACTTCTTTTTAAGTGGTTGACCCTTACAGTAAATGACAATCTCTTCCTTTGGTTCGAATGGAATTCTACGCCGCCGGAATTCTATGTCGAGTGCCTCCTGGTAAACGGGTTCCAGAAAACCACGACCTAACTGCCAGTAGACATCCATTGCAGCGTCCAACGATCGCGTAGACTTCTTCCTTGAGAATTATTTCTTTCATGTTGTGAGGACCTCGGTTTGAGTTTTGAGTAATTCTAGACGCTCACCGCAGAGTCCACAACTTTTCCGTGCGAGTTTGTGTGAATTTGTGGATAGAAAAACGCGATCCACGAAACGACACGAAATAACACGAACTGCCTAAAATTACGTGAGGAACTCGATTAGTGTTTTGAGTGTTTGTAGACCCTCGTCATGCAGTCCACAAAACTTTTCTTTCGTGTGAGTTCGTGTGAATTCGTGGATGAAAACATGATCCACGAAACCACACGAAATAACACGAACCAATAGGAGACACTAGAAACGGCTATGCTGGGCCAGACGGATCAGTAGTGAGTGCTCTGACACGTCTTAAGACTTCTTCCTCCCCCAGGTTATGAGCGACTAAGAAGAGTTCCGGACTCTGTTTTAGTCCAGTCAGGGCGATCCTAATGGCATTGCTCACATGACTGATCGACCCGGCGAAATTCTCCGGATTCTTCTTGTATTGCCCGGCGGTTGGTGCGAACCCGTGGGTGGCGGCCAAACTGCGGATCTGTTCGAACCAGACCTCTTTGTCTTCCTCATGCCGATACGAATCAGCGAAGTCTTTGGCCAACTTGACTACCATGTCAGGTTTGACTGGGGCAAAGCGAGGATCTGAAGGATCACTTACGGGTGGAAACAACTCCTCGAAGTACAAACCGTAAGCTGGCCGGAACTCCCCCCATTTTGCAAGATCCTTTCGTTGCATCACGCCAGGCTGTCGCTCATTCGCAAAGATGCGGCGCGCTAGCGGCAAATTCCGGGATAGTATTGCGGCCAACTCAGGATCATAATCGCGAGCCCAGGTGAGCAAACTTTGCAACGCTTCTTCGGTGGGGAGTTGCGCGATAAACTCGCGACTGATCGATTCAAGTTTCACAAGATCAAAGATCGGTCCAGCCACTCCGCATTCGTTTAGACTGAGAGCAGCCGACGCAGATTCCTCGAACGTCATTTCAGCGAATCTGCTGTTGGCCAGACCTCTTAAGTAATGAAGCACCGCGCCTGCGGGATAACCCGATTCTATGTAAAAAGCGACGTCAGCCTCGTTATCCTTTCGCTTGCTCAGCTTGCGCCGGCTCGCTCCGTCGAATTTCATCAGCGGAGCGATATGGGCATATGGTATTGGTTCGAAACCAAGCGCGTTGAATAGTTGCAGATGCACTGGCACTGAAGAGATCCACTCTTCTCCCCGTAGTACCACCGTGACTCTCATCAACGTGTCGTCAACCACGTGAGCAAAGTGATAGGTTGGAAGTCTCGGAGATTGATCGCTACCTTTTAACAACACGATGTCGTTCACATTGTCCTGATGCTCGATTCGTCCGCGGATCAGATCGAGGAACTCGACGCGCCTGGGTGGTCCGCCGGGCGAACGAAACCGAATCGTGTAGGTCTTTCCCGCTTCGATACGACTCATGACTTCAGGCTGCGTGAGATTCCGGCAGCGTGCCCAGGAACCGTAATAACCGGTCTGGAGCTTTGCTGCAAGTTGTTCTTCCGACATCTGGGCCAACTCTTCACGAGTACAAAAACATAGATAGGCACGGTCGGTCCGCAGCAACTCTCGCGCGTAGGTGTGATAGATCAGCTCTCGCTTTGACTGTTCGTACGGTCCCCACTTTGAATTCGAGTCGTTCTCGTCTGACTCGATGTCGAAGTACTTGAATCCGCGTGCAAACTGTTCGCGCGAACCGGGGACTTCTCGAGCCTGGTCGGTGTCTTCGATTCTAATAAAGTATGAACCACCGGAATGATGTGCGAGGTTCTTGCCAAGATTGGCGACGTAGACCCCGCCTGTGTGCAAAAATCCTGTTGGGCTTGGACCAAAACGCGTCACGATTGCATCCGGCGGAAGATTGCGCGGAGGAAAAGACGATTCCCAATGAGATGGTTCTGGCAGTTCAGCGTCAAATAACGTGTTAATGAACTCTGCATTAAGCATAGAATGATCAACTTTTATCGATCCAAACAAAGCGGGATGTTTCGCGTTCCTTCCGTACTCGATCTATTGGGAAGGCTTGATTGTGCATTACGACATAAATACCCGGACCAAGTATCCGAGCAGCAAAAAGGCTCTCCGTAAGGTTTTGCAAACCATCGCTTCCTTCAAACCCCAGTGGAGTCATCGCGCCCGTTAGCACAATGGGAACCTGCAGCTCAGGTAGAGCTTCCTTCAAATAGAGACCGGTTTGAACCATAGTATCGGTACCGTGAATAATTACGACTGCCGAGCGTTCGCTTAACATCTGCTCGGTGAGCCCAAGAATTGCGCTGCGGTCAGCATCAGTCATCTCCAAACTGTCTTTATTCATGAGCGGCACCACTCGGACATCGCAGTCCGGAAGCCGTAACCGACCGAGATATCGATCGATTTGGTTATCCAGGTTTTCTACCGTGCTTGTCTGCTCAGAATAGACTTTTTCAATTGTGCCACCCGTAGTGATCACATTGACCTTCAGCATATTCGAATTCTTCCTTACATACCTGGAGTTCATTTCGGGCCATCCATCTTAACAAATCATCAGCATTCAATGGTCTTCTGGAATGACCAAAGTGCGCGGAGAAAAAATCTGGTTTCTCTGGTGTTAGATAAATGCGTCCTCGAGCGTCATCCTTCCGAACTCGATGAACAATGACGCGAAGGATGCTCGCGCGAAGGAGCTAGGCACTCTTATTTCCACTCAAAGGGCCACACCTCGTCGGTCATGGGGTCAGTGCCGACCGTAAGATATTGTGTTGGACGTCCCGACTCCATTCACCGCCACTTCACGAGACCCGAATCATTAAATTGCAGTCTTCTTGAGAGGAATTAGGCTAAGAGAAGATCTAATTTCAAGCGCTATTTAAAGAGCTATAGACCCTTACATGTTTCATAGAATTGATCGATTGCTCGGACGGAACGGTTTATGCCAGGCTCGAATAGACCAACCTGCTGTGAGCTTGCTTAGAGAACTGTACAAGAGAGGAGAAAGGACAGAGGCTAGAATCAGTCTCGCGATCCAGACGGACTCGGCGCGTACCTGTAGACTGCTGGAAATGACTATGTAGCTGATGAATCGGATAACGCTCGTTACAGCACACATAGTAAGAGCAACAAACACGCGGATCATAATCTGCCTCATGATACTCCTTCTTCACCGTGCGATCCTTCCAACGACCAGAACCGCTCCCCTGGCTTGCGTCACACGAATTTCAACCACTGCTACAAAATAAGACTCATTCACCAGCTATTTTATTCCGGGAGTGTATGTCTCAATCCGAGGACCGGATGGACCTAATCATCAAAACCTTTCAAGCTCAAGGTTCACCACTCTGGAACACGGCCCTCGCGCCTGAGTCCCGTGTTCATTCGAAAGCCGCGATTCGGGATTCAGAAATAAGCTTTTGTCCGATAGTGTGCAAAGAGAGCACCACATGATTGAGAGGCAATTGAACGGTATCAGGCTGCTAGTGGCAGGATTGCTTGAAGTGTTTGTCGTTCTGGAGATAAGTCTTCTAAATTCGGTTTTACTATGGTAGACGTTGTCGCGGTCTGGCTGGGACGAGTTGCTTGCCTTAGTAGGCGTCGCATTTTCATCCGAGCTTTGTGTAGTTGCGACTTGGATGTTCCAACCGAACAGCCCAGGAGGTTTGCGATTTCGAGGTGTTGTAATCCTTCAACATCATGGAGAACGAAGACGGTGCGATATCCAGGAGCCAGTTTGAGAATCGCCTCGTTCAGCGCAATCCGATCAAGGATCGGGAAGCTCGTTTTACGACTTTTGATTACTTGCTCCGGCAGTTCGCCGTCTTCGGTCAGTTGCTCTTTCCTGCTCCGACGTTTGCGAAAGTGCATCAGCACGTGGTTGACCGTCAGGCGGTGCAGCCATGTCGTGAAAGCGCTTTCCCCGCGAAAGCTTCCCAGCTTGCGAAATACCTGGATGAAGACCTCTTGCAACAGATCTTCGGCCTCCGCGGTATTTCCAGTCATCCGCAAACACACGGCATAGACTCTTCGCTGATGAAGTTTGAAGAGTTCCTCGAAAGGTAACAAATCGCCTCTGAGCATTCCTTCTTCTTTGACTGGATCATCTATCAGCATGATTCCTCTCAACCGATTTAGATTTCAAACTGCTCTCGGTCATTCTTGTTTAGCTAACGCCGAGCGCTCTCACCGGTAATACCGCTTCGCAGAGATGATTATTCCCCAGACAAGATCAGTTAGAGCGGGAATAAAAGTGGCGAAACTTCGGTCTTAATGGTTGATGGCGTAGAGGTACAAACAGGAAGACCGATTGCAGAAGCAAAACAAACTCGCCACTTTTGAGGAAGCAGTCTTACCGCACTTGGACGCCGCCTATAACCTGGCTCACTGGCAATGAGACGGACGCTCAGGACGTGGTGCAGGAGGCCTACCTTAGGGCATTTAGGTTCTTCGGCGGTTTCCATGGCGCGGACGGGCGGTCCTGGCTCCGTGGATCTGTGTTGTCTCCAGGAACACCATGACGGACTTCGCAAGGAAACTCACAACTCAAATTCGTCTTCTCGCGAGATGCTGTGCATTACTTCTTGAGTTGCCGAACGTAGGCCACTAGCGAGTTGATTTCAGATTCGGTTAGCTTCTTTCCCCAGGCCGGCATATGTCCGCGACCATTCGAAATTGAATTGAAGAGACGCTCGTCACTCACGCTTGCTTGCCACTCAGAATCGGTGAGATTCCGGGCGTGATTAAATTTCGCCTTAAATGTCTTTGCCTGTCCATCCTTACTGTGACAGGTGGAACAGTTCTTCGCAAAAAGAGCACTGGCATCAGAGTCTTTTTGTGATCTACTTGGTAATGGAGAACTATAAGAGTGCACCGTAAGTGCTACTAGAAGAACCGCGCCGGCAGTAATAGTCGCTTTCATCATTTGTATATAAGACCCACTAACTAACCAATTTATTCCCGGCACTAGGTCTCACACAACTCTTGGAATTTTTTGTGTGCTCTTGCGGTATGGAGTAGCAGAAGGCGACAAGAGCTTGCCAGGTTTGAAGACAGCTCGTTGATTGATAGCCGCCTGGATCAGTGCAGGAGAGAACCAACTTTGCTCTCGAAAGGAAACGTAAGTGGGCGCAGTTTTGGGGCGGTCGATTGACCGC
>DATEXA010000258.1:0-6292 GCA_035257465.1 Pyrinomonadaceae bacterium | reverse complement strand
ACCCGGCACGAATAACAATAGGTTGACTGCTGTTTAGGGTCGCGCCCCAGATCGAAGCGGCGAACTGGAAGGCATTCAATCGTTGCTGACCGATTGTTGTTCCGTCATTGCCGCCGATTGGAGTTGCCGGAGTTGGATCATTAAAACCTGTAGGGCCTACATCCGCGTTTTGAATAGTTATCGTTACGTTTCCAAAGGCCGACGATGACGCAATCATGCCAACGACCAGGATGAGCAACAGCCTATGAAACCTTGTCAGAATATGGTTGCTCATTGGCGTACTTTCTTCGCTGGCGTTCTGAAGGGTTGACCGGCAACAGCGCTGGAAGGACCAGTAGTCTTGGGCGCTTCGACACCTAGCAGCTTCGGATCGATTCCGAAGAACTGAGCAGCCGCGAGGGGTTCATCCACACAAGACTGTTCAAGGGTGCCGTCTGCGTTGACCCGCGCCACTGCGACATTCTGGAAGCGTCCTTGAAGATCGACGGAAACCGAGCCGTCCGGATGCTTTTCCTGAACAAGTCCTTCTGTCGATTTGTTCAGCATGGTTTTCAAACCGTCGGCCAGTTGTTGTGCTTCTGCCGGAGTCAGCGGTTTGATCTGACCGGTCTGCGGATCGACTTGAACATCCCGCCCGGCAACCTTCACCGTTACATATTTCTTTCCAGCGTTCGCAGATGCTGCTTTAGTCGAAACAGGTGTAGAGCGCTTGTTACCCTCTAGTTGTTTCGAGAGAACCGTTATTGCTGCCCCAACTACGATCACTGCGGTTACACAAATCGCGATGATCGATAAGCGACGACTTCGCACAGTCGCCCTCACTGGTTGCTTTTTCTTTCCGTTTTTCATTAGTGCTCCTTAAAAAGTAACGAGCGAAGTGGTAATGCCCGCTCAGCGCAGGTTGTCGGATGTCCGATATGCTTTTTCAGCTTGTCGTAATTCTAAAAGGACTTCTTTGCCGGTATTTGCGGGGCTATTTTTCGAAGGCCTTTACGTGTAATGCCGCGATGAGGAGAGCCGTTGTCGAAACCTTGCACCCGGTTATTCAGGCCCGACTGCGAGCGCCTCGACAATTAAAATCTAAAGATTACAGACCAGCGGTGTCAATGATGATGTTGGTGGGGCCTGAGTTGCTCACTAAAGAGGTATTTGTGTTGATGCGCGCTCTCGGGGCGTGGCTGGCGGCTCGCCGGTGACCTACTTCGAGTGCTGTCCGATCTGTTCAGTCCCAAAGGTTCCGATTCCATTCAAACGGAAACTGAACACAACGCGATTCTCTTTGCGCAAGCCTACGTTGAAGGTCGAAAACTGTGCAGTGATCGCACAACAGTCCCAACTGTGACCAAGCGTTGCCGTTGAATTAATCAATGAGCTGTCTTTTCGTCCTGGACGTTTCTGAAAGTCGAAAAAAAACGACGCACCTCCGAAGAATCCCTTCTCGCGATTGCCGATAAAAACTGATGGACTCCACTGCGAACCTCGCAAGGTTCCGGCCTCAAAACCCCGTGAGTCTGCAAATTCCGCCAGGTTCCCAAGCAGGGCGATTGCTCTCGTGTAGTAGAAACTTTGAAATATCTGGATTGCCGATTTCGATAAACCAAACGTCGTCGACAAAGATCGAACACCACCTGTGTTTGTATCAATGTCAGTTCGAAAATCAACAAACAAACTGCGAGCTGGTCGATAACGAGTATCTATGTTGATTGGAGAGAACCGACGCGGAACGCCTCCGTAGACAAAACCAGACAACGTGTTAAGTGGATAGAATTGATTGCGCCGTCCCGGTATCAACGCACCGCCAAAAAACGGATCGAAGAAATACTTTGCTCGTACCGTGATCGTAAGCGCTTCATACGGCTGACTGGCGATCGATTGCTTTGGTTCTTGTTTGGTCGCCTTTACCGCCGCCGCACTAACATTCTCAGTTGAGCGTCGCGTGAAGAATCGGTTGGCAATGCCAAACTCAATCTCGTTCGTGTCGGCGATCGCATCGACGTAATCGAAACGAATGATTTGATCGAAGTTGTTGATTCCTGCGAGCCGCCGGTAAACCATGTAAGGCTCAATGACGTGTCGAAAGTAAAACGAGCCACTCGAGCGATGAAAGTCTCGTGAAAATGCAGGTGGCCTGACATCAAACTCAAACTCGCCATACGACCTCGTCACATTCTGACTCAGCACGTCCCGCGTATTCGGATCCAATGAATTCGAGTAGAACGTGACACGGCCGTTTCCGGATGCGGTCAGATTCCAGCCCGCGAAGCTCAATGGCAACTCAAAACGCGGATGCACATCGAGTCGCTGAACAATTGTCGGCGTAATGATCGGATTGCCACCGACGTCGCCGACGAATTGCACTGAATTATCGACGGACTCCTTTCGACTTACTCCCTCAGCAGCGCCTTCAAATGAAAAATAGACGGGCACCTTGTCCAGAAAACTCAAAATCGTAGGTCGCTTATCGATCGTTACGCTCGGCAGTTCTCGAATTCGAATGCGAGTGTTCGTCAAGGACGTCACCTGCGAGCGCGCCAGAAAGTTGAAACTGTATTCTTTGTGATCTCTGTTGATGAAAACCTGTGAAGTTTCTTCCGGCGATATAGCCTGCTGAATGTTGTCTGAGAAAACCTGTCGAAAGGCGAGACTCGAAGTGATGTTTACGTCTGCAGCCGCCGTGAAACCGTTTTTGAAGTAGTGAACGCCATCAGCGTAAAAGCTGGAGCCACCCTGGTCAGGGTGTTCAGCGTCTGCCTTCGGACCCAACACGCGATCCTTCACCGCATAGAAGCCGGTATTAAAATACGAACGCGAGTTGGCGCGAGTGCGGAGGTCACCTCCGAGACCGTAGCCACGCTCGGTGTAGATGTCGTTACGAACCGTGAAATCGGCTGAACGCCCGAGTGTCAGGTAAAAAGCATTTGAAAGTCTGAAGCCTTTTGATCCCGAGCCTCCAAAAGTTGGCGTGAGAAAGCCTGACGCACGATCGCGGTGCTTGATCGATATACTTGCGTAAGGCATATAGAAAATCGGTACCTTTTTAACTTTGAGCTGTGGTGAGTAGATATGAACGCGGTCGCCGGTTTTGATTCTCGCCTTGCCCGCGTGAAAGCTCCACCTGGGAACATCCTGATCGCAAGCCGTGACCTGAGCATTCGTCGCGACAATCGTGTCGAGACTTATCTTCTCCACGCGATCAGCAGTGAAATAGAGACGCGTCCCGTCTTGTGTTTGATTTGTGTAACCGGTGGAGTCGATAAAATAGCCGGTCTTGGTTCTGTAGTTCCAATCAGCTCGTGAACCGGTGATGCGCTGCATGTCCGCTTGATCGAACACGACGCTACCTTCTGCCAGCACGCGATTCTCTGCTTCATAGACAGTGACTTTGTCGGCCTGCAAACGATAAGTACCAATCCTGACGTCAACGTTTCCTTCGTAGACAGCAACCCGAGCGTTGTCGGGCCCTGAAACAGTTTGTTTTGTTGCATCAACCTGAAGCCGATCAGAAGCAACACCTTGCGCGGCGGTTGGTCGACGCGCAGGGCGTTGCACAGACTGATCGGGATTCAGAGGATTGACATTCGGAATATCGGTCATGGGGTTAGTGACTTTGCGATCGACCGGGTTTGTTTGTTGCGAATAAGACGTGTGACAGGCAGCGGCGAGGATCAGGCTCGCCAGGAGCAACCGAATGGTGACAGACAAATCGCTTGAGCAGGAGACAAAAAACAAACGCGAGTGAACTCCGACCAGGGATAGTGCGAGCGTCGAAGATTTAAAAGCCGCCGCACGTCGTTGTTAGAGCGAAGGGATGCTAGCACGGAATTGGCGTCGTCGAATAACGTCGTTGTTTTCCTTGTGCGAAGATCGTGCGCATAAGTTTCTCATCAATTCTCAATGATGAGTTCAAAGACTCAAGAACAAAAACGTTTGTTATCATCCATCCAATGCCTGCTCCCCTAAAACTGATGATCGTCGTTGGTGAACCATCTGGCGATGCTCACGCAGCCGCATTAGTGGAAGCTCTAAAAGAAATTGCGCTAAACATTGACTTCGAATTTTTCGGTGCTACTGGCCCGTTAATGCGAGCTGCCGGCGTCGATACGATCATCAATTCCGACTCGCTTGCGATAATGGGCATCGTTGAAGTTGGGCGAGTCTTGCCGAGATTTATTCGCGCCTTTCGCACTTTGAAAGCAGCAGCGATCCATAGAAGTCCGGATGCCGTCGTTCTGGTTGATTGGCCGGAGTTCAATCTTCGCCTGGCAACAAGTCTCCGTCGGCAAGGATTCAAGATCGTCTACTACATCAGTCCTCAATTGTGGGCCTGGCGTCCCCGAAGAGTTAACAACATCAAACGCGACGTTGATCTATTACTTTCGATTCTTCCTTTCGAAGCAGAATGGTACAAAGCACGCGGTGTTGAGCATGTGGAGTTCGTAGGGCACCCACTTTCAGGCGAAGTAAAGGCGCAGCTGACGCGAGATCAGTTTTGCGAGAGACATCAGCTCGATCCAACTCGACCAATCATTTCTTTCTTACCTGGAAGCCGTCATAAAGAACTGGTTCGAATTCTCCCGCCAATGCTTGATGCAATCGACGAAATCTCTCGCGAACGAACCGATGTGCAGTTTGTGGTCGTAGTCGCGCCCAGCCGAAGTCCAGAAGAAGCGAGGGAGATCGTTTCAAATCACGCTAAGACGAAAGACTTACATTCGATACTCAAACTCGTTCACCAAGGAACACGAGACGCGTTGGCAGCCTCAGATGTCGCAGCCGTGGCAAGTGGGACTGCGACGTTGGAAGCAGCCTTGCTTGGCACTCCGATGGTAGTTGTCTACAAGGAATCAGCGATCAACTGGCACACGCTCGGCCGGCTTGTCAATGTGGAACACTACGGACTTGTTAATCTGGTTGCGGGTAAACGGCTCGCTACTGAGTTAATGCAAAACGATCTGAATGGTGCAGCTTTGGCACTGGAGTTATTGAGCCTGCTTGAGCCAAAACAAAATCAAACCATGCGAACCGAACTCTCTCGGATCAGCGGACGACTGGGTGAAGCCGGCGCTTCACATAAGGCTGCAAGGGCAATTTTGGAAGAGTTAGGGAGGTAAAAGAGCCGTTGCTTGTAAGGCATCCTTTTATTCAAGCTTCTTTTCCAGCTCGACAAGGCGAGCTCGCAGTTGTTGAAGTTCTTCTCGCATTTTCGGTAGACGACCCAGATGCGCATTCAAGCGTTTGTATTCGTCCAGTGGTTGCACTGGAATTCCCCACCACACCCCGGGTCGAACGATCTTACCCGGCAAAATCCCGGCCTTCGAACCGATGATTGCGCCCTTTTGCACGCGCGTGTGATCGCCAAATCCAACCTGACCACCAATCACTACGTCGTCTTCGATCACAACGCTGCCGCTGATTCCAGTTTGCGCTGCGATCACAACTCGTTCACCGATGTCGCAGTTGTGACCTACGTGAACCATATTGTCGAGTTTGGTTCCGCGACCAATTCTGGTGCGACCAAGTGCGGCCCGGTCTACACAGGTGTGTGCCCCTAGTTCAACTTCGTCCTCGATAATAACAGTGCCAATTTGCGGAAACTTGTGATAGCCCATTCGACCTCGAACGTAACCAAAGCCGTCGGCGCCAATACAGACAGCCGCGTGCAGAATGACGTCATTGCCAATGGACACGTTGTCGTACAAGACGACGTTTGGATGAATGACGCAGCGGGCTCCGATTGAAACGTTGTCTCCGACTGCTGTACCAGCTTCTATCCGCGTGTCAAATCCAACAATCGAATACTCACCGATGCTCACGTTTGGACCGATATAGGCAGTCAAAGCGATGTCCGCAGTTTCAGCCACGGATGCTGACGCGTGAATTGTTGGTTCGCGATGTTTGGGAGCGTTGAGTGCTGCCCCGATGATCGAAAACGCCAGTTTTGGATTAGAACTTTCGATGATTGCCTCAGTCGTAAATCCGGTCGTAAATCCAGTTCCGAACCCAGTCGGAACAATCAAACAGGAAGCTTTGCTTGTTCGAGCTGCTTCAAAGAATTTTTCGTTGTCGACGTAGGCAATTTCGTGTTCTTGAGCGTCTTCGAGATTCGCAATGCGCTCGATTAGTATCTGCGGGTCACCATTTACCTGGCCGTCAACTAACTCGCTTAGTTCGCTAACAGAGATTTTCTTTGAATCAACCATTCGTTCCTCTGAAGTGCTATCTGGCGTCCTATGCTGGGAGTGCAGGCGTCCTCGCCTGCTGATTGGATCTTAGTAACGCTAGTGGGAACACA
>DATEXA010000257.1:0-3977 GCA_035257465.1 Pyrinomonadaceae bacterium | reverse complement strand
GGGCGTTGTTTGTAAAGTCCCGCGAGTTCTCCGCCGGTGGGGATAATGAGAGAGCAAAACAGTGTCTGCATGAAATTCTCTCAATGGATCATCTGGAATCGAGGCATTACTTGCAGGCCTGGAATTTCTTGCGAGCCCTCGGGGAGCACCCACCTGCTGACGAGGCAAAGCATCTCTATGGCGTTGTCATCGAAGTAGCTCTCGATGAAGGTGTCGACGTCATAGCTGCATACGAAGATCACACAGCTCGATATATCAACTACTCAGGCGCAGGTGTTGTTTGGGAACATCCTAGCGATTCCTTAGACGAGTTGATTGATGACTTGTTGAATGAGGGCCGACGCATAGTTGAAACGATCGGCCCGTGGGAAGGTCCGCGGCCGCCTTCTCCTCCGTCCGGGCAGGCACGAATAAGCATGTTGGTTCCGCTTGGCTTGCACTTCGGACAGGCAAGCTACGAAATACTAAGTCGTGATCAAACGGGTGGCCCTGTCCTGAATGCCGGCTTCAAGCTGATGCAGGGCCTCATAGCGACGACTGAAACAAACGGATGAAGCCGACTCCAGCGCGAGTGTGAAGTTGCGACAAAGCCAAGGAGATGATTACACGCAAACATCGGTTAGTAACCGTTCCTACCGCGCTCTATATTTTGGCAATCGTTTGCCTGGGAACAATCGAGGCGTTGGCCCAGGGCGCTGTAGCTCCGACTCATGCAGACATTCTTCGTGGTGAATACGGACGCTACCGGGCCAACAACGATTTGCTCTATTACCACCTCGATGTGCGCGTCGATCCAAACAGGAAGTATCTGATTGGCAGCACTCTGATGCGCTTCAAGATGTTGAAGGACGACAATCGTATCCAACTCGATCTTCACGAAGCTCTGAAAGTCGACAAGATCGAGTATTCAGGAAATTCAAAGTCCAAACTCCAGGGCCCGAATATTGAACAACTAAAATACTCGCGTGATTCGGGTGCACTCTTTGTTGACTTCCCCGAGACACTAAAGTCAGGGCAAACCTATGAGATCCAGGTTTTCTACTCAGGCTACCCACTTGAACAAGGACGCTTCGGTGGCATTGCCTTCAAGAAAGATCCCGCTGGTCGGCCATGGGTTAACACAGCATGCGAAGGTGAGGGCGCAAGTATCTGGTGGCCCAACAAAGATCAATGGCGTGACGAAGTCGAGTCGATGAAGATCAGTGTGTCGATCCCTAATGATCTCGTAGACGTTTCGAATGGCAAGTTCCTGGGCAAGACAGATCTGGGCGATGGCTACACTCGCTGGGATTGGCTCGTTCAGTATCCAATCAACAACTACAGCGTCTCGCTCAACATTGGCCATTACGAACACTGGTCGGATCGTCTCGGAGATCTTCCGTTGGATTTCTACGCGCTGCCGGAAGATCTTGAGAAAGCTAAAAAACAGTTTGCGCAGGCCAAGGGAATGTTGGAAGCGTTTCAGCATTACTTTGGCGAATATCCGTTCAAGAAGGATGGTTACAAGCTAATTCAAGCGCCATACTCCGGCATGGAACATCAGAGCGCCGTGACATACGGAAACCATTTCGCCAACGGTTACCTTGAACGAGATTGGACCGGCGTTGGCATCAGCCCGCGATTTGATTTCATCATCATTCACGAAAGTGGACACGAGTGGTTTGGCAACAGCGTCACTGCAGCTGATCCGTCTGACATGTGGATTCATGAAGGATGGACAACGTACCTCGAATGCCTTTACGTGGAATACATGTTTGGCAAAGCCGATGGTTTGAAGTATACGAACGGTTACAAATCGAAAGTTCGCAACCAGCGACCGATCATTCCTGCGCGTGGAGTAAATGCCGAACCGCCGCAGGACATGTACTTCAAAGGCGCGTTGTTCCTGAACACACTGCGAAGCGTTGTCGATGACGATAAGCGCTGGTTCTCGTTGATTCGCGAGTTTTATCAAAAGTTCAAGTATCAAAACATCATGACGGAAGACGTCGTGGCGTTTTTCAATCGCGCAACTGGAAAGGATCTCACGCCGGTGTTTGATCAGTATTTGCGCCACAGGGCGCTACCGGTGTTGGAATTGAAGTTCGCTGAAGGCGCCGTGTCGTATCGCTGGAAGGTTGATGAAAAGAATTTTGTAATGCCTGTCAAAGTCGGTTCTCAAACGAACTGGCAAAAAATTGTGCCAACCACAGAATGGCAAACGCTGAAGACGACAATTGCGAAGGACGCGTTTGAAGTGGCGACGGATTTGTATTTTGTCGAGGTGAGCAAGGGGTGAGGAGTTGGGCTTGGACCTTTGGTCTTAGGTCTTTGGACTTAGAACTTGCAAGTGCATTTCAAAGGCCCAAGACCCGAAACCAAAGACCCAAAACCAAAGACCAAAGACCGAATAACCAAAGGAGATCCAAACTCATGCCCCAGATTAACTGGACTCGACTAATCATCTGCGGTCTCGTGGCCGCGATCATCATGTTTGTCACCGACGGGTTCTTCCACGAGAAAATTGTCAAAGCTGACTGGCAGGCAATATACGCAGGTCTAAGGGCAGCGGAGCCTGAACCACATGGAACAGGCCTGGCTTACTTTGCAATCTTTGAGCTTGGCCGCGGCATGATTTCATTGTTGCTTTACGCGACAATGCGCACGCACTTTGGTCCCGGCCCCGGGACTGCTGTGCTTGCGGGAATCGCTGGTTGGATAGCCTTTTCATTAACTGGTCCAGCTCAGTTCATTCCACTCGGATTCTTTTCAAACGCGCTTTGGCTCAAGGTTGGCGCCTTTCACCTGGTAACGTCGATCATTGCCACGCTCGTTGGCGCGGCAATTTACAAAGATGCGCGGCCAAGGGTTTACGCGTAATGCCATCCTTTTACCTACCTTTCGCCATCACAGTAGGCGGGATGCTTCTCTATCATCTTTCGCAGAAGTCAATTCCGAAAGAGATGAATCCCTTTCACGCCACAGCAATTGCCTACCTGATGGGAATTGTTGTTTGCGCCGTTCTTGGTTTCACTTACGCGGCGGACAGATCAATAGTTAATTCGCTGAAGACATCCAACTGGGCTGTACTCGGCATGGGTGTTGGCGCTGCGGCAATCGAAGTCGGCTTCATGTTTGCATATCGCATGGGCTGGAGAATCAGCCTAACTGCAGTGGCAACGAATGTCGCCGCGACAGCCGTGTTGATTCCGATCGGGTTGTTTGTATTTAGAGAACACCTTTCAATGCGAAACATCCTGGGAATTATATTTTGCGTGCTTGGGCTGTTACTGGTCGTCAAAGATTAGTCTCGAGAGGAACCAAATTATGAGTACCACTACTTATGAGCTTTCTTCTTCACGTTCGAGCGCCGGGCGAACGATTCTCTGGGGAGGCCTAATTGCAGGAATTCTCGATATCACGGGAGCGTGCGTCGTCTCCTGGATTCGCCGGGGAGTACCACCGGTTCGTGTCTTTCAATCTGTGGCGTCCGGAGTTTACGGCGCAGCGTCAAGCACACTGGGGGCTAAGACTGCAATTCTTGGACTCGTGTTCCACTTTCTCATCGCGACAACCTGGACTGCTGTTTATTACTTCGCCAGCAGAAAACTCAGCTTCCTGGTAACGCAACCAATCATTGCGGGCGTACTCTACGGAGTCATCGTTTACCTCTTCATGAACTTTGTTGTGATCCCTCTCTCGGCCGTACCGAAGCCTGCAGGTCCGATACCACTCTCGAGTCGTATTATTGGACTGACAGTGATCATCTTGTGCATTGGTTTGCCGATAGCCTTTATCGTGCGCAAGTTTTCGAAGTAGAGACTGGAAGGAAGGTCAAGCATAGATAAAACTCTGACCTCCTACTTCATGAGGTCGGAAAGGGGGCAGAGCGGTCCTTACATAGAGGTGAACCTTCTCGGACCTAGCGCGCCCGCAGGCTTTATAGTTCTAGACTGAATCCTGAACCTTATAACTTGATTCTTAATGTCGGAGAACCG
>DATEXA010000256.1:0-8313 GCA_035257465.1 Pyrinomonadaceae bacterium | reverse complement strand
AACGTGCCGTCAGCACCACCGGAATCCCTGACTGATCGATAGCACGCCGAGCTGCCTCGATGCGTTCTACCGCAATCTTGTCGTCATACAGTGGCTTTGATGCATCACCCGTATTGTCTTCGATTGAAAGGCCGGCGACTCCCGTCGCAACACAAAGCTTTACGCTCTCAGCCACCGCTTCCGGTTCATGTGCATAGCCATTTTGAAAATCGGCGTTCACGGGTAGTGGCGTCGCCAACACGATGTCTCGGATGTGTTCGAGCATCACGGCACGAGGAATGGCGGAAACATCATCGGGAAGTCCACGAGTGAAGGCGAAACCTGCTGACGTGCTCGCGAGTGCTCGAAAACCGAGATGATGAAGATAAAGAGCTGAGCCTACGTCGAAAGGATTTGGCAGGATGAAGCATCCACTTTCGTGAAGAGCTCGAAAGCTGGTAACGGCATCAAGCTGCCTGGGATTTGGATTGTTCATGCTGGGATCGTATCGAGGAAGCTGGTGAACTGCCAATGCTGGATCGCCGAGGAAACTGATCTACCGAGCATCATCGACATTTCCTGAGTCGTCCTTCACTTCCGCGCGTTAGCGTGAAAGTCTCACTCGTTTCGTTTGAGTCCTTGAAAGTTATTTGAATCGTCATCGAATTTTGAGTAATTCGTCCAACGTATCGTACCGCTCTGCCATTGGATTTTTCATCCGATCGCGTCGGGCCACCTTCGCGCGAGAAAGTTCCAGCGATATCGAAGTTGCCATCAGCATCCGGTTTTAGTTCTTCGGTGAGATCTCCATGGGCGCAATCGAACTCAAGATCTCCGCCGCCCGGTTTCGTCACCAGGCGAACATGATCTCCACCCCACGTCTCGTTCGGATTTCGCAGGTTTGTATTCATTCTGCTGTTGACGGAAGCTGCATTTGAGTTCTTAGCACCTTCAGCTTGTTGGCTTGATCCACCGCCAGAACCACTATGACTCAACATCGTAAGTAACAAACCAGCACAGAACATGTGCCAGCCAGGCTTGCCAGCGAAGATCGTATACATTGCAACTCCAAAACGCTTAGACTAGTTCACGAATTCTACTCATATCGCACTAACGCAAGGATAGCACCTGACGATCCTGCTCACCACAGCATCGCTGAACGAAAAACGGAAGCGGCCTTACTTTGCTTCAATATACCGGAGCTAAATATGAAACTTAGTTGTAGTCTGATCCTCTTAGTAATGGTGTTTGCGATGACCGTTCACGCCCAATCGGCACCTGACGCTGCTGAACTGAACAAACTCTTGAATGATTTCCTTGCTGCCACAACCGACCCCGCGATGCATGAACGGTTTTGGGCAGATGATTTGATCTATACACGCTCAGCTGGTCGTCGCGTTTCCAAAAGCGAAGTTTTGCACGATGTAAGATCGGCGCCAGCGCCAAAACCCGGCGATCCGAAGACCGTGTATTCAGCTGAAGATGTTCGCATTCAGCAATACGGTAACACTGCCATTGTTGCCTTCCGTTTGGTAGGCACAACAACAACCGAAGAGGGCCCGCAGGTAGCCAGGTTTCTAAACAGCGGCACCTTTCTTAAACGTAACGACAAATGGCAAGTGGTGAACTGGCAAGCTACGCGGATGCCCCGACCTGAGGAAGATAGTAAGAAGGAGATCATGACAACCGGGACTGCACTCTTTCAATCATTGCTCACCGCAGACGTGAAGCGACTTACGTCGTTAATGGATCCCAGTTTCATCTGGACGCACACAGATGGTCATCAGATGTCTCGGCAGGAGTTGATTACCGATCTCACGGAGGGTCGACTAAAGTACGCCAGACTCGAATCGGACAAAGTAACAATCAACGTATACGGTGACACCGCAGTCTTACGAGGCGAGTCAGTGCGACAACGTTCCTCGATCCCCGAAACCCCCGGCAAGGGTGATGAGACTCCATTCACGGCTTTTTACACAATCACGTTCGTGAACCCGGGTGGACCATGGAAAGCGGTCGCGATGCACACGAGTACAAAGGTGAGTACCACCTCGCGGTAGCAGGTGGGTCAAGAACTCCGAATTGAAGATAAACCACCAAGACACAAAGGCACAAAAACACGAATTGAAGAAATACTTCTACAATCTAAGTTTGTGACTTCGTGTCTTGGTGATTTGGTGGTTAATCTTTTTCAGTCCCAACTATTGACAACAGTCTCGGGTAGCGGTTTGGTCCGACTTCCATAACGTTGCCTTCGACCTTTTCCGAGAGTGCGTCTACGGCTGATCTGGCTTCTTTGGACGGGCGTCGTTCGAAGGAGATGGCGTCGGGGATGGCGATGGAGAAGCGTCCATCTGCTCGCGACGTTGATTCAACTTGGCTCTCAGGTTGTCGACTTCCGCATCGGCATTAGCACTCGATGTCTCCAGTCGGTTCTTGCTGGTGTCCAAAATCTTCAGTTGAGCCTCCAGTCGCGATTTCTCGGATTCCAACTGCTTCTTGCGTGAATCACGGGCTTCTTCAGGATGGAGCGTTCCCATGCCCTGAGTTACTCTTTCGATGTTCTCCGGCTTAAGCGACCACTCAACCTGATCGAGCTTCGCCTCCAGATCCGCCATCTTGCCTTGCGTGTCGATAAGCTGTGAACGGATCTGTTCGGCGCGTTGTTCGGCGCGAGTCAAACGTTCCATATCGAGCTGATACCGATCGTCTTCCTGCATCTGTGACAACTTGTCATTTAGTTTATTGACCTGGTTCGACAACGTAGTAATGGTCTGCTGCATGTCTTCCTTTGGCTCGGAAGAAGCGCCGGAGGTCTTTGGTTTCTTAGGTTGCAATTGTTCGCTCGCCGGGTCAGCTTCAGTGCCATTCTGATCGGCAGTGCTTATGACCTTAACGTCGCCGTTGGGTGGCGCAATTGTCGGGTTGGTGATTATCGGCTTTGCTGCTGCTGGTTTTCTGGTATGACGCGAGCGCTTTTTCTTTTTCTGCGTACCCGAAACAGCGAGACAAATACTTAAAATCAAAAGGCTCGCCAGACCCAGCTTTATGTAACTACGAAACCAAGCCGCCATCGAAGTGGACTCCTTTTCAACACCCAATAAAGATAACCCTGCTTCTGGATGCCATCAAGCTTGAGCAGGATGCTTTGACTTTCACGAACAGAGGCTGGCTGCCGTTCCAAAAGGTTAGGTCGCGCCTCAAATATGTTTGAAGTCAGAAAGGTTGGACTTTGAAGCTAATACTTCTTGCCGGAGCTGAACTGGTTAACGATTCAACACGAATCAAGTTTGCTCCCGCTTCTGCGAATTCTCTGACGTTTTCCATAGTGATCGACCCCGAGCATTCAAGTGTAGTCGAGTCGGACAAATCCTTTGCCACCTTAACCAGTCGGGCTACGTCTTCCGGCTTGAAGTCCTCAAGGATAACCACATCCGCTCCCGCTCCAATGGCTTCTTTCAACTCCGCTTCGGAAGTCACTTCAACGCTTATTTTGTGGAGATACCCCAACTTCTCCTTTGCCTGCCGTACGGCCTCGATCACCCCACCGATGATCGCGATATGATTTGCGGTAACGACAACACCATCATCCAATCCAAACCTACTATTGGCCCCACCACCAAGTTCAACCGCATACCTCTCGAGCAGCCGCAGTCCAGGAGTCGTTGCGCGGCTGTCGACAATTTGCGCGGACGTCCCGGCAACGGCCTTCACAAACTGATTCGTCAGAGTTGCGATCCCCGAAAGTCTTTGCAACAGATTAAGGGCAACTCTTTCGCCCGTGATCAATACATCCGCAAAGCCAATCGTTCGTGCAATCACTTTTCCTGCCTCCACTTGTTCACCATCCGCAGCGAAAGCTTCGAGTTGCTGTTGTGAATCGAGGGTAAGGAAAACTTCTTCAACGGCTTCAAGTCCGGCGACGATCATGGTCTCACCGGCTACAAATCGCGCACGCGCGCGAGTGTTGCGCGTGATGATCGATTGGGTGGTGATGTCGCCCCGACCCATGTCTTCCCGAAGGAAGACAGCAATTTGTGAGTAGAGTGCGCCTTCGTCGAACCAGTTCATTGCAGGTTCTCGAGTGTCTGTTGAAGTTGGGAAGTACGTTGGTTTATATCATCGATACGGTTGCGGACCTCGGCAACACGATCGGATGGAGCGCGTTCGACAAAACTTGGATTCTGAAGCTGTGCTTCGAGCTTCGCAGCCTCCGCTTTTAACTTATCCTGTTCGCGAAGTAATCGCTGGCGCTCTTGTTCGAAGTCGATCAAACCTTCCAGCGGAACTGCCAGTTCAGATCCTCCAGTGAGAACAGCTCTCGCGGATGCCTTTGGCGCCTCAAGTTGTTCGGTAATAGTGATCTCAGCAGCTCGAACCAATCGCGCGATTTGATCCAGGGCCGAGCGGTAAACAATACGAAGCCGTTCATCAGGCGCGCCGACTAGTACAGGAATCCGTTCAGATGGCTTGATATTCATTTCCGAACGGATGTTTCGTACTCGCGAGATTAGGTCGATGATCGCCTGCATTTCGGATTCGACTTGTTCATCCACGAATGCAGGATTGCCCGCCGGATAGGCCGCCAACATCAATGTCGGTTCGGCATGAGCGTAGGCCGGGTGCAATGACGATTTTCCAACACCAGGAAGAAGCATCCACAACTCTTCAGTAATGTAGGGCATAAACGGATGCAGCAGACGAAGCGCCTGTTCGAGCACGGATAACAATCGTGAGCGAGCAACATTTCGTCGCTCGTCTGGCTCTTCGGCGGTGACGTCGTTCTTGCTCAGTTCGATGTACCAGTCGCAAAAGTCATCCCAGAAAAAGTGATAGAGAGTCTGCACTGCCTCGTGGAACTGGTATGCCTTCAAAGCTGCGCCAACGTCAATTGCGGTTCGATTCAGACGCGAAATAATCCAACGATCGTGCAGCGCCGTGCTGGGACCGCAGGCGTCCCCGCCTGCTGATTCCACTGACGCACCCTCCGAATTGAGCAGACAAAAACGTGCGGCATTCCAGATCTTGTTTGCGAAGTTGCGATACGACTCAACCTGCTTCTCGTTCCAACGAGTATCCGTGCTTCCAACCTGGGCTAATGTCAATCGCGTTGCATCGACTCCAAACTTATCGAACACGTCGAGCGGGTCAACACCATTCATTTTTGTCTTCGACATTCGCTGGCCATGGCTGTCGAGAATCGTTCCCGTCACAAACACATCATCAAAAGCTTCACGGCCCATAAACTTTGCGCCCATCATCATCATGCGAGAGACCCAGAGAAAGATGATGTCTCGCGCCGTCACAAGAACGGACGAAGGATAGAAAGTCTTCAAGTCGTCAGTTTCATTGGGCCAACCCAGAGTGGAGAAAGGCCAAAGTGCAGAAGAAAACCATGTGTCCAGAACATCTGGATCCTGAGTCAGTTCATCCGTGCCAGCAGTTTCGCGCGCTTCGGCTTCCGTTCGAGCAACAATTACTCTGCCGTCATTCGTGTACCAGGCTGGAATCTGATGTCCCCACCAAAGCTGGCGCGAGATAGTCCAATCACGGAGGTTCTCGAGCCAACTTGTGTACACACGTTCATAAGGAACTTCCGGAACAAACTGTGGCTTCTTCTTTTTCGCCATTAAATCGAGCGCGAGGTCGCGCAACTGCTCCATGTTCATGAACCATTGCGTCGAGATCAAAGGTTCAATAACCGTCTTACAACGTTCGCATTTGGAAATGGAGAATTCGTAGTCGACGACTTTTTCCAGCAGTCCGAGTTGTTCAAATTCCTCAACGACCTTGTCGCGTGCTTTGTAGCGATCAAGACCAGCGAAGCGTTCTCCGGCATCAGCAGTCATCTTTGCAAACTGGTCGATCACTGCAACCTGAGCAAGGTTATGGCGCACGCCCATTTCGTAGTCGTTAGGATCATGAGCTGGAGTGACCTTAACGGCGCCGGTGCCAAACTCAGGATCGACAAACTCATCCGCGATAATCGGGATTTGGCGATCAGTCAGGGGCAACAGCAATGTTGCACCAAGCAAATCTTTGTAGCGCTCATCATTGGGATTTACCGCAACCGCAGTGTCGCCCAGCATCGTTTCGGGCCGCGTAGTCGCAACAGTGAGACGACGTTCGCTCCCCTTCAATGGATATTGAAGGTAGTAAAGCTTTCCAGCCTGGGGCAGCTTGTCAACCTCGAGGTCCGACAGCACTGTTTGATCTTGTGGACACCAGTTAACTATACGATTACCGCGATAGATCATTCCCTCTTCATACAACCGCACAAACACTTCGCGAACCGCGAGTGACAAATCTTCATCCATCGTAAACTTTTCACGCGACCAGTCGACCGATGCACCCTCACGACGCATTTGTACTGTGATCTGTCCACCCGATTCAGCCTTCCACTGCCATACGCGTTCGACAAACTTCTCGCGTCCGAGGTCGTGTCGAGACTTGCCTTCCTTTTTTAACGCTCGGGTGACCATCAACTGTGTCGAGATGCCTGCGTGATCCATTCCGGGTAGCCAGAGCGTGCGAAACCCGCTCATTCGTTTGTAACGAGTCAACACATCCATCAGCGTGTGTTGAAGAGCATGGCCCATATGCAACGAACCCGTTACGTTCGGCGGGGGAATGACGATAGTGAATACCGGGGCGCTCGGATCGTTATTGATCTCAGGGGCGAAGTATCCAGCCTTTTCCCAACGTTCGTAGTGGTGAAGTTCCGCTTGTTTAGGATCGTATTGTTTAGGGATGTCCATTTGTTGAGTGGTCAATAGGTTCGCAGTGTTAGTGCTAATGAATCGAAGGGTAGAGTCTACGATAGGCAAAGCAGAAAGCTCAAAAGGAGGAAATGTCCGATATGCTTTAACTTGTCGGTTAGCTGTAATCTCTATTGCGACAAGCTATAAAGCATATCGCACATCAGCAAAAAAGAAGGCGACCATTTCTGGTCGCCCTGGTCAATTAGGTAATGAACTTGATACCTATTTGTGCTGAGACTCTTCCAGTTGCTTCTTAATCAGCAACTCTGCTAAATCGGGGACGACATCCCACGCTACCTCGCGCACCACCTTGTCAGACATCATCTCGACTACCCGACGGGCAATTGCATCAATCATCTGCGGCGAAAGCGATTCCGGGGAAATCGACGTAGCACCACTCGGCACTGGCGGAGCTTCAACTACCGTTGGTTCAGGAACAACCTGGTAAGTCTGTTGAGAACTGCTATAGCTCTGCTTCGGGACTTCATGAACCTGATCTTCGTAGGCAACTTCCTGTGCTGCAGAATAAGTCGGGGTGTGAACCTCTGCCTGATATGAAAATCCGTTTGTGGCAACACCACTCGCGACCGTTTCTGTAACCTCCGGTTCGACAAAAGCGCGCATAGGTGTTGGAGAGTTAACCTCTTCAAGATCCGAGGAATCCAGATCCAGAACGAACTCGTCTTCGTCGTCAGCTCGTGCTGGTTCGAACTCACCCAGATCCAACAACACGTCGGACGATTCCTCGGCCGCAGACTGATTCACCTCTGAGATCCCTCTGTCCATTGTTTTCTCACCCAGTTCATTGTCCTTTGCAGTGAGCGGTTGCGACAACTCCATCCTCTGATGCAGGTCATTAGGCAGCGGCATCGTGTCCGCGGTTGTCATGGCAAGTTCCTCGGTATTCAAGTGGTGTTCTTCCGCCGAGGACTCAGCTTTTGGAAGTTCCGCCGTGGGAACCTCTTTCTCGACCGGTGGGCTCGTAACAAGCGCTCCCACTCTGTCGATTAAGCGTCGAATCGATTGAAAGGGTTTCGTCAAGATATCATCCGCGCCAACTCTGCGCGCCTCCGCTTCGTCGAACGGCTCAAATGAGCCAACGAGGAGCATCACAGGAATATGCTTGAGCTTCTCGTTTTGTTTGACGTACTCGCAAACCTCATAACCGCTCTGTCCCGGCATGAAAACATCAGCGAGCACAACATCAGGGGCTTCCTCCTCAAGCTTATCCATCGCGTCCTGACCGTTACCGAAGGTCACGACCCTAACGCCCTCGTCGGCGAAAGTGAGTTCGATGACTTTCTGAATGGTGACCGAGTCGTCGGCGAGTAGGAGTTTGCGTCCAGCTAGCAAGCCTTGGATCCTTTGGTTGAATTGCACCATCGGCGGGGCCCTAGTGCGTTAAGCACGGATGGCGCTGGCATGTCTTCACGAGTCGGGCCCAGGAAGAGGCCACAAAAGAAACCTATCACCCGCGATAACTGCCAGTCAAGAGATTAGTTTGTCATCGTTTAAATCACGTCTGAAGGGGTTCTTTGGAGGATTGCGACAAATTTGGAGAGTTTTGCGGCTT
>DATEXA010000255.1:0-37503 GCA_035257465.1 Pyrinomonadaceae bacterium | reverse complement strand
TGTCCATGTACAGCAACTCCGACGACAGCCACAATGAAAATTGAGACGAATAGTTTGTTCCAGGTGCGCTTCATACAGTTGTATCCAACAAAGGAGCAAGAATCTTTAGTCGATCTTCTTTGAATTAGACCTGTTTCTTTTCGCTTAGGGGCAATACCGTGAAGGACGTGATCGCAACGACAACGCGGTCGCCAATCGATAACCTGGTGGTGCTGGCTTCTGGCTTGGGCCTGGTCGCAATAATTGACTTGGCTGGCTGACGATCAGGGGTTTCAGTTGTGAGATAGAAAGATGTGTCATCAAGCGCGCATTCCTCTGCCCCAGCCTTTGGCAGACGCACACGCACGCGTTCGTAGGCTCCAACAAAACTAATCTCCTCAACCAAAGCAGTGCCGATCCGGTGATGCTCCGGCCTAACAAAGTCGGTCTTACTCAATGCCACATCTTCCGGTCGAAATACTATCTTCACGCAATCACCGTCTTTGAATTTTTCCTGGTCTAAGTGTGCTGGGAGGTGCGAGCCACCGAGTTCAAGGAATGATTTGCGTACCACGGCATCGAGAAGGTTTGCTGCTCCGAGAAATGTAGCGACGTATTCGGTTGCGGGTTGGTTATAGATCTCGAATGGCGTACCTATTTGTTCGATATGGCCTTTATTGATCACGGCGACGCGATCACCCAGCTCCAACGCCTCTTCCTGATCGTGAGTAATGAAGATGGCTGGCACGTTGACTTTGCGAAGGAGCGCACGAATCTCGCGTCGGAGGTGAACACGTGTTTGGGTATCGAGCGCACCAAATGGCTCGTCAAACAAAAGCACCTCCGGGTTGTAAGCGAGTGTTCTCGCAATTGCTACACGCTGTTGCTGACCACCGGAAAGCTGCGACGGATACTTCTTGCGATGATCTTCCAGCTGGACCAGCTGCAGCAGATCGTTGACCGTTTGCCGAATCTCTTTTCTCTTGCGTTTACGAATCCGCAATCCGTAGCCGATATTTTTTTCAACCGTCATTTTTGGAAACAGCGCATACGATTGAAAGATGACACCTACTCCGCGTTCTCGCGCAGGCAACTCAGTTACGTCGCGACCATGAAGCACCACTTTGCCTGTATATGGTTGATCCAGTCCCGCAATGATCCGAAGGATTGTTGTCTTACCGCTACCTGATGCTCCCAACAACACAAGTGCTTCGCCTTCAGCAACGTCAAACGTAATGTTTTCCAGCACGCTGGTTTTGCCAAAGCGCTTGCTTACACCAATCACACTGGTAGCTTTCTGCGGTGAAGTTGCTACCGGTGGCTTTAGATTATGTTCCTCGATCAGTTTTTCTTTCGCTTTCAAAGCGTACGCCTCAGTCAACATCCAACCAGTCGCGCGCAAAGAACAGCACGCTGAAAATCAAAAATGAAAAGAGTGCCAAAACGATGGCAATTGCGTTAGCTGCTTCTATCTGTCCTTCATTGAATTTCGCAAAAATGTAAAGCGGAGCTGTTTGAGTTCGGCCTGCCAGATTCCCCGAAACAAGAATGGTCGAACCAAATTCGCCCACGGCTCGCGCAAAGGTTAGTAGTGCCCCAGAAACGATCGCCCCACGCAAAGACGGCAGCGTCACATGCCAAAACGTCTGCCAACGAGTTGCTCCGATTGTTGCAGAGGCTTCTTCAAGTGACCTGCTCATTGTGTCAAACACGGGCTTGATAACTCCGAAAGCAAGTGGGAACGTGACGAAGATGTTTGCCAGGATGATTGCGGCGGCCGTAAACATGATCTGGATACCCTGCGGCGCCAGAAAGCGGCCCAGCGTTCCATATGGCCCCCACAACAACAACAATGCAAAGCCGGCAACTGCGGTAGGAATCGCAGTCGGTAAAGAGATAGTTACGATCAGCGCATTCCGTCCCCAAAAGTTGTGGCGAGAAAGCACGTAGGACGCGAACAATCCAAAAAGGACATTGAAAACGGTGGCCCAAAAACTGGTCGCCATGGATAACTTGAGCGCAAAAACCGCCTCCGGCGCACTTAGCGCAGCCCAGAATTTACCTAGACCACTGCTTGTGCCAAAAATAAAGATTGATAGCAGAGGTAAAAAGACCAACGGCAGCATCATGAACACAAGCATGCCGATACTTAGCGGCCTAACTACGTCGAAGCCGCGGACATGGCGCATGGAGGGGATGACGGAACTCATGATGGACGATGATTGCCGATTGCCAATTGCCGATTGCCGATTTGAAAAGTCGGTGGTTGAAGATCAAAGACAAAGACCGATCTCCCAAGAGCGAGGATCCTCTGATCAATCGACAATCGGCAATCTAAAATCGACAATGTCTTCACTTTCTCCTCTGCACCCGATCTCTGAACACCTTCTCTATCACTTCCGGGTACGCTTTCGTCCAACCGCCGAAGTAATCGATCCTGAATGGCAACTCGATTTGACTTAGCTCCTTGTTACTTTCATTCAAGCTTTCATTTGTAACCGAGCGAAAGTGATACTTCACAAACGCCTGCTGCGCTTCATCACTCCATAGATATTGCAAGAACGCATCAACAACCGGACGCTTTGCCGGCGCCACATTGTTATCAATCACAACAGCGGGGTGTTCACTGAAGATTGTGGCCCGCGGAATGACAACTTCAACATCAGCGGTTCCAGCATTCTTCATAATCAGTCCTTCAAGTTCGTAAGTAACTAACGCATCGCCGAAGCCAGTCTCGAATTGAGTCCTGGCTTCACGCGCGGATCCGGGCGTGGAGATCACGTTCTTCCAGATCGCTCCCAACATTTGTAAAGCTCTCGCGGTATCGCGTTCGCCATTTTCTTTTTCGGACTTGATTAGCTCTGAACCATAGATCGCGAGAATTGACCACTGCGCTCCACCGGAACTAACCGGATCCGGATGTATCAATCGCACGCCTGGTTTCGCCAGATCTGGAAAGTCTTTTATGCCTTTCGGATTTCCCTTACGAACCAGAATTACAAATGGAGTCTCGTTAACTATTCCTTTTGATGGAAGCGTATGCCAATCAGTGGTAACAAAGCCGCCCTCCTTCAGTCTCTGCGCATCACGATCAATCGACAGAATTGCAATCTCAGCTTGAACTCCCTGGAGAATCTGATTTGTAACGGTCTCAGAACCTGCGAACGACGATGTGAAGCGAACGTCCTGGCCGTGCTCACGTTTCCACTTCGCTGCAAAACCTGGAAACACAGCCTTCTCCAAAGACTCCTTCATGATCGAGAACCCGTAGAGTGTTATGGAAACGTCGCCCGACTCGGTAGGTGGCTTAGGCAGACAACTGGACAGCACTAAAGCCAGTAGCACGGCTCCAGGGAAAATGCAGCGGCGAAAGGAAACGATAGTCCTCAAGATGTACGGCTCTCCTTCTCATAGGCCAACCCGAGGGGCTCAACTTCACATTTCGGTGCGGGGGTGTGAATTGTCTATACCATAGACGCAAAGCGTTGCCAATAAAATCATTTGATCTGTGGCTCTGGAATTGTGGGCTCCGACGGCCGTAGGCTGTGCAACAAGTTCATCAGTTCGTGTTTTTTTGACAGACTTGTGATCTGCTCTACCGCCCGTGGTGAGGTGTCGGTTTGCTGCGCTGTGTGTGAATAATCGTTCTTTCGTTTCTGAGTTCACCCACCATCTCATTAGCGGTCGCTGGCAGAGCTATCCAAGCGCAATTGCCATCTGAAAATCGCAAATTGTAGTACTATCTCGTCACGGCCAATGCCTCCCTGATAACCGAGGCCGCGAAGGAAGTTGCTACATGCTCAGTTCCCTCGCTCAGCGAGTCATTACAGTATTGCTGACGTACTCGCTGCTATGTTCAGTCGCCTTCAGTCAACAATCCTCAAAAGAAGAGAGCCGGCCGAGGCGCGTACAAGCTGAGTGGCCTCAAGCGCCGACAGCAACACCTTCAATTCCTACTCCAGTCATTACATCCATTGTTGGTCCGGAACCAAAAATCCGTGTCGCACTCAGTACAGATACACGATCCGCTGTCATCTCAAGCACCGGTCGCCTGATGAACGCGAGCGGAAGTGGAAACACTCTGCTAGCGCTCGATACCTCAAGAGTCAGAATTTCACCTCACTTGCTGTCGCCATTACCACAAGCAAATCCGGAAGATAGTTTTACGGTGACCGTCGTCGGGGCCGCTTCGCGTGCTGAAGCCGAGGAAACTGCGAAAGAGATCAAGAAGCTCGCGAACGAAGATGCGCAAGTGACATTTGATACTGAGACAAAAACGTGGGGCCTGATTGTCGGCTCAAAGCAGCCTCGCCAGGAAGCAGAAGAATTAAGAGCTCAGCTTGAAGACTTCGGATTGGATGCGAGCGTTACTAACCCGGCGGTTAGCAAGCCGGCAGCCAACGAACCGAACGAGTCAGTTGTTTCTCCGGCACAGCCGCAAGCGAGTGTTCGTTTAGCCGCGCGAATTACCGCGCCTTCACGTGAACTCGTCGCATCGTCAGTCACGAACGGCCATCTTTTCAGCTCAAGCGCGCCAGTGTCTTTCGCCTCTGACGATGAAAAGAATGTCCCCGTACGTTATAACGATCGGCCATATCGAGGTCGTATAGAAGTCTTCGCTAATACGCGTGGTTCACTGACCGTGGTAAACGAATTGGGGCTCGAGGATTACGTGCGTGGTGTCGTCGCGAATGAACTGTCGCCTGGCGGTTATCCTGCGATTGAGGCACTAAAAGCTCAAGCAGTCGCGGCTCGGACATACGCATTCAAGAATCGTGGTCAGTTTATGGCCCAGGGGTTTGACTTACTGCCAACGACAAGGTCACAAGTCTATCGGGGCCTCACTTCAGAGAATCCCTTGTCGACCCGGGCAGTCGATGAAACACGAGGACTGATCGCAACTTATGCAGGTGAACCTATCAATGCTCTTTACACCTCTACCTGCGGCGGACGAACTGAAGACTCTGAGAACATCTTTAACGAGGCAGTGCCTTATCTACGTGGCCGCGAATGCGCAGCTGAAGGATCGGCAGCATTCTCGTCATTTACTATCAGAACCAACCGCGAGCCCACCGAACTCCAATCCGAGAGCAACGTACCGCTTGCACGCGACATAAGTCTGCTCCTTATTCAAAACGTCAACACTTTGCCAGCCCGCGTTTCCGATGGCTGGCTCAACAGTGCAGCTTCAGTCTCAGAGGTCCGTAATTGGCTGGCCAACGCCGCTCGAGTGGCTCATCAAGTACTTCCTGTCATCGCTGACGACGTCAACCGGCCAGGGGGATTTGCAACCGCTTTGCTAACTGCGGTCGTTGGAGAAAGTCGAAACAGCACCTTATTGAACAACGCTGACGCCGACTATCTGCTCGCCGTTCGTGACGTGCAGGAGGTGCCCGTGTCTAACCGCGCGGATCTGGCGATGTTGGTGCGCGATGGTTTTCTGCCGGTATATCCGGACGCGACGATCCGGCCGCGCGAGCCATTGTCTCGAGCGAAAGTAATTCATGCGATTGCCAGGCTCCTTGAATCGAGAAACTTGCTTCAACTTCAAAAGGGCAATGCGAAACCAACGTCGGATAATCAGTTAGTTTTGCGAACCACACGAAGCAAAGATCAACCAATCCGACTGAATCCCGAGGTCTTTCTCTTTCGGCAGATTGGCGACACGCCATATAACGTGAAGTCAGTAGCTCTTGTAGGTGGCGAAGCAGTTACGTTTCACCTGGGTGCAGATGGTTTAGTCGACTATCTCGAGGTTAAAGCTGCACCGAACGGAGCAGCAGCCGATCGCTTCTCGCCGTTCAGTAACTGGACACGGGGGTTGTCTGTGGGTCAGGTTCAAGCGCGCCTTTCGCGTTACACCCGTGGCATTGGACAACTGATCGACTTGCGTGTTGCATCACGCGGAACTTCACATCGAGTTACGGATCTGGAAGTCGTAGGAACAAACGGCACTGCACATGTTCGGGGTGGACGTATTCGTTCAGCACTTGGTTTGAAGGAACAACTCTTCGTGATTGATCGCGAGCTCGATGACAACAGCAAGGTAACGGAGTTTGTCTTCACTGGTCGCGGCTGGGGCCATGGCGTGGGAATGTGCCAGGTTGGCGCTTATGGGCTCGCGAAGCAGGGGTGGAGTTACGAACAGATACTGAAGGCGTATTACACGGGAATCGAAGTGACCAGGATGTACTAAATACCACCGGCTTTTTCTTTTTGAACCTCAGCAAGGAGAAGAGAACGTTGTCAGACCAACAGTACAATCAAGCATACAATCCGCCGCCACCACCTTTCGGCGGAAACCCGATGTATGAACCGAACGTCCTGAACGCCAAGGCAAGAGAAGCAGCTGATGATGCCAAGCAGGCACTCATCATGAGCATCATCGGAATATTCTGCTTTGGGTTCATACTTGGCTTCATTGCATTTAAGAAAGCCAACAGTGCGCTTGAGATCATGAATCATTACCAGGTCGCTGAGGACAAACGTGGAATCGCAACTGTTGCGAAAACCCTCGCGATTATCGATATCGTGCTTTGGGCCGTTGGCCTGATTGCCAGGTTCACAATCCTCCGCTAAGGATACAAACTAAAAGGGACGAACAAACCTAACCTACGCTGCTTATGCGCTTCACCCGTAATCAATTGATCGGCGGCTTGGTCCTTCTCGCGCTCGTCTGGATGGTCATACTTTTCCGCGTGCTATCCTCTCGATCGTGACCCTAACTCAGAGCCCAGTAATCGCTATTGTCGGTCCTACCGCCTCAGGCAAGAGCACGCTAGGTATTGAAGTCGCGCTAAGACTAAATGGCGAGATCATCAACTGCGACTCTGTCCAGGTCTACAAGGAAATACAGATCGCGACCGCCAAGGTTCCACTCGAAGACCGCAAAGGCATACCACATCACCTGATCGATTTTGTTTCTCCGGATGTCAACTACACTGCCGGCGAATGGGCGCGTGAGGCAGCTGCCACAATTGATGCGATAGAAAAGCGAAATCGAATTCCGATCCTGGTGGGTGGAACAGGCTTCTATTTACGTGCTCTGCGCCAACCTTTCTTTTCGAGCCCACAGACCGACGAAGCACTCCGTAAGCGCATCACTTTGATCCGTGAGCGTCATGGGCCAGAGCATCTCCATCGTTTGTTACAGAAGATTGACCCGGAAGCAGCCACGCGGTTCTTTCCACGCGATTGGCCCAGGGTACAACGTGCGATCGAAGTTAGAATCCAAACCCAACACTCGATTGTTGCTCAATTAGACAAACGTCCTGAGGCACATTCCAGTACCCGCAGGCTGCGAATTCTTGCCTTAAATCCACCACGAAATGAACTTTACGAACGCATCAACGAGCGGGCAGAAATGCACTTTGAGACGGGGTTGGTCGAAGAGGTTCGAACCCTGCTTGCGAAAGGAATTCCGGCACAATCCAACGCATTAGGAGCTCATGGCTATCGCCGCGTTGTTGAGTATCTTGCGGGCAAAAGGACGTTAGAGAGCGCCGTTCTCCAGACGAAAGTAGACGTTCGTCACTATGCAAAACGCCAATTGACATGGTTTCGGCACGAAGCGGGAGTTGAGTGGTTCAATGGTTTTGGGGAAGAAACGTCAGTTCTGCAATCGGTGCTCGATTCCCTCGATATTTCGGTCCAACCCAAATAATCATCTTTCTATCACATCTCGCTCTATCTCTTGTCAGCCTCAAACCGCTGTTGTAATCTGATCGCAATCGCTTAGTAATGCTTCCCGGGTTCGATCATGTCAGACAAACAGGCACCACAGAATATTCAGGACGCCTTTCTGAACACAGTCCGGCGTGAGAAGACTACGGTAATTATTTACCTTCTGAACGGTGCGAAGCTGACTGGCAGAATCCGAAGTTTTGATAAGTTTTCAGTTCTCCTGGAGTCGGGTTCGCAGGAACAGCTCATCTTCAAACACGCCATCTCCACCATCTCCCAGTCGCGCAAAGTCACCGGAGATATACATACCGCTCCCGCTACTGAGGCGCATGCTCGACAAACGGACGTCAGCTCGCCTGAAGCCTGATTCTTCGTTTACACTCTCGCGAACTTAAACTTCTCAAACACCAAGAGGATCTGTGTCTGGAACTTTTATTACCTTCGAAGGTATTGACGGCAGCGGCAAATCTACTCAGTTACGATTAGTTAGCAACTACCTCAAGGAACGCGGATGTAACATCGTGCTTACTCGGGAACCTGGAGGCACCACCATTGGACTGCGCTTGCGAGCGGCGCTGCTCGATGCGCAGGAGGAAGTCGATCCACTCACGGAGTTACTCGTTTTCGCCGCTGACCGAGCTCAACATGTCAGACGTGTCCTGCGACCCGCCCTGGAGAAAGGTACGGTTGTCATTTCAGATCGCTATGCAGATGCAACTGTCGCTTATCAAGGGGCCGGGCGTGGTTTTGAACCAGCATTAATCTCACAAATAGTCCGTCTGGCAACTGAAAACCTCAAGCCAGATCTAACGCTACTCTTCGACGTCCCAGTTAAGGAATCAACCAATCGCACAACGCGAAGAGGGAATGCGCGACGCGATCGTCTCGACATCGAGCATGCGGACTTTCATGAACGTGTACGTCAGGCTTATCTTCAGATCGCCGCTTCGGAACCCGAGCGAGTTAAAGTGATCGATACGAGTGGGGCTGTCGAAGCCACACACGAACGCGTTAAAGCTATCTTGCTTCCCTTCCTGGAGAGCCGGGGACATCTTTCGAGGACCAGGTAGACAATGTTTGATTCACTAACAGGAAACTCCAGAGTCAAGAACGTTTTGAAGCACATGCTTTCGTCGGGTCGCTTACCTGGCGCCCTTCTCTTTGTTGGGGAAGAAGGCATCGGGAAGAAATTGTTTGCCCTCGAAGTGGCACGTGCACTGAATTGTCGTTCGACAAAAGATTTTGAAGCGTGCGGAGTTTGTAGCGTATGTACTCGGATTCTCAAACTTAACTACCCAACAAGCGCAAATCGCGACGATTGGATTCCAATGATCTTGACGGATCATGGCGACGTTGGGATGGTAGTTCCCCCAAAACGGGTGTTTCGTGTCGATCAGATGCGACAAATAGAACGTGAGGCGAACTTTCGTCCGTTTGAAGGAAAAGCACGCGTCTTCTTGATCGATGAAGCTGACAAGTTGAACGATAACTCTGCTAATGCTCTCTTGAAAGTTCTCGAAGAACCTCCGAGCACGTCTCATTTAATCCTGATCACCTCGCGTCCGGCTATGCTTCTCCCAACGGTTCTCTCAAGATGTCAGATGATCAGGTTTTCACCATTGACGCCAGACGAAATCGAACACTATCTGGTAAGCAATAAACTCGCAGATGCTTCTACTTCGAGACTTCGCGCCAGGGCTGCTGCCGGTAGTATCTCACGCGCTCTTTCTGGCGACCTTGAAACGTTTACGATGCAGCGCAAAGCGATGTTAACAGTGCTAGAGGCTTTGAGCGGAACACCCGATCGTGCGCAACTATTGAAATCGGCTGAACAGCTAAATGAGGCGCAATACAAAGATGAATTTGAGCAGCGACTCGATATTCTCGAGACACTCATTCGGGACGCCTGGATGTTATCTCTAGGCGCAGATTCAAAGCAGTTGGTCAATGAAGATCTAGGCAGCGAGGTCCGACGTATCAGTCAGCGAATCGATCCTTCCAAAGCCGCGGCATGGATTCTTGAAATTGAAGATATGCGGGAACAAATGATTGTGAACATTAACCGGAAGCCAGCCACGGATGCGTTGTTTTTGACTATGGCCTCTGGCGAGATACCAGTGAGAAGGATAAGTATTAAGTGATTGCTGATTGTTGATTTCTGATTGCGGATTGTTTTGTATTCCAGTGGATTAGTAGACAAGCTTTACTGAAGTAACCTGAAATCGGAAATCAGCAATCAGCAATCAGCAATGACTTCTATCTCGTAATACTAACCAACTCAGGTTCTTTTTCTTTTGCAGCAGCACCTTCGGCCAGCAGTTTTTCCGTCTCCATCACGAATGCTTCGACAATGTCTTCGCCGGCGACTTTTCTCATTGGGACGCCGTCTTTAAAAATCATTCCAACGCCGCGTCCGAAGGTTATGCCAAGTTGCGAGTCATGAGCTTCACCGGGACCGTTCACTGCGCAACCCATAATCGATAAGTGCAGCGGCTCTTCGATGTGGGCCAGCCTGCGTTCGATTTCGGTGACGATACCAACAAAGTCATCGACATCCAGGCGGCCACAGGTCGGACAAGCTACAACTGTCACACCACGCGTTCTCAAACCCAGCGACTTAACAATCTCCCACGCAACTCGGACTTCTTCCTGCGGTTCAGCTGCAAGCGAAACGCGGATCGTGTCGCCAATTCCCTCGTGCAACAAAATGCCCAATCCTATAGAAGACTTGATCGTTCCGCTGAATGAGGTTCCAGCTTCAGTCACTCCGAGATGAAAAGGATAGTCTACTTTTTGCGCCAGCAACCGGTACGCAGCGACTGTTCGGTGAACATCAGAAGCTTTTAGTGAAATGATGATGTCCGTGAAATCTAGATCCTCGAGAATCTTTATGTGGCGCATCGCCGATTCAACCATCGCTTCAGGCGTTGCTGTGCCATATTTCTTCAGCAGATCCTTTTCAAGTGATCCGCCATTAACACCAATCCTGATCGGAACTCGCTGCGCTTGCGCCGCACGTACGACTTCTCGAATCCGTTCATGTGCACCGATGTTGCCAGGGTTCAGGCGCAACTTATCGATTCCGGCTTCCAGCGCCATCAAGGCGAGTTTGTAGTGGAAATGTATGTCGGCAACGAGAGGAACGTCTGGAACGCGTTTACGAATTTCTTTTAGTGCAATCGCGGCGTCATTGTCTGGAACTGCCAGCCGAACAATCTCGCAACCTGCCCGTACCATCTCTTCTATCTGAGCTACGGTTGCGCCGACATCCGACGTGTCGGTCTTAGTCATCGACTGAATAACGACTGGTGCACCTCCACCAATCTGGAGATGCTTAACTTGGACAGGTCTGGTGTGACGCATGGACGATAAGCTGGGGCTATTTTGAAGGCGCAGTTGCGGCTGGCTGCTCTGGTTCCGACCGTCCTCCACCAAAGGTCTTCAACAGATCGTTGGTGATCACGAAAACCATCAGAAGGAGAACCATCACAAATCCAACTTGCTGGATACGGTCGCGCACTGCGACAGACAAGGACAATCCGATAGGTGCCAACAAACCTTCGATAAGTAAGAGAAAGATTGCACCACCATCCAGAACTGGTATCGGCAACAAGTTGAAAATTCCCAGGTTGAGGCTCAGGAACCCAAGCATTCCAAACACGCCATCCCACCCGAGACGTTCAACTGACTTCTGCGCTGCCTGATAAATCCCAATCGGGCCTGAAAGTGTGTTGCGTACTGAGCGCTTGCCACTGAACACTTGACCAAGCGCTTTTCCAGTCAGTCGGAGGATCTGCATGTTCTGGTCATATGCATATGCGATCCCGGAACCAACTCCCACTCTGTGAAGTGGAAACTGTTCTCCAAGCTTTAACCCCAGAAGAGCACCGGGCAGGCGCCGTGTCACACTTGTGAGCTCAGTCTTCTGTCCTTTTCGTTCAATCTCGAAAGGAATCGGCTGGGCGTCGTGACTGTGAATGTATTCGGTTATTTGGGCTGCGCTCTTCACCGGCTCACCACCAACCGATAAAACTCGATCGCCCGCCTGAAAGCCTGACTCTTGAGCTGGAGAACTAGCCGAAACTTCATTAATTACTACAGGCAAACCACCGTAGTCAGGAATGAACTCCAGGAAACCTGCAGTTTCACCATTCTCTGTGCGCGGCGTCGGCCGAATACTTAGTGTGACCTCCTGGCCGTTCCGATTGATAGTGAGGGGTAACGATTGGCCAGGGGATAAAAGCGCGTCGCCATTAATCGAGTCCCACGTTGGGTTGGTAGTACCATTGAATGAAATGATCCGATCACCTGTTTTCAAGCCAGCCTGATCGGCGGCACCGTTTTTCGCAACATAGCTGACGACGGGGGATGGTGTTATTGGGACGCCGTAAATCATCGCTCCCGCGAACGGAATAGCCATTGCCGTGAGAACGTTCATCACCGGGCCGGCCAGCGCGACCATGATTCGCTGGTAACGCGGACGCAGGTTGAACATCTCCTCGGGAGGAATGTCGATCGCGCCCTGTCCCTCAAGTGGCGCATTCGATTCATCGCCACCCAGCTTGACATACCCTCCGAGCGGAATTGCCGAAAAGCGATAGTCAGTATGGCCGATCTTCTTACCAAACAGCCGTGGTCCGAAACCAACTGAGAAAGTTTCAACGCGAATACCGAGAAGTTTTGCGACGATAAAGTGTCCGAATTCGTGAAGAATGACGGCTGAGCCGAGGATAAAAATGAAAGCGGCTGGAGTGATCAAATAATCCATTCAATGAAGCTCTTTCTTAAAGTTCCTAGCATAAAATCAGCTCAGTTAGACACAACATCAACCCAGATGGGTTGCATAAGCGAGTTTACGCGTCGCATCAGGTTAACGTCAAACTGTTGACCTTTCAGTAGGAATGCGAGGAGGTGGTGATGGAGAGACGGGTGAAGGAGAGACGGGGTGACACGGTGACAGGGTGGTCAGATCTCAGATCTCAGATTGCAGGTTCTAGATCGACTGGCAATTCGAAACATAATTTGAACTCTACAATCTGCAAACTTCAATCTTCAATCTGAATCTCAATCTGAGATCTGAAATCTGGGATTTGAGATCTGCCCACCTCGCCCCGCGTCTTTTCGTCACGCAACACTCGCAGGCTTCCTGGCAATCTTCTCTATCTCTTCAACCGCTGCCACACGCGCCCAACGGTCTACTTCCAAAACAGAGTCGATGTTCTCAATCGGTCTTGGCTCATGAGAATTCATGACACCTTCGATAACCGAAGGAATCTCCGTCAAACGAATTCGCTCGTCGAGAAACGCCGCGACTGCAGCTTCGTTTGCCGCGTTCATAGCTGCAGGCAACGTCCCTCCTGCTTCAAGGGCACGATATGCGAGCGATATACAAGGAAAACGATCAAGATCCGGCGCTTCAAAGTGGAGCTTTGAAATTGAGGTCAGATCCAGTGACGGCAGCGAAGACGAGTGTCTTTGCGGATAAGTTAACGCGTACTGTATTGCATGACGCATGTCCGTTATGCCCATTTGCGCGATAACCGACCCATCAACCAACTCAATCATCGAATGCACGACAGACTCAGGATGAACAAGTATTCCGATTTCGTTAGACCCAAAACCAAAAAGCCAATGAGCTTCGATAACTTCGAGCCCCTTGTTCATCAAGGTAGCCGAGTCGATCGTAATTTTCGCTCCCATGCTCCAGGTTGGGTGGCGCATGGCGTCCGAGACAGTTGCCTCTTTCATTTCTGACTTGCTCTTGGTGCGAAAAGGACCGCCCGACGCAGTGAGTACAATCCGTTTAACTTCTTCGCGCCTTTCACCTCGTAAACATTGATGCAACGCATTGTGTTCTGAGTCGACAGGCAACAATTCAGCTCCCGATTTTCTGGCCGCCCTGGTCATCAATTCGCCGGCCATAACCAACGTCTCTTTGTTGGCGAGCGCCACTCGTTTGCCCGCTTCCAGTGCGCGCAGCGTAGGCACAAATCCAACAGCGCCAACCGTCGCGCTGACAACGCAATCGGCTTGTGGATGCGTTGCAACTTCAACTAATCCGTCCTCGCCAATAACAATGCGCGGCAAGTCGACATCGCGTTCAAACAGTAACGCGCGCAAGTCGTGCGCGGCCTTCTCGTTTTCAACCGACACGACTTCCGGCAAATGAGTCTGAACCTGTTCAGCCAATCGCTCGACGTTGTTACCGGCGGCAAGGGCAACAACTCGCAGACGTGGCTCGGCGAGCGTTTCAATTACACGTAGTGTGTTGCAGCCGATTGAACCGGTCGAACCAAGTATCGAGATGCCTTTGCTGACCATACTATGACGCTACCAGGAGCTTAGGCGGGGACACTAACCTTTTCGAGTCGTAGGGGTCTTGCAGACTAATTGTTTGGCCTAACTTGTTTACGTAGGAAGCGGAGCTCACTCGCCACGACTGTCCATGAACAAAGATCATTTTGACGGATGCGTTGACAGACTCACGGGCTCCGACGACTTTGAGATTGATTGTGGCCTGCCCGTTATCATCGTCGATATTGACGCTTCCAGTCACCAGGCTGCCAAATTCCTTAACTTCGCCAATGTCGTTCTTCAGTTTCTCGTTGTTGCGGAGAAAGTTTCGAGCGATCTCAGCAGCCTGACTATTGCCAACCGAATACAAGGCGAATCCAACAATCCCACCAACAAAAACGAACGTTACAAGCGTTACTGCCGCAATGACGCCGACAATGATTAAGACGATTTTTCGTGTTGTCATGAAGTTGTCGAGGGAATTCAACTGCTGAAATAGAAACGAGCAAAATAGTAGATGAGCGGTGCATTGAAGAGCAAGCTATCGAGTCGATCGAGTATTCCACCATGACCCGGCAAAATGTTCGCCGCATCTTTTGCCCCGGCGCCGCGCTTCAGTGCGCTTTCGGTCAGGTCGCCAAGAATGCCAACGATTGTCATGACGAAAGCAAGAGGGAGCGCCCATTTCAGAGCCAACTCTGGAAAGAACCAGTAATGAGAAAGAGTTGCCATAACCAACGCTGCAACAACTCCACCGCCGACGCCTTCCCAAGTCTTACCCGGACTGATCTTAGGAGCCAACTTGTTTTTGCCAAACGCGCGTCCAGTGTAATACGCACCAGCGTCAGCTCCCATCAGTATCAGAAAGAAAAAAGACAGCAGGTGTGCAGACCTGATCTGTTCAAAGCCGACTCGAAGCGAGAGCAGATGACTGCCGAGGAGAGCGATATAGAGCACCCCAAGAACTGTTGCACCTGTGGAAGCAATCATCTTGTCGAACTCTTCTCCACGCAGTGCCGAAGCGATCAATGTGCCTGCAGTCAGAATGATCAAAGTGATTTGAATCAAAAATAAGTTGATCGAGAGGTCGTTGAAGAACAAACAAATTACGAAGATCGCTGTCGCGCCTAGAAATCCCGCGCTGGTATTCGGGTTGACTTTGAGACGTTTTGACAGAACATAAAACTCAAACAAGCCGAGAATCATCGCAGCTCCGGCCATTACTACAAATAGCCATTTGAGCCAGGGGATCAGGATTGACGCAATAAGAAACGGAAGAACAACGAACGCGGTGAGTAGACGTGCTCGTCCAGAGTTCTTTGCTGGTTGCTTTTGGGTCTTAATGTTTTCCAACGGGATTCAATGTCCGATAAGCTTGAGCTTGTCAGGCTCCTCACTTCCGACCCGCAACCAACTTCAATCCGCCAAAACGGCGATCACGTCCCTGATAATCAATCACCGCTTCGAGTAAGTGCTGTCTACGAAAGTCCGGCCAAAGCGTGTCAGTTACGTAGATCTCGCTGTAAGCGGTTTGCCATAAGAGGAAATTCGAGATCCTCAACTCACCGCTGGTTCGAACTAACAGATCAAGATCAGGAAGGTTTCGAGTGTACAGTTCGTTCGCAATTCGATCTTCAGTCACCTCGTCGGGTCGCGCACCTTCATCAAGCAGACGTCTCACGGCCGCACGACAAGCGTCGACGATTTCGGCGCGACCACCGTAGTTCAGCGCGACGGTCAAGATCATGCCTTTGTTTTGCGCGGTGCGCTCAGTTGCCCGTGTGATTTCGCTGCGCACGTTGTCAGCCAGTTCGCCAGTCCGGCCGATTGTTTGAAACTTGATATTCTGTCGATCAATTTCGTCGAGCTCGATGCGAAGATATCGACGCAACATCCTCATGAGCGCGTCGACTTCATAACGCGGTCTCTTCCAGTTCTCAGTTGAGAATGCGTAAAGGGTCAGAGCCTGCAAACCCAGTCGAGCTCCTGTGTCGACAGCAGCTCGAACCGCTTCAACCCCCGCGCGATGGCCGGCAATGCGCGGCTGGCCTCGTTGACCGGCCCAACGACCGTTGCCATCCATGATGATTGCAACGTGTCGCGGCAAACGATCCCAGGCCACTGAGGCTAACAGCGTTTCTTCGCGCGTTCCTTTTTTGATAACACCAGCAAAGTCAGAAAGCATCTTGGTAGGTTGAATGATTGATGATGATGAAAGCCGTGGCCATTCTTGTCGCTTAGTGGATGACTGTCAATCTGAGACGCCAGAGGGGTCTTCTCGAGCAGACAATATTAGGACAGTAACAAATCGTTCATTCGTATCGAACCCTTAACAACGTCAATCCACATGCTGGCGCGGTAACTGCGAGCCTTGGTCGCACACCTGTTACGATCGCCTGTCGAACCTCCTCGATCTGTAATTCACCTCGACCCACCGCAAGGAGTGTCCCAGCAATTGAGCGCACCATATAACGCAAAAAACCATCGGCACTAACTTCTATTTCAACCAGACGTTCTCTCGCCCGTTCATCCTCGTGCTCAGATAACGTCAAGTGTGTGATCGTACGGCGGCGATCTTCGACGTCGGCTTGTGCGGCGGAAAAAGCAGTCCAGTCATGCTCTCCTGAAAGTAGAGCGGCTGCAGAAAGCATATTATCGAAATCAAGAGGTCTCGCCTCCTGATGTGTATATCGAACCCAGAAAGGTGAACTCACCGGGCCATTCACGATCCGATACACATATGTTTTTCCAGTCGCTGAATATCGTGCGTGAAAGTCATCGCTTACTTCGTTCACTTCCAACACACGGACATCCTTATCGACATTTGCATTTATCGCAGAGCGCAGCTTGCCCGGACTGATATCCCGTTCAATCGTAACGTTGGCTACTTGTCCTTCCGCATGTACCCCGGCGTCAGTTCTGCCGGATCCCTGAACATTCACCTCCCTTCCTTCGATAAGTGACAAGGCACGTGTCAACTCACCTTGCACGGTTCGCAGTCCATCCTGAATCTGCCAACCGTGAAAGTCAGTACCGTCGTATTGAAGGAGAAGTTTGTAGTTCAAGAATTGAGAAATGGTCAGTAGTCAGTAGTCAGTAGTCAGTGGTCAGTAGACATTGGTCAACGTTCATGTAACGACTGACCACTGACTACTGACCACTGACTAATTGGGCTTAACTGATCCCGCCACCGCCCTACTTCCAGGCTTAACTACCGGTTCACCCATTTTGCACGCATCACACTCGGCAGAGTTCACTGCGACGACCTTCAGCGACGCGAGCGCAAACCTTGGAACACCAACATCTGCATGGCCACCGGATCGATCTATGATCGACGCCGCACCTAACACATTCGCTCCTGCCTGCTGTAAACATTCAATCGTTTCGCGCGTTGAACCACCAGTGGTGATCACGTCTTCTACAACAAGTGTCTTTTCACCCGGGGTGATCGTAAAACCACGCCTCAATGTCATTTGTTCCGCTTCACGTTCGGTCCAGATAAATCGTGCACCGAGAGCTCGTGCCACTTCATGACCGATCACAATTCCACCAATCGCCGGTGATGCCACTAACTCAATACCACGATCCTTGAACTGCTCGGCGATTGCTAGTGCAAATTGTTCCGCCTTCTTCGGATACTGCAGCACGCGCGCACATTGCAGGTAGACAGTGCTGTGTAAACCACTCGTCAACTGGAAATGCCCCTCCAGTAACGCATCGGTTTCTTTGAACTCGTTGATTACTTCTTCTGCTGTCAAAATTCTCACCTCGATAAACTTGTTGAGCGTGTTACAATCATTGCCCGAATGCCGCCTTATCCGAATTTAGTTTCCGACTCGACACTCGTCCAGGACACAATCGACCTTCTAACCGATGCTGGTGGACGCGCCGCAGCCTCTGAAATCGTTGATGCTGTTTTCAAAATTTCTCACATCGACGACGAGTTGGCAGGTCTACTAGTTGCCGACCTCATCCGAAATGATCGTCGCTTCAAAATAATCGAAAACAACACGATCGAACTTCAGCGAGATAATTGGGACACGCGTTTACTTAAGGATCTCGATTTTGTTGTAGTTGATGTTGAAGCCACCGGCGCCAAAACACCACCCAATCGTTTAATTGAACTCGGAGCTTACCGCATTCGTGGTGGACGGATCGTTGATAAGTTTATGCAACTCGTCAATCCGGAGATTCCCATCCCTCGCTTCGTTGTTTCTCTCACCGGAATTTCGAACGATATGGTTCGACAAGCGCCGGTGTTTGCTGAAGTTGCTCCCCAGTGGCTCGATTTCGTTAGCGATTCAGTGTTGGTCGCACACAACGCACCTTTTGATACCAACTTCCTTAATCACGAAATCTCGCGCGTCTACCCGGGACACCGGATGGTCAATCCTCATCTATGTACCGTCAGATTGTCTCGCCGCGTGTTGCCTGAAATTCGAAACCATCGGCTCGATACAATTGCGGACCATTTCTCAATCCCGATTATCAGTAGGCATCGAGCTGGAAGCGACGCCCTTGCAACTGCTGAAATCTTTTTGTTACTGCTTACGAAGCTCGAAGAAGAACACGGAGTAAAAGACCTCGTGACCGCACGAACATTTCAGTTTCCCGAGATTAAACGAACTGAACCAACCCTGCCGTTAGTTCCCAGCCTCTAACCTCTGTTCCACTGCGGTCTCTATAGTCTGTTCGACGGTGGCACTTCGCTTTATTAACTTCCGCAGGATCACGAAAAGAACAATCCCGACTGCAAAGGCCAAACCGATCCAGGGATAGTACCTGGCCAACAACACCTTCGCTTCAGCTCCGTAGCGGACAGCAAAATAGCCCTCGAGTAGAAAACGAAACGCGCGACCCACCGTGACAGCAATCATGAATCGCAGCAAACTGAACCGGAACACACCCGCGGTAATCACAAATAGCTTGAAGGGGAACGGCGGTGGCAGAAGCGTAGCGACAAGCACCGATAGCATGTCGTAGCGCTCGATCAGATCTTTTACACGCTTCTGTTTGGCTTCGGAAAACTTGCTAAGCGCACGCGAGCCAGCCCGCCGGGAAATCACATAGAGAATCCAACAGCCGATCGCGGATCCTGCCGTGGCCATAAAGGCGTAAAGCGGCATCCAGCGAGGACTCGTCGTTGACAGTAAAAGCATCAGCGCATCGGCGCTGCTCGGTAGGGGAACGAAAGTAGAATCGAGCAAAGCGACTGCAAAGAGACCAAGGGGACCAAAAGTAACGAGGTAATCCGAAACCCTTGTTAGTGCTTTAGTAATGGGATGAATAAATGACTTCAATCAGAATCCTTTCAATCAGAAACCTAGATGTCGTTAGAATGCGGCGGTTGACGCGCATTCTTATTACGGTTGATAAACATATAGATAAGTAAACCAATAAGACCAATCGTCGCCACTATACTGATAATCACGACGCCATTATCCCTGAAGAATACCAACACTCTCCTCCCGTAGAAAACCGCGAGAATACCTTCCACGTAATAGCGCAATGAACGTGCCAACATTACGGTCAACAAAAATTTCCAACGTGGATACTCGAGTGTTCCTGCAGTGGCGACAAAAACCTTGAACGGCAGTGGTGGCGGCAATATTGCAGGAACCGCGATCGCGAGAAAACCGAAGCGGGCATATGCACGTTCCACCTTTTGGATGCTTTCTAAGCTAAAACGCTTTCGGAGAACCGCCTGTCCGCCCCGCCTCATAATTGTGTAGAGCAATAAACAACCAAGAACTGACCCTGTCGCTGCAAACAAAGGAAAGTAAAAGACCGCGTGTGGTTGTCTAAAACATCTGCCAACAACGAGGTAATCGTTTATTTCGGGTAACGAAAGTAGGGATGAATCCAGGGCGCCAATTATGATCATCGCCGGAGCTGCGAGATAAATTGGTAAGCCGAGTACATACCGTTCTAACCATCGCGCGATGGTGCTGAGCCAATCATACATGGGCAAAAAGGAGCTTTGTGCTTTGAGCTTTGTGCTTTGTATTTTGAAATTGCGAAAACATAATGGCGCGTCAAAGTAGCAAGATCAAAGCACAAAGATCAAAGTACCATGTCTGGTTCTTTGTCCTTGGAGCTTTGTACTTTGTCTTTCGAAGTTGCGCACACAGAGAGATACGTCCAAGTGCCAAGATCAAAGCACAAGATCAAAATACCTTCTTTTACTGTTTGATTGGTGCGAAAACGGCAGGTGAGTCGTAAGTGACGCCCACAGTGAATCCGGAATTTGGCGAGAAACTCGTCAGCCCTTTGATACCGGCAAAATCAAAACGTAGCCCCGACGCTCGAATCTGCATTCCGAGCCTGGCCTCAGACTGTGACTCAGTGCCAAACGGGCCGTTTCCTGGACGAGTGTTCGCACGACCATTCACTTCCCCGGCTAAGCTGAATTGTTTGTTGATTCGAAAGATGCCCGCTGCGCCGTAGGTGAATACGTCGTTCTGAGAAAACAACTCAGTTGGTGCGGTAAGAATCGCGATTCCAAGATTGCCAAACGTATTGAAGCGACCGTCTTGCCCGAATTTCTTGCCAACTAAAACCTGGCCATAGGCGTTGGTCTGATTCAAACCGATGCCTGTTCCCTGGCTTGAGTTCGGCAATCCCACGCCAAAGCGGAAGCCGAGAGACGGACCACGTTCAGTTTCGTTTCGCAGTTTGAACTTTGCCCAAAGAGTAAAGTCACCAGTGTCGTGTGTTGAGTTAGCGCCCGCAGCAAGGTTCAACGGAATAGCTGAAGGTCCTCGAGAGTTGATGCTCAAAACGTTTTGCGCTACGCCTTCAATTTGAAATTCAACATTTGGCCCCATGCCGATGTTGACACCAATGACACCGACTCGCGTCAGATCTCCATTGAGCCCGGAGACTGGATACTTGGCGCTCTGCATGAAGTCCAAACCAGCTTCGATTCTCAAAGTACCTGGTGGAATAATATCGACGTCTTCAGTGATGAGTGGACGTTGTTGCGCGGATGCATCGAAGGAGAGCGTTATCAACGCCAACACGACGGTTCCGACATAAGTGAGTTGACGACGCTTCATGTAGTCGGGATTGTAACCACTCGCTCAAATCATGGTCAACGTTATTCTCTTCGAGTGCACGCCGTTCTGAGTTCGGCAACGGCAAGAACCACCTTAGCCATGTGCTAGTATTTTTCCGGGTTGAATCCTAAACAATCGAGGTCACTCAATATGAAACGTGTGTTGATATTGGCGCTGACGTTCACAGTAGCGATGCAATTTTTGCCGTCGATTTGTTACGTGAGTCTTGGTGGCCAAACCAGCTCAGCTGCTACCTCAATCAAAGTCAAAGGCTTGAAAGACAGCGTGACCATCCGTCGCGATGAACGTGGCATTCCCTACATAGACGCAAAGAATGACGAGGACCTCTACTTCGCGCAGGGATACGTGACGGCTCAGGATCGACTCTGGCAAATGGATCTATTCCGACGAAACGCGCGAGGCGAATTGTCAGAAGTTCTGCCAAACGTTCCGAATAGTCCCGCGCTTGACCAGGACAAACTTCATCGAACTTTAGGATTCTCCCAGGTGGTTGAAGCGGAGGTTGTACAAGCTTCGCCACAGTCGCGAGCGGTCCTCGAGGCTTATGCAGCCGGTGTTAATGCTTACATCTCAACGCTTGATCAAAAATCATTACCACCAGAGTTTCGCATTCTGGGTTACACGCCAAAGCCATGGACACCTGCCGATTCGCTGATCGTCATCAAGATCTTCTTTGAGGCCCTTTCAAATACGTGGCGTTTGGATCTGATGCGCGAGGCTGTGGCAAGTCTTCCTGCAGAGAAACGCGCCGCACTATTGCCTGAGATATCGCCGATCGATGTGCTTGTCGTTGGCACTGATTCAAAATTAAGGAATGCTTCAACTACCGCGAAGACCTCTGGCTCTCCACTGTCACCTGAAGCTTTGTCTGCACTAGCCCGGGATGAAGCAATCAATCGCGCTGCTTTAGAGCAACTCGGCTTCTATGCGGAAGGACTCGCCGCAAGCAACAACTGGGTCGTGAATGGTAAGCACACAACCTCAGGAAAACCACTTCTCGCAAACGATCCGCATCTCGCTCCGACGGCTCCGCCCATCTGGCATATGGTTCATCTGACAGCACCCGGTGTTCGTGTTGCGGGTGTGACAGCACCTGGACTTCCGGGTGTAGTTATTGGTCACAACGATCGCATCGCATGGGGATTTACCAATGTCGGACCTGATGTTCAGGATGTCTACCTCGAAAAGTTTGATCCGAACAATCCTCAGAAGTACATGACACTTTCTGGCTGGCGGGATGCGAAGATTCGTCACGAAGAGATAAAAGTCCGAAAAGGGCTCGCAGATCTTTCAGCCGACACGATCACACTCGACGTCACTGAGACTCGCCACGGCCCGATCGTCTTTGAGCGAGATGGAAAGCGATACGCTTTACGCTGGACGGCTCTTGATCCAACTAAGAACAAGCCCGATTCCACTTTCCAATTAAATCGCGCACGCAACTGGAAAGAGTTCAGTAAGGCTTTGGAAGCGTTCACCGCTCCGACTCAGAACATCGTTTACGCAGATGTGGATGGACACATTGGCTATCACGCGGCCGGTGTGGTTCCGGTTCGCAAGTCTGGCGACGGCAGTCTTCCCTACGACGGCTCAACGGAAGCTGGTGATTGGGTTAGTTACATTCCAATCGACAAGCTCCCCCAGGTTTACGATCCACAGTCGGGAATCATTGTCACAGCAAATCAACGAATCGTCGGAACCGACTATCCATATTTTCTGACCCATTCATGGGCACAACCCTATCGTGCGCGCAGAATATTCGATCTCCTGAATCAAAAACCCAGGTTGAATGCGGATGACTTCCGCCGAATCCAGGGAGACGTTTATTCAATCGCCGGGGTGCTCTTCACAAAACAAGTGGTCCAAACACTAAAGCCGACGCTGACTCAGGCAGACGAAAAACTAGCTGCTGTGTTGAGCTCATTTGAGAGCTGGGATGGATTAGTGAACGCGGAATCGCGAGTTGCCCTATTGGCCGCCCAGATGCGTTTGGCGTTTCGCTCGCGAATCCTCACAGCTGCGCTGGGTGATGAGTTAGTAAAAACTTATCAGTGGTCAAACTTCGACACCACTCTCGATCGCATCATCAAAGACCAACCAGCGGATTGGCTACCGAAAGGGTTTAAAACTTATGCCGACCTCTTTCGTGTGTGCTACGACGATGCCGTAAAAGCATTGACCCGCAGTTTGGGCAAAGATGAATCGAAGTGGACGTGGGGCGAAATGGTAAAGGCTCGCTTCCCGCACCCTCTTGCACCAGCGCCGCTGATCGGTGCGCAATTCACGATTCAGCCGTTTCCACAAAATGGCACTGGCGGTTTCATCGGCGCTACGGTGAACGTCGGTGCAGCCGTCTCTATGCGATTGATTGCAGACCCGAGTAACTGGGATCTTACGCAGCATGGAATCAGTGTTGGCGAATCCGGCGTGCCTTCGAGTCCGCATTGGAAGGATCAACTTGATGACTGGAAGGCTGTGACTCCGAGAGTTTTTCCATTCAGTGAAGCAGCTGTTGCTGCGGCCGCGAAGGAGACGTTGGTGTTGCAACCGTAGAAGGGACGCGGGAGACGCGGGGACGGGCAGAAGCGGAGACGTGAGGAGGTAAGTGTTACCTAGATGGAGCAGTGGCGAGTATTCTGTGCGATTGAATTGTCCAGCGTCGTTCGCTCCGGTATTCAGAAACATGTTGACTTCTTACGGCACGCGGCGCCGGAGGTTCAGGCAAGCTGGAGTCGAATCGAGAATATCCACTTAACTATTAAGTTCTTTGGAAGTGTCGCCACAGATCGTGTTCCACTTATTTCAACAGCTGCATCCCGAACAGCTTCTTCGTTTCATCCATTTACGATCTCAATTAGCAAAGCTGGGGTCTTTCCGCGAATGAGTCAACCACGAGTTGTTTGGATCGGAGTTGATGATCGAAAGGCAATGCTAGCGGAGTTACAACAGCGCTTTGAGCTGGAGTGTTCGGCAAATGGTTTTGAGAAAGAGACGCGGAGCTTTAGTCCTCACTTAACAATTGCGCGAATTCGAAAGCCTGCCGGGGCGCGCGCATTGGCGGAAGCGAACCAGCAGTTGGGATTTGAACCGGAGAGTTTGTTGGTGGAAGAGTTGGTAGTTTTTAGAAGCGAACTCAGCAGCGGCGGTTCGAAGTATACGGCCCTGTCACGACACCCGTTGGGAAGTGTCCGATAAGCTTCAGCTTGTCTGTCTTCTCATTTGAGCTGGCACTAATTAAGTTGATCGCATGCCGACAAGCTAAAAGCATATCGGACATTTCATCGACAAGCTGAAGCTTATCGGACATCATCTCGGCAATTCTTTGGGCCGTGGCGGTGGTGGTGGATTCTCTTTTTCTCCGCTCTGCTGGCCGGTTTGTGAGAAGACTTCCTTGATCGCGCCGACGCTCGCCAACATCGATGACGTCTCCACCGGCATGAAGATAACTTTCGAGTTGTTTGACCGTGTCATGTCGCGAAGGCTCTCGATGTAGCGTGTCGTGATTAAGTACTGTGCGGGGTTGCCATGCTCGTGCATTGCATCAGCAACCCTTTGAATCGCCTCAGCCTCCGCTTCAGCGTTTCTCAACCTGGCCTGTGCAGCGCCTTCAGCGGCAAGAATCGCAGACTGCTTTTCACCTTCGGCTCGCGTCACAGCAGCTTGCTTCTCACCTTCCGCACGAGTTATTGCTGCCTGCCGATCACCTTCAGCCTGCAAAACCAGAGCGCGCCTGTTACGCTCCGCTGTCATCTGCTTTTCCATTGTGATCCGAACATCTTCCGGTGGATTGATGTTCTTAACGTCAACACGTGTGACCTTAACGCCCCACTTATCTGTCGCCTCATCAAGAATGATGCGCAACTTGGCATTGATCTGATCGCGCTGAGAAAGAGTATGGTCGAGATCCATGTCGCCCATTACGGCGCGCATGCCGGTGATAGTTAATTGCACGATACCGCCAACCAGATCGTTCATCTCATACACTGCCTTCACGGGATCCGTTATTTGCCAGTAGACGACTGAGTCGACATGAATCGTAACGTTGTCTCGGGTGATCACAGGCTGAGGCGGCAGATCGATGTACTGCTCGCGTAAATCGATCGAGGTCACTCCGGGGCGCGTGTTGGTCCAGTAAACTGCTCGTGGTCTATCGAGAAACGGAATAAGGATATTGAGCCCGCTACTCGCGATTTTGTCGAACCTACCGAGTCGTTCAACCAGCATGACGGTGGCCTGGGGAACGATTCGGATCGTCTTGACCGCAACTACCAACAGCACGAGGCCGATGAATCCGAAGAACATGAAGAGCAGGACTGTGGCAAGGGGATCCATAATTTAACTCCTGAAAATGTAGACGGGACTGGTCGAAGCTTTGGTCGCGAACTATATAGGATGGACGTGCGACGAGACAATGTCCGATGTCCGATATGCTTCAGCTTGTTGGTCTTCTACTAATCGACGATTCGAAGTTTGTTGAGGTCGTACCGACAAGCTAAAGCATATCGGACACCGCTTCGGCTACCTTCAAGACCATCTCTTCTTCAAATGGTCGCCCGACAATCTGCACGCCGATCGGTAGCCCGTCCTTTGATCTCCCCACCGGAATCGTCACAACTGGCAGATCGAACACATTAAACGCTTGCGAATAACTGAACGCGCGAAACGTCCCCATCGTTGTGCCGTTCACTTCGACTTTCAAAGTATCGTGCGGATACGCCGGTGTCGCACCAACCGGACAAATCAGGATTGGAGTGGTTCTCATCCACTCAACTAACTCCGCTCGCAACTGATCGCGTTCCATCCACGCGGCAATGTAGCTATCCAACATCGGCGCCGGAACATCATCGGCAGTACTCAATCGCCAACGCACAAAAGAGCCTCCTTCATTCTCACGTCCCGTGTACACATTCCGAAGTTGAACTACTGACGCACGCGAAAACATGTTGAGCCAGAGTTCATTTGCTCTCTCAACGTGTGGTGGTCTTACTTCCTCGGCAATGAGCCCGGCATCCTTCAGCACAGAGGCAACTGTTCTCACACACTCTGCAGTTTCGCTTGTGACTGGCGCTATACCATCGTCCGTGTACCACGCGACCTTTAGGTCCTTCAGCGACCGCGACTCTGCGCTCTGGTCCGTTGCGTTTGCGAGCACGAGATACATGCAGCAAAGGTCCGCAACTGTTCTCGCCATCGGACCGATGACCGCGCCGAGTGAATAAGGTCCGGTGCTGGGTGGAAACTGCCCGCCACCGGGCACGCGACCAGTCGTAGGCTTCAATCCTGCGATGCCACAAAAGTGGGACGGTATACGAATCGACCCTGCTAAATCGCTACCCAATCCGCCTGGTGACATGTAAGTCGAAATTGCCACTGCTTCTCCGCCGCTCGAACCACCTGGAGTTAGAGTTTTGTCCAGCGGATGATTAGTCCGACCGAAGACCGGGTTGTCAGCTGTGTAATCCATCGCCATTTCGGCGGCGTTCGTCTTCCCAAGAATCATCGCTCCGGCGGATTTCAGGCGTGCAACTGCTGGGGCGTCGTGAGTTGGTATGTGCGCGCTGCGAACCTTCGAGCCGCTGGTTGTGCGTAAGTGCGCTGTGTCGATTGTGTCCTTAATAGTGACGGGAACGCCGTGCAGCGCACCGAAATTCTCGCCGCGCATCACAGCAGCTTCGGATTCGCGTGCACGGTCCAACAGGTCGGGTGAAAGCGCGGCGATCGCATTCAGTTGCGGGTTCATTTTCGAAATCTGTTCAAGATAGGCCTCGGCAACTTCGACCGGCGAGACAACCCTATCTTTGATCATTGCCGCAAGTTCCGTCAGCGACTTCTTAATTAGCTCACTCATCCATCGTTCCTTTACTGGTCCTGAGACGCATGCTGTTACAGCAGGCGTCCTCCACAAAGTCTCACGCACAATAACGGTCGTGCGACTGATCTGAATATCTCTCTGCGTCTCCTCGGCGTACTCTGCGTCTCTGCAGTTGAAATTTATCCGAATCCTTCACCGCCGAGCCTTTGGACACTAAACCGACAAGCTGAAGCATATCGGACACCTGCAATTACCACGCGGTTGTGCTTTTCTACACCTTCTCAATATAATCCAATTGCTCTGCGTAAAAACATTTACAACCTGCCTGATCAAAGTCGAAGTGGTTCGACGATCAAGCTTTTTGGCAAAGGAGTGCATTCTTGGCTATTCGTTTGAGCAGGAACTTCATCCTGCGCAAGCTGCATCAGCTTTCAGGCATCGTGCCCCTCGGACTTTTCCTTCTCGAACATTTTTACACGAACTCCAAAGCACTGACCGGAGCGGGTGACTTCAACAAGGCCGTAGTCGATCTACAGTCGATTCCCTACATTCTCTTTGTCGAGATTGGTGGCATCTTCATCCCGCTTATCTATCACGCGGTGTATGGAATGGTCATTACAGTTGAAGCTCGTCCGAACAATCTCGCTTATCCGTACCCACGAAACTGGTTCTATCTCGTGCAAAGAATAACCGGAGTCATTCTGTTCTTCTTCATCACATTCCACGTTTTAAATTTCCGTTTTGGAATGGTGCCTGGTCTAAATACCGAATCAGTCGCACACCACACCGACAAGGCATTCGACATCGTCGCTCGTGAGTTTCACATGGTTCCAATCTTCATCGTTTACTTGATTGGCATCACCGCAACTGTGTGGCACTTGGCGAATGGTATCTGGCTATTTCTGGTCGACTGGGGAATCACGATTGGCGAACGAGCTCAACGGTTGACTGGATACGCGTGCATCGCGTTTGGCGTGCTCCTTTTACTGGTCGGGATTAACGCTGCTATCGCCTTTATACATCCCGGCGGATTGCTCGGAGGCATTATCTAATAATGGCAAGTAACGGAATGAAGATCGCAATCGTTGGTGGAGGCCTTGCAGGCCTCGCCGCGGCGATGAAGATTGCTGAAGCCGGTAACGCGGTTGATTTGTTTTCAGTGGTGCCCGTAAAGAGATCGCACTCAGTATGCGCACAGGGTGGAATCAACGGCGCGGTTAATACAAAAGGCGAAGGCGACTCAACCTGGGAGCACTTCGACGATACTGTTTACGGTGGTGACTTCCTTGCGAATCAAGCACCGGCCAAGGCTATGTGCGACATGGCGCCCGCCATCATTTACCTATTCGATCGTATGGGGGTGCCTTTTTCGCGCACTAACGAAGGACTCCTTGATTTCCGACGCTTCGGTGGGACCAAACATCACCGCACTGCTTTCGCCGGGGCCTCAACAGGTCAGCAGTTGCTTTACGCACTGGACGAACAAGTTAGAAGACACGAGGTGAGCGGCAAGGTTCGAAAGTTTGAGCACTGGGAAATGCTTTCGCTCGTGCTCGACGATCATCAGGTCTGCCGTGGTCTCATCGCCATGGACCTTCAGACGCTCGAACTCAAAGCGTTTCCCGCCGACGCTGTGATTATCGGAACCGGTGGTCCCGGATTGATCTTTGGTAAGTCAACGAACTCGATGGTCTGTACAGGTAGTGCGGTGTCGGCGTGCTATCAGCAGGGTGCAAAGTACGCAAACGGCGAATTCATCCAGGTACATCCCACCTCCATTCCCGGCGAAGACAAGCTTCGATTGATGTCCGAATCGGCGCGAGGCGAGGGTGGAAGAGTTTGGGTGCCTCGCAAACCAGGTGACGCAAGATCGCCATCGAGTATTCCTGAGAACGAACGTTTCTATTTCCTTGAAGAGAAGTATCCAGCGTACGGAAATCTGGTACCTCGTGATATTGCCACACGTGAAATCTTTCAAATTTGTCTGGAAGGCAAAGGCGTTAACAGTCAGAATCAGGTTTACCTCGATCTAACTCACATTCCGGCCGAAGTGCTCGACCGCAAGCTCGGCGCAATCATTGAAATATACGAGATGTTTGTCGGTGACGACCCCCGTCACGTTCCGATGCGCATCTTCCCCGGCGTTCACTATTCGATGGGAGGGTTGTGGGTCGACTTCAACCAACGCACAAACATTCCAGGCTTACTGGCAGCAGGCGAGTGTGATTATTCCATTCACGGAGCCAATCGGCTTGGCGCAAATTCTCTGGTCAGTTGTGTCTATGGTGGATTCGTCGCAGCTCCAGCTGCAATTGAATACGCCAACAACGTCGAACGTAATGGTGCCGATGGTTCAAAGATCTACGATCAGGAGCTGAAACTCCAGCAAGAGATCAACGATACTTTGATAAAGCAAAGTGGCACCGAGAACCAGTATGACCTGCACCAGGAGATGGGCAAATGGATGACGGACAACGTGACCGTTGTCCGTTACAACGATAAGCTGAAGGCCACTGACAATAAACTTCTCGAGTTGATGGATCGGTACAAACGGATCTCAATTAACGATTCGAATCTTTGGGCCACGATGGCACTTCCCCACGCACGCCATCTCGCAAACATGCTCGAGCTTGCCCGTGTGATGACTCTTGGCGCTTTAAACCGAAACGAATCACGTGGTGCGCATTACAAACCTGAATTTCCCGAACGCGATGATGAGAATTTCTTGAAGACAACCATTGCAGAATATTCAGGCGAGGGCCCTGTATTTTCTTATGAACCTGTTGATATCTCTCTAATCCCGCCCCGGAAGCGCGACTACAGTAAGGGTAAAAAAGAATCAGCAACTGCAGCTCCGAAACAGGTCGCGTCGTAGTATGAACAAAAACGCCGAAGTTAAGTTTGGAGGCCGGAATAATGAGAGATTCAATAATCCTCTCGCCGACACGAAGATTCCTCGAGAACAAGACAAATCAATAGATGAAGCGGGAGGCAAGTCGAACTAATGAGTGCAGCGCAAACGTCTAGGACTAAAACCGTAGAGATTCATATTCGTCGTCGAGCGAATCCTGATGCGCCACAATACTGGGAAGAGTTTGAGATCCCTCATCGACCGAATCTCAACATTATTTCCTGCCTCATGGAGATTCAAAAAAATCCAATCACCAAAGCGGGCACCAAAACAACGCCGCCAGTTTGGCACATGAACTGTTTGGAGCAGGTTTGCGGCATCTGCACGATGGTAATTAATGGACGCGCTCGTCAATCCTGTTCAGCTCTCGTCGATCAACTGCAACAACCTATCAAGCTGGAACCGATGTCAAAGTTCCCCAACGTGCGCGACTTAATTGTGGATCGTTCGCAGATGTTCGATCACCTGCGTAAGGTTCATGCATGGATTGAGCTCGATGGGACGCACGACCTTGGACCAGGACCGCGTATGTCGCAAGAGGAAGTTCAGGAACGCTACGCTTATTCAAGGTGTATGACCTGCGGTTGTTGCCTTGAGGCTTGTCCGCAGTACGACGAAGATCACTACATTGGACCCCAGGCAATTGCCCAGGTTCGCCTTTTCAATATGCATCCCTCAGGAAAGATGAATCGAGACGAACGCCTTGAAGGAATTATGGGAGACGACGGCATTACCAATTGTGGCAACGCCCAGAATTGTGTACGCGCATGTCCAATGGGAATACCGTTAACCAAAGCAATTTATGAAGAGAATCGTGAAACCGTGCTTCATGGCCTACTCGGCTGGTTGAAGAATTAAGGGCTAAACCAAACCCATAAACAATTAAGGGCAACGATCCAAGTAGATCGTCGCCCTTTCTTTTTCCGGGGTTCAGTTAGACGCCGAGGATGCTAACCAACTCCTGCACCGCCGAAGCGCTCTTCTGCAGTGCGATGCGTTCTTCTGCAGTCAAATTGATCTCAATGATCTGTTCCAAACCATTAGCTCCTAACTTACAGGGAACACCGACGTAGAGTCCGTTGACCCCGTATTCACCTTCGAGGTAGGCCGCACAAGGCAGAATCTTTCTCTTGTCCTTCAGAATCGCTTCCGTCATTTCGACCGCTGCCGCTGACGGAGCGTAGTAAGCCGACCCGCTCTTGAGGAGTGCGACGATCTCTGCACCGCCGCCGGCCGTTCGCTTCACGATCGCATCAATCTGATCCTTCGTTAGCAACTCAGTGATTGGAATACCTGCGCAAGTTGAATAGCGAGGCAGCGGCACCATTGTGTCTCCATGCCCCCCCAACACGAACGCGGTTACGTTTTCCACTGAGACGTCGAGCGCCTCTGCAAGGAAACAACGCATGCGTGCTGAATCAAGTACACCCGCCATTCCTATGACTCGATGTTTCGGAAAGCCAGAACGCTTTAAGGCAACCTGGGCCATGGCATCCAACGGATTCGAAACGATTATGAGAATCGAATTTGGCGAACGCCGGACAACTTCGTCGACGACCTTGGAAACGATGTCTGCATTTGTCTTGAGCAAATCGTCACGACTCATGCCGGGCTTGCGAGCAAGACCTGCGGTAATAATCACAACGTCGGAATTTTCAGTTCCGTCGTAATTGTTTGCTCCTTTCAAGCGAACGTCATAACCCTCAATCGGAGCCGCCTGGGCAAGGTCCAACGCTTTGCCCTGCGGAACACCTTCAACAATATCAACCAAAACAACGTCGCCCAGTTCCTTTGACGCCAGCCAATGAGCAGCAGTTGCGCCCACGTTACCAGCACCAACGACAGTGATTTTCTTTCGCGCACCCATAACTTTCCATTCCTTTCACAGATTAAGACTCACGCATGCGCGAGTGCAGTTCTGGTTTTTGTACTTAGTAATGCTTCGGATTTGAAAGAGCGCGAGTTTACAAGCGCGTGAAATAGAGTGTCAAATCAGTGAGCAGTCAGTGCCACAGCGCGGTAGCGCGCGGGTCGAACTCACAATCACTAACTAATATTGGGCACTGTGGCGTTGACCCACGCCTACCGCGCTGTGGTACTGACTAAGTTGCCACTGCGTCTCGAAAAACTCGCAAAAAAACAAGAAGTCGTTGCTTTGGTACCCAGATTTTTTTTGAAGAGAGATACTCGTCTTACCGCTTGTGAAAAGAATCTGCGTAATCTGTGGATGATCCCTCGATTCTGAATATGAAACTCCTGAATTGGCTCAGAGACCTCGGCCGTTCAACCACTCCGCAAAGGGACAGCGAACTTGATCCTGACGACCCTTTTCCGGAACCTGTCGAAGTCGAAATCACTGACGTGTTTGATTTACACACCATCCAACCTCGAGAGGTGAAGCTCGTTGTCGAGGAGTATCTGCATCAGGCGCATGAGATGCGATTTGAGAGCGTGCGAATCATTCACGGCAAGGGCATTGGTGTGCAGCGTGAAATGGTACGTTCAATATTGGCGAAGACACCTTTTGTAATGAGTTGGACTGATGCACCCGCCGAAGCTGGAGGATGGGGCGCGACGATTGTCAGACTGCAAACAGATGACTAGCTTTCGTTCACCTTCAGCAATCTTCTTCTCGCAATTCTGAGTTCATCAACGTGACCCTCATCATGTTCGCACATCATCTCCAACAATCTCTCGAGAGTGATCTTGCCGACGCCCTCCAAATCACCTTCTCGATCGAACTCGCTGTCCGATGCTTTGCTTAAAGAAGATACATTCGCCTGACGCGCGCGAGTGAAAGTCATCAGCGCTTCCTGAAGATCCTGGTTGTTGTATTCTCGTTCGACGGCCAGTCGCGCCCCATCAATGTCAGAAAGCCCTGGATGGTTTTCGGTGAGGAGTCGTTGAATCCGGATTGAGTAACCGTCAAGCTCAATGTCACGAAGATGACAAACATTTTCGACGACGGAGAACTCGTCGGGCGCAGGTCTGAGACGCACGCTGTCTTGTGGAAGATCGTCTATGAGTTCTGCGAGTTGAACCGGAGTGTGAGCTAACTGGGTGAGAAGTTGTTGCCTATCAGCGTTATTCATGTGCCGCATTGTGTGTCGAACCGCTGAACTCATGCAACTTGAACTCATCGTGCACGACGGCAACTGCGTCGCGCATGGCGTCAGCTTCAACAACGAAGGACACGTTGTATTCAGATGATCCCTGCGCGATGGCAATGATGTTGATTCCCGACCGTCCCAGGGCACTGAACGTTCGCCCGGCAATGCCTGGGGTGCCACGCATCTTTTCTCCAACAATTGCCACGATCGCTATGTCAGCATTGACACTAATGTGTTCCACGTCGTGATGCCTGAGGTCCGCGACAAAAGCTGCTCGTAGCGCCTTCAATGTGGCTGGAGCATCAGCTGAATCAACAATCAAGCAGATATCGTTTTCTGATGACGATTGCGATATCAACAAAACATTGGCACGGACACTCGCAACAGCCTGAAATGTTTTGGCGGCAACACCGACAACGCCAACCATGCCACGGCCGCCAATTGTGATCATGCTTACGTTCGGAATCGCCGTTATAGCGCGTACACCATGTTCGGTTGGATGGCCTCCCCCAGTGATTCTCGTTCCGGATTTTTCAGGCGCAAAACTGTTACGAATCCAAACAGGAATCTCGGATTCAACTACGGGACGCAACGTCTTTGGGTGAAGCACTTTCGCACCAAAATAAGCAAGTTCGGCAGCTTCGTTGTAAGAGATCTCGCGAAGCAAACGCGCAGTTGGAACCAGCCTCGGATCGGCTGTCAGCACGCCATCGACGTCAGTCCAAATAATTATTTCATCCGCATTTAGCGCTGCGCCGAGAGTCGTCGCGGAGTAATCGGAACCACCTCGACCAAGGGTGGTTAGAACTCCATCCGCAGTCGCACCGATGAATCCGGTCACAACCGGTGTTACACCTCCTGCTAACAACGGCTGCAAGACGGTGGCGGCACGTTCTCGCACATCCTTCATTAGAGGTTCGGCCTGGAGATACTGTTCGTCCGTGACGATGACATCTGTTGCTTCTACTACAGTGCTGTTCAGCTCCAGCTTCCGCAGAGTCGCGGTCATCAATCGCGCTGACAATCGTTCGCCAATGCTCGAGACTGTCGCATGTGCACGAGGAGTGAGTTCGCGCAGCAACGAAATGCCCTGACAAAGACTAGCTACCTCGTTAATGATGCGTTCAAGGTCAACGACTAGTTCAGAGTAGGAAGCTTCGTTCGCGACTAAAACCTCAGCGGCAGTGAAGTGTTGCTCTCGCAATGCCACTGAAAGGTTCTCGGCGACGTTTGGTTTTCCTTCAGCTGCCTGCTGCGCTGCAGCGACTAATCGATTCGTTACTCCACTCATCGCCGAAACAACAACTACCACCGGTGTTTCGCGCACAGCCCGCGCAACTATGTCCGCTGCCCGGCGAATGCATTCTGCGTCGCCAACCGAAGTTCCGCCGAATTTCATTACTTGGAGTTTATTCTTCATGTAGTAGATTGTCCGATATGCTTTAGCTTGTCGGAGGAAGTGTGAATCAATGTTTTCGCTACAAGCTAAAGAGCCTCTTGCAAAATTCGGCTGAAAGTTCCGTCTAATCGATTGATCGGCCTGCGCAGGAGATTCTTCTCTGTGCAATCTATGTGTTCTCTGTGCCTCCGTGGTTAAACTAATACAGCTTCCTTACCACAGAGGCACAGAGAACACAGAGATTGCACAGAGAAAACTAAACACGTTTGATTCAATGGACAACCTTGAAGTCACGAGAGTTTTGCAAGCGGCGCTAAAGCTTATCGGACATTGGAGCTGCCGCGTCCTTCATCAGCTTGTACTCAACCGAATCAACCAGAGCATGCCAGCTCGCTTCAACGATGTTAGCGGAGACTCCCACAGTTCCCCACTTGGTATGGCCATCCCCAGATGTTATCAAAACACGAACCAGACTAGCCGAACCTGACAACGAACTCTTGAGCACTCGTACTTTATAGTCGACCAGGTGAACGTTCTTGAGTGAAGGATAAAACTTTGTCAACGCGCGATGTAACGCTCGATCGAGCGCGTTAACCGGCCCATTACCACTCGCAACTGAATGCTCTACATGATCAGCCACACGTATCTTCACGGTGGCTTCACTCATCGGCATCGTATCGCCCTGATGTTCATCCATGACTCGAAAACCAATCAACTCAAAAAATGGTTTTCGCCCATTGCGAAGGCGATTGACCAACAGTTCGAAACTCGCCTCGGCAGCTTCGAACTCAAAACCATCGTGTTCCAACCGCTTCAGCTCATCAAGAACACTCTGCTCGCCATCCAGTTGAATATTCAACTCCCGAGCCTTTGCTAAAAGGTTTCCGCGCCCGGATAAATCGGAGACGAGAACTCTCCTGCGATTCCCAATCAATTCGGGTTCAATGTGTTCATACGTTCGCGGATTTCTTTCAACTGCCGAAACGTGCACACCGCCTTTGTGTGCAAATGCGCTGTCTCCGACAAAAGCTGCGCTTGAATGTAGGGAAAGGTTGGCGATCTCACTAACTAGCTTGGCGGTCTCCCTCAAGTGTCTCAATCGCTCACTCCCGACAACTTCCCTTCCAAGCTTGAGCTCCAGGTTGGGAATTACCGAACAGAGATTTGCGTTACCACAACGTTCTCCGTAACCATTGATTGTTCCCTGCACCTGTTGGGCACCGGCGTTGACTGCTGCGATCGTATTGGCAACCGCCAACTCCCCATCATTGTGACAGTGAATACCAATCGGCACTTCTATTACTTCGGAGACTAAGCGCGTAGCCTCAGTGATCTCCTCTGGAAGACTTCCACCATTGGTGTCACAAAGTACAACTCTCTGCGCGCCGCCTGCGACGGCTGCACGGAGTGTCTCGAGCGCGTACTCCGGATTCGATCGATAGCCGTCAAAAAAATGTTCCGCATCGTAAATGACCATGTCGACACGTGTTGACAGGTAACGAACAGAATCCTCAATCAGCTCGAGGTTTTCTGACAATGCGATTCGAAGTGCTTCTTCAACGTGCAGTTCCCACGACTTTCCAAAGATCGTAATGACTGGCGTCCCTGCCGAGATGAGCGCCTGAATGTTAGGGTCAGCGTCGCAGGAAAGTCCGCGACGTCGAGTTGAACCAAAAGCAGTGACACGAGCCGTCTTCAATTTGAGTGCCCGGGCTTCCTCAAAAAACGCAACATCGCGAGGGTTCGAACCGGGCCAACCTCCTTCGATGAAGTCGACGCCCAGTGAATCCAATGCTTCCGCAATTCGGATCTTGTCGGCGACGTTGAAGTTGATCGACTCGCCTTGAGTCCCATCACGAAGAGTTGTGTCGTAGATCTCGATTCGATTAAGCATTCTTGTTTAGTGAATGAGCCCGACTGACTGAGCAACAAATGTGAGCCAGTGGCGATAACGTTCGCTCCGGCCTGCTGTCGCGGAGAAGAAAGCACTCTGAATTGCTCTTGTTACTGGTCCTCGCTCTCCATCACCTATGACTGTATTGTCTACTGCTCGAATCGGAGTCACTTCAGCAGCTGTTCCAGTGAAGAATGCTTCATCGGAGCTGAGCAAGTCGTCGACAGAGAGGGCTTGGATGTTAACTACAAATCCGAGGTCGCGGGCGATCTGAATCACAGCATCGCGTGTGATTCCAAGCAGAATCGAATGTCGTTCGTCGTTCGTAAACACTTCGCCGTTACGAACCAGGAATAGATTTTCTCCCGACCCTTCAGCGACGTTTCCATCAGAGTCCAGCAATAACGCTTCATCAAACCCGCGATTGAATGCGTCGCGCACAGCGAGTATAGAATTGATGTATTGTCCGCACGCTTTGGCTGTAGTCGGCATCATGGCTGAATGAAACTTTGTCCACGGCGACACGGTGACTCGTACTCCTCGCTCCAATCCTTCTGCTCCGAGATATGGCGCCCAGGGCCAAACAAGAATCACGACTTCAACCGGGCATTTGGCTGGATGCAAAGCGAGAGAACTGCTGCCGTAATAACACAGAGGTCGCACGTAACAACTTTTGAAACCATTGCGTTCGATGAGTTCACAGATCGCTTCAGTGAGTTCATCACGGCGATATTGAATCGGCATGTCATGGACTGTCGCAGATTCGTATAGTCGATCGAGGTGCTCATCGAGGCGAAAGATTGCCGGTCCGTCAGCAGTCTCGTAACAGCGCATTCCTTCGAAGACTCCACTGCCGTAATGAAGTCCGTGGGAGGAAACGTGTGTTGTGGCGTCAGCCCAGGGAACGATGGCGCCATTGCTCCAGACCCATCGAGATTGATCGAAACTCATGATTAGCTCCATGCGCCCTGCGGCAGGCGCTTCGCAGCAAAAGGGCCATCAACCTCCGCTGATGGCCCGTTAGAAGTCAATCTGGTGACAGGCCATCAACTAGATTCAGCCCGAATACCAATGCTTGGCAGAGAGAGATAGAGTTCAGTTGAGTCGACAAGACAGAGCGCAACGCAGTTCACCGCTAAAGAAGTCTGAGCGCTCACTGATTTTGTCGCAGTTTTCATTGCAACTCCCTGATCCTGGTTTCTACTCTAGCCCGCGGGTTACTGGTTTGCATAATTGATTATTTTTAGCGAACCATAAACAATGCAAGGGGCGTGAGTGCTGGGCCGCAGGCGTCCTCGCATGCTCATGACCCACTAATGTCACTAACACCTAATCCGCAGGC
>DATEXA010000254.1:0-2426 GCA_035257465.1 Pyrinomonadaceae bacterium | reverse complement strand
CAAACGCCAGTATGGCCAGCGCGAGCAGTTGTTCAAACGGCATGGCCGGTAAGACTCTGGCTTGTAGGATGTTACAAGGGCTTGTGGCACCGCGGTTCTTGGCATACCACTCATTCAGGCAAGCCGGAACAAGCCAAGTAGCGTTGAAGAATACGCGGGCATTACTTTTCGCACGACAATCCTGAAGCCTTGCTACAGAAAAGCGCGCCGCAAATGTCATCGTATTAATGAAGATTGAAGACCGGACACCCTCGCCAAAGCAGAAGCGATCTTCTCGGGTTTGGCCGCACTATGAAGTGTCCCAAATGCTGGAGGCGATTGAATGCCTTCACGCCCAGGATAGCCTGACGACCTTCCACCTGGGAGTATTCAAGGCTATCGCCGGCTTAGTGGAGGATGTTGAGATCACGATGGATCGAATACCGATCGTGGATGGCAAGCTTGAAAGTCGACACACTCAAGAGGGGTTCGTGACGCAGGAACAGCAATCTTTACTAGTCAAATTGATTCCGCAGAACCCGATGTTGCCTGCGGTTGCCCATGGTGCCAGGGGTTTGATGACAATCACAGATTTCGTTACGAAACGCGAGTTCGAACGCACCGGGCTCTACAATGAGGTTTGGCGGCCCTATAACATACGCTTCGAATGGGCAATTCCCCTGGAACTCCGCGGCAATGTTGTGATGGTCACCGTAAATCGTGGTTCGCGCTTTCTACCAGACGAGGTTGAAAAACTTCGTTTGCTCTCCCCGCATTTGACTCGGGCACACTTGAAAGCTCAAACCCTGACGAGACTCCAAGGTCTGGCGTCGGAGGTTCCGCGACCTGAACTGCTTCGAAATCTCGGTCTTACCATGCAGGAGTCTCATATTATGCATTGGTTGATTCAAGGAAAGCGCAACAGCGAGATCGCGTCCATTTTGAGCTCAAAGACGCGCACTGTGCAGAAGCATGTGCAAAACATTTTCAGTAAATTAGGTGTGGAGACCCGGACGGCGGCTGCTCTTCTTGCCTTAGAGAACTGCGCTGAAAGGCAGATAGCGTCGCGTAGCTAGAAACGAACTCTGCACTTAAGCAATTGCCTCCCGCCGAATCGCGATTGCCCGGCTACGCTAGGGACTTTTGTATCTTCACTCTGAGTTCTTCAGAGGATCCACTTCTGCGTCGCTTAACATCCCGAAGTTAGGAGTCCTAAGGCGCGAAGTTCGTGGTCTCAGTGAAATCCTCTTCCAAAACACGTTATCGAGGGAACCGTTAAACCAGTCGATGCCGTTCGATCTTGAGCGAATCGCAGAGAATTTAGCATTGCAATACGCATTCTGGCGTATAGCTAAACCGGGATGCGTGTGATAATCGGGAGACGAGCATTGTTTAAAGAGCGCAAACATCACAACATAGAAACGCATCAATCTTTGTTCTGCTTCCGAGTCGGTGCTGTCAGTGCAACGGCTCTATCCTCGCGGTGACAACTTCGAAAAAGCTTACTCAGACAAGCCCCTCAGACTTCTACCAGTGGTAAAAAGTCATCACCTTAAGTAAGGGCGCGAGAGCAGCCGTGCTCAAGAAGGGTTAGGTATGATCGTTCTCGTCATTACCATCAGCATAACGGTTATCTGCGTTGTGCTGCTGATCGGCGAAATCCGAACGTACCGAGCGACGGACTCGAGTAAACCGAGCGAATTGGCTCCGAGCCCCCCTTTCAAGAGCTCGCGAAATAAGTCGTGGAGCATGGCATGGTGGATCTCGCTGACAGTTCTATGTCTTAGCATAGTTGCCTATGGTTGGCTTTATCCGAGGGCTCTATTCCTGACCATCGTACCAAGCCCGGCCTTTGTTACTCCTGCGTATCTCCAAGGTTACAATGTGAGCTGCGGAGTGCTCATTTGGCTGGTTTTCAGAAGCACGATGGGCCGAAATCAGGGCGGGCTAAAGAGCGTCATTTCGCTACTGGCTATTTCCGGAGGAGTGCTTACGACCGTATTCATCAGCAATCGGGAAGGCAGCGTCGCGCTAGGAGAGATTCAGAGACATGTGTCGTCACTGGCAAGCCCGGTCGGGGGGTCGAACGCCGCCGTCACGAGGGCGCGGGGTGAGTTCGGTGAGATTGAAAGGTTCTTCAAGACGAGGCTTTCCCAAATGGCATCCCTCGCCAAAGATTATGAACGGGAACTCGCTGCGATCGGTTGGGAGACAATTCTCGATCCGGAGTGCCTGGCGCGCGACCCGACGCTGATCACGAGTGACTCGATTATTGAGAAAGCTAAGGAGATGGTCGCAAAGTACCAGAGTCGCACGTACGAAATGTGTGAGAATAGCAAGAAAGCGGCTTGGAAATTACCGATAAGTGAATGGGCGAAACAGCACATGGTAAATGACCTTCGTCAGGTCTTGGAGGAGTTGCATGCGGGACTAGACGAACGATGGAG
>DATEXA010000253.1:0-2921 GCA_035257465.1 Pyrinomonadaceae bacterium | reverse complement strand
GTCATGCGTCGTGCATGAACGGCAAACCTCGAGACTGCGCACGCCGACTTCCACCGGCGAGATGAGAGATTGAATAAACTGGTACTGCCCGATGGGACAGACATACTTGCAGAAACTTGCTCCCTTAAAGAGACCATCAATCGTGAATGCAATCGCGAAATAGCCCAAAACCAACCAGGCAGTCGAGCGTGGACTGTCCCACAGGCCGAACGCTTCATAGGCCCAAAAAAATATGACTAGAAGCGAGATGGAGATCCATTTTGAACGCAGACGCCGAGGCCATGACCAAGCGGCCGGCAATACTCGCCGACCGAGGTCGCGCACAAAGTTGAACGGGCACGCCATACAGAAGACATTGCCAACCGCCAACAGCGCAATCACCGATAATCCGCGCCAATGCGTCCATGGCAAGACGCCTGCCAGGTTCATAGCGCCCATTTGTGGACCAAGGAAGCCATCAAGCACGACCACGATCGCCAACAGGAACATCAAAGTTTGAGGGACGCGACGAAAGTGCCGCCAGCCAAGAATTGAACCAACGAAAGGCAGGGAAAGCAGATCGAGAGAGGCCCGTCTGCCTGTGGCGGAGAGAACAAACTCTTGTGGTCGAAAATTTCTCTGCGTGCTCTGCATCTCTGCTGTTTGACTTCTCTTTCTTCGCAGGGTCAACCGCAGAGCCGCCGAGTACGCTGAGGTTGCGCAGAGAAGAAACCGTTTACCTACAAACTCGATCAGTGGCGAAACCGAATTCCCGAATCCCCAATAGTCACCAGGCCGCTTTATCAGATTGCGCTTACTCTTGGGAGAATTGCGCTGCGGTGTCAGTACTTCGATGGTAATCAACCCAACGGGAATAAGAAAAAAGATAGAGCCAGCCACCCACATGATCGCTCCGGCAGACGCTTGATCTTCAAGTGCTGACATTCCGGCGATGCGTGGCATCGTCGCGTAGGTCCCGTAGAGCACGCGCCCATAGAACACAAGGAACGCCGAGAGCGCTGTGTTCTGAAAATCTGCGAGAAAGAGATACGGAATCATGGTCCAACGGGATGCTTGAAGGATAAATGGATAAGGCTGAATTATGGGCCACCAGAAAAGCAATGCCGTTGTCAGAAAGCACAGGTGTTCGATCGTGTGCCATGTGGGAGAGCGGAGCGCCAGTTCGTACATCGGAGGCAAGTGCCACGCAATGGTTGTAAGGACATATGCTGACCAACAGAACACTGGATGCGTCAGAAAGCGGCCAACCTTGCGCAGCGTTACCGAGGCCAGAAAAGGACCCACCCCATCCTTCAAAAAATCACCAGGGAGCGCGGACAAAATTGGGAGGTATGGCGCGCCGTACAAGATTAGAATCGGCGTGACCATCATCAACAACAGATGTTGGATCATATGGACAGTCAGCAACCATCCGGCGAAGGCATCGAGTGGCGAGGTAAGAGCGATTAGGATAGTCGTCAGCCCAGCGAAGAAGGTGATGAGCTGTGAGTAGCCGAAACGATGCGGTACACGTCTGTGTAGTCGTGCCCATCCGCTGCTGTAGAGAAAACCAATGATGAGTATTGGGATTAGCACCCAGGGGTTGAATTCCCAGGAGCTCAAGACTGCATCAGAGATCGTATCCATTGCTTCGGCACCTCAACACGTGACCTGAATCCCACCGACCGCAGTCGGTGGATTGTTCATACCTCACCTAATCCGGTCGTATGAAGCACCCACCAACTGCGGTTGGTGGGATTGATCGCAAAGCACTCCTCTCGTAGGTAGGTTAGGCATGCTCAAAAAAATAACTTATCGAGCACAATCGCTAGATACAGCAACGGCAGATAGATGACCGATGCGTGCAGGAGACGTTTGGCGGCAATCCTCGACCGAGATAGCGAAGCTTTATAGGCGCAGTAATAGAAGGACAGCCCGAGTATTAATGCCAGCCCAAAATACAGGCTGCTTGTGGAAGCAATGAATGGGAGCGTGAACGTAGCAACAATCAGGAGTTGGGTGGAGATTAGAATACGGCGAAATGTAGTCCGTCCATCGTCCTCATCTATCGCAGGTAGCATAAGCATTCCAGCACGCGCGTAGTCTTCGCGATAGAGCCATCCGATGGCATAGAAGTGGGGAAACTGCCATAAGAAAAGAATCGCGAAGAGAACCCACGCTTCGGGTGCCAGATCGTTTCGGGCCGCAGTCCAACCCATCAAAACAGGTGCAGCACCAGGGAATGCTCCGATGAAGGTACAGAACCGACTCTTACGTTTAAGCGGTGTATAGAGAAACAAATAACTCGCTGACGTCAAGAGCCCTATCAGAGCAGTCGTTGGGTTGAGAAAGACCGACAGATAGATCGTTCCGACCACAAACAACGAAACACCAAAAACCAGCGCTTCCCGCGCTGTCACGTGACCCGAAGGTAATGGGCGCCTTGATGTGCGACGCATGGTCGCGTCGACCTTTCGCTCAAGGTATTGATTGAGAGTGGCCGCGCTTGCTCCAACCAATCCCGTTCCCAGGATGGCGTGTAATAGAACCGCAAAGTTGAAGGGATTGGACGCGATGAAGCACGCCACTCCGGCCGAAATCATAACCATCAAAGTTATTTCCGGCTTGGTTAACGTGACAAGGTGTTGTACGTGATTTGTAAGGCCTTTGTACGAAAGATCCAAATCCCACCAACGGAAGTTGGTGGATGGTTTCAAGTCCTGCCTAGAAAGTCGCAGGCTTAGCTGTGGCTGAATCCCACCAACGGAAGTTGGTGGATTGTTCAAGTCCAGCCTCGTTTGCGCAGAACGAATCGGGAAATCGGCAGGATCTGAACTTATCCACCAACTGCCGTTGGTGGGATTGGTGACGACGTAATGAGTTCATTGACACTCATAATGTCACGGCTGAGTCCTCTTCACTTGCGCGAGCGCCTTGGCTTG
>DATEXA010000252.1:0-9863 GCA_035257465.1 Pyrinomonadaceae bacterium | reverse complement strand
AAGGTAATCGAGCGCGACACCGGCTTCTGGGGGTGTTGGCCCGTCGGGTGTCAGCAGCGAACCATTTGAGAAGTCTGCAACGGAAGGATTGAAGATCATTCGGAAACCCAGCCAAGTTGGTCATTACCAACTTCCGTAGGCTTTGCGACCTCCGCTCACGCGAAGTGTGCCTTTATCGTGCTCCAAAAGATTTAGCGGGATTGGACCGCTTATGAAAACCAGGTGGGCACCTCAGGAGACGGCACGTACTGCCGTCAACTTGAGTGAGAGTACATTACGCTAGCTAACCCTGTCAACCGCTATTTTTCAACGTTTAACTTACTGCAGCGGTGAGACTAAGCTCCTAGGAGACGCTTGTCGGTGAGGCATTTCTGGAATTTTGAGCCCGTCATTCCAGTTTCTGATTCGAACGAATTCAGTCGTTTTGCGTCGCTTTAACCCTGGCGGTTTTTGCCGGAATTCCGAGGACGATATGGTTTGGCTCAACATCTTTCGTCACCACGGCACCAGTGCCAACCATGGCATTGTCGCCGATCTGCGTTCCGGCCAGGACTGTTGAATGGTACGTGAGGCGAACACTATCGCCGATTCGGGTCACGGGGGTGTAGACCTTGTGGATGTCATATATATCGTGAGTATGGGAATAGACGTTGGCGTAATCAGAAATAGAAACGTTGTTACCAATCTCGATACCACCGCGGTCGTCCAGGAGGACATGACGGTGGATCACCACATTGTCACCGAGGCTAAGGTTGTAGCCGAAAGACCATTCTACAAACTGCCAACATTTAAAGTTCTGTCCTACCCTCGCAAAGATATGCGGGGCGAGCATCCGTCGAAACCGGTGTCCAAGTATCGCATTCTGTCCAAGAGGTGACTTGTCGAACATTTGCCACAGCCAAATGAACGGTTTCCTGGAAGCATATCTTTCAGCATCAATATCGGTGTAATACTCCGGTTCAGTGGTAACGTTGCGTGGATCAAACGAATGAAGCACCACACGAACGGCAAGTGGTAAAGCTTCCGTCCTGGCGGTCGAGTTGCCATAGTAAATCTGAGTAAGTGTCTCTTGAACTACAACATTTGGATCGCGTCGACCATCAGTAAGAGATCGTTCCAACTCAGCTAGAAAGCTAGCGTAGTCATTCTCTGCCAAAGCTTGAGCTGACAATTCACGATACGTCATGGGTCTTGGCACCAATATTCTATGGATCTGAGCAACTTGTATTCGGAGTGCGCTGAAAGTAACACACGACAAGAAGCGTCAGCAATTCGAAACATTCCTAACTTCTTGTGCGCCCGCTTGCTTGACGCTTTGCGGGAAAGCTACGATGCCGACCAATGAAGCTCATTCGCTCCCTCGGCATTCTAATCGGTCTCCTTCTAATCGCCGGTGCCGCTGCACTCTGGTGGAACCGACCAACCAATGCTGACATGGCTGATTATGTCCCGGCCGACGCGCTCGTCTATATTGAAATAAACAGTATCTGGGATATCGCTAACGCGATTCAGAATAGTGATGCCTGGAAAGCAGCCTCACCGGCCACCGGTCTTGCTAATCACTCCGACAATAGTTCGAGACTCATGGCTTCGCGCCTGGGACTGGGACCAATTCAAGCCGTGCTTGCGAGTCGCGCGCAGTTGGCGCTGGTAATCGTTGGGGTAAGTAGCTCCGAAAAGGATGACCAACTACGTGTAAAACCAGAGGTCGCACTTGTCGTGGAAACTCATACCGCAAGGTGGCGAATGAAATCCGCTGTGACCGACGACATCAGACGTCTTGCAGAATTTGCATATGGCGCGTCTGTCTGCACTGAGCGATCGAACGGAGTTGATTACGTAGAGTGTACAGAGTCAAAAGGTGATCGGAAGATCATCGGAGCGATCGACAGCACGGTTGTGATTATCGGAAATTCTGCGAAAGCCGTGGAAAGTTGCCTGGCAGTAAGACACGGTCAGCGCCCGAGTCTCCACACTGACCCGGAAATGCTGCGACTCCGACAGAGCCTTAAATCCGCCTCGACTTTGTCGTTTGGGTATGTCTCCCAGACAAACGCAGCAAAACTTGTCTCCCTTGCTGGACCACTGCTGATTGGCAAAGCACCCGGAGACGAGCAACTCGAAAAGCTGCTCAGTGATAGTGCAGGTAAGATTCTTCGTGGCGTCGCATGGACCTCCGGATCACATGCCGGTCTTATAGAAGACCATTATCAGATTTCCCTGGATTCTGATGTTATCAAACGTCTCGAACCTGCATTTCAAAACTCCAACATGTCCGAGGATTATTGGAAGCTGATTCCAAATTCATTTCGTTCAGTAACCATCTACGGAACCACCAATCCTCAAGCCGCGTGGTCTTCACTCAATTCAGCAGTCGCAATCAAACTCGATGCTGTGTCGAGCGTAATCTTCTCGTCATTGCTGAAGTCAGGTCTGTCGGGTTACGGCATTGAAGATCCTTACAACCTGATCGGAGCGCTCGGCACACCTGTGATAACTCTTCGCCCGACTCTGGGAGAAGGTTCCTTACTGCTGGCACCAGTTAAAGACGAAGTTGCATTGCGGCGGGAGCTATCAAACGCTTTGTTAAGAGAGGGCAAGGGTCAGATTCTCACTAGTACTCAATCTGAGCCTGTTAGAGAGAAGGAGTTCACCGCTCTCTTTGTTAATGGTTTTGTGATCATGGGAAAAACAGAGAGCGTCCTTGTGTACCTGGCTCAGTTAAGGAACAACGAGCTGATCACTCCTGAACGTCTTGAAACGCTGAGACGTCTCAGTGATGAGTCCGCAGTCACCACCTATACAAATGATAGGAACTCGATGTTAGGAGCGATCGCTGCGCTCTCGCGCTTTGGCGGGAGAACTCTGACCGATAAAGAACTCACTACGTTGACTGACCGCTTTTCGAATGTTGAGGTTTCCTGTACCGAAAGCACTCTGAATTCAAGTGGCATCGATAGACGAACACTTTCCGCCTTTGGTCAATTCGGCAGTTTGATTTCTTTCGCACAGGCAGACAGTGCTAACACAACGACGCGTTGAAAACGTGACCACTAAAAAGCGCCTACTGATAGCTACTCGGAACGAAGGCAAGGCAGCCGAGATCCGTACGCTGTTGGGAGAGATTCCCTTTGAGTTGTTGTCGTTAAGTGACTTTGCTCGAGCAGGTGAGGCGGAAGAGCCGGAAGACTCTTATGCTGGTAACGCAAGATGCAAGGCTCAGTATTACTCGTTAGCAACAGACGAAATGGTTTTGGCTGACGATTCTGGATTGGAAGTCAAAGCGCTTGACGGTGAACCTGGCGTGTTATCAGCTCGCTATGCTGGACCGCACGCCACCGATAACCAACGAAGGCTCAAACTCCTGCACGAATTGGCAACAAAAAATTCAGCAGACCGAAGAGCACGATTTGTATGTGCAGTCGCTGTTTCCAGGAAGAACGGAATAATTCTCAAGGTAACGGAGGGCATTTGCAAGGGCTCGATTGGGAAAGAACCCCGCGGCGATTCAGGCTTTGGCTATGATCCTATCTTCGTTCCGAGCGGTTACAGTCAAACGTTTGGAGAACTCGCTGAAGAAGTCAAAAACCGGATAAGTCATCGGGCAAAGGCAGTTGCTTTAATGAGGGAATTTCTGCTGATTGAAAAGTGGTCCGCTTGACCCAATTCACCTTGACTCTTAGAATGCTGCCCCTGCGGCAAGGGTTTCTTGAAATTCTCAGTAATTTCGGGGCGTAGCACAGCCTGGTAGTGCGCTCGGTTTGGGACCGAGAGGTCGGAGGTTCGAATCCTCTCGCCCCGACCATCCATTATTCAATTTCGGCTGAGCGCACTTTTGGGTCGAACCCCGAAGAGGTCATGCTCGTGGATCGCATGGCTACTCTAACGACGAAATCGGTGCTTGGTTTTTTGAGATACTGAAACCACAACTGGCATAATTACCCAAAAAACCCCGAGGAAATGCGGGTTTGTTGAAGACTTTGCCGCTTGAGTGTGATATATGAGTGTCCGCTTTGCTTTTTCAATTCTAGTTCTCTTTGGAGGTGTTACACCAGACTATGGCGACCAAAGCCGCGACAGGCAAGAAGCGTATGACGCAATCGGAAGTGATCAACCACTTCGCTGAATCAACCGGGATGAAGAGGGCCCAAATCAAGGAGTTCTTTGAAGAACTATCGACTTTAGCTGCTCGCGAAGTTAAATCAAACGGCGAGTTTGTTCTTCCGGGCTTCGGAAAGTTAGTCAAATCTGAACGTAAGGCCCGAGAAGGTCGGAACCCAGCGACTGGTGAAACCATCCAGATTCCGGCCAAGACTACTCTGAAGTTTCGCGTCGGCAAAGGCATGAAAGACACGGTCCTTCCAAAAAAGTAGACTCTCGGCACTCTTATTTTTCCGTCAAAGGCGCCGCCCCCAATCTCCCGTCAAGATCTTGGGTGGCGCCTTCGTCGTTATCGCTCGAAATAATCCTCGCCTTTAAGATAACTCGTTTCTCTCGTTTACTTAGAGTTCCGCCAACTTGTCTCACCTTCGTTTACTCTCCGGCAAAAACAGCTCCGGCACGAAAAAGTTATAGACGGATCGCAACTCGTCCAGTATAATCCCGCGTTTCGCTGAACACCCCTGCGGCAAATAGTGTTACGACAACTTTGTTTTGGGGTTCTCAAACCCCGATTCCAAAGCTTTGCCTGGGGCGTAGGCTGCATCCAAGCGGGTTTTGATGGCATCTGAAGGTATATACAGGAGAACGGGAAATCTTAATATTGGAGGACTTGACGCAATCGTGACTTTTGATACACACCTGCCGCTAAATGAGCGGCTGCTTAGAATCGATCATATTCAAGCGCGACGCTATTCGAAGCTAACAGGAATCGCACTTGAGATCGCAACGGAAGGTATTGTTAGGCATCTCAAAGCGTGTGACCGTATGGATGTGAACCCTGAAACTTCGGCCGTGCGCGAAATAATTGACGACGCACTGAATGGCCGGAGGGTCTTTGCCGAAACAGGCGAACAACATCCTCGGGCTGCCTGATTTTCCTCTGTTTCTCATAAGAAAAGGGATCGCCCAATAGGGCGATCTCTTTTTATGTCTACGAGTTTTTAGTTTGAGTAGGGCGTTTACCAAAATCGACTTTGGCGTGGTAACATCCCGACGCCAATGATTTGATGCCCCTGTAGCTCAGCGGATAGAGCATCTGCCTTGTCGGAGCCTTAATGGGGAATAAGTTGTATTTGACGAACTCATTAAGTGGACGATCCTATATGCGGGAACGCCCTGAGAGCCTCTGGTACTCGATCACATTGAGTAACAATCCATGAGGATTGGGTAATCCGCAGGAAACCCGCTCGCAAGTTTGCGATCTGGACTCCTCAGAGACTATACGGGTCGGGACTGTGATGTCCAAGATATAGTCCAGCCAGCAAACCCGGAGTTATTTACGGGCGGTCAGGGAAAGCCTGATGCTGGAAGCTAAGCAGAGGGCCGCAGGTTCGAGTCCTGCCAGGGGCAATCACCACGCACATCAATCATGGCGGCTATAGTTCAGTAGGTTAGAACGCTTGATTGTGGATCAAGAGGTCGTGGGTTCGAGCCCCACTAGCCGCCCCAGCAAATCTAACCCCGCAAAAACCGATCAAGTCCAAACTTCGAGGAGAGTGTTTTATGCCCGATGAGCAAAGAGTTGCGAACAACTCGCAAACGTACGTTGTTAGTGCTGATGACTTCGCGTTTGAGGCTCTGGAGCAGAAGAACGGACAGGCAACCGTTATCAAGTTCAGGCTCGACGATCCGAAATATCACGCTGGCGATGTGTTGGTTGTTCTAAGCGGCAGCGACATCCACTTTCACGGAATGATCGGTCAACTATCAGAAGGCTGGGCGATCGCGGCAGATCATCGCGGTTCCCTGCTTCCTGCCACAGTTCAATAAATCTCAACGAACGTAACCGGTAGGATAAGCGACGCGGACTCCCGGAGTTGCGGAACTGATCGCTATGCGGTGGAATCCCTTATTGAGGTGGGTTGAGAGATACGTCAGCGCAGCTTGTCGGTCCAGCGATGAATCCAACTCTCGTAGAAACGGGTCAAAACTCACAGGCGCCCCAGTTCCCTGAAAATAGGCGTGGCCTCCGGTTTCAGTCGCCAAGCGAAGTAGTGAACTCTGCGCGTTTGACGCCAAAAATGAGTTTGCTTGTGTTGCCACTGTTGGAGCATAGAAGCCGTAGATTGCCACACCACGTCGTTGCGATTCAGACACAGCTCGTTGCAAGTCGATGCTTTGGGTCGGCCCTGACGAATCAACTCCTCTGGAAGTGTCTAATCCATCTGAAACCAAAAGAATCGCCCGCCGTCCGAGCGGCTGTGAGTCAAACCTCTTTAGCGCTTCGATAACCTCAACGTAAGGGTTGTAGGGGGCAACACTTGATAAACCGACTGGTGCTCGCAATGCTTTTGCTGACTTCTCAAGATCAGTTGTGAACTTTTGCTTAACCTGGAGGCTACCCGTTCGCAAATAACCCACCATCACTCTGGAACCCTTCGGTAGACCGCGAACGAATTCAGCCAGCGATTTAATCTCGTTTGCGACAGACGACACAACGTCCTCTTGAATCAACACGGCGATCGTCATCGGCGAGTTCGTACCGGTACCTCTGATCGAGAGAATGCTTTGAGGCTCACCATCCTCGCTAATAACTAGTTCAATATTCTGTAACTCAGGTTCTGGACCAGCCTCTTTTACCGTAATGGTTAAAGGAACCGTGACAGGTCTTCCTGGGTTGGAAGCCATGGTTTGCGGCTGTTGCGCTGGGGTTCCCTCTACGACGAGTAGAAGTCCAAGGAAAAAAGTCGACAGTACACGAAGCCAATTCATTCTGTTCGAAGAGATCATCTTGATGTTTCTTTCTCGTGAGCCAGATTCATTATACAGGTAGGCACCACAATTGGCTTTCCACCGTCCCACTGGCTAGTCGTTACCTCATAAGCTAAGATCCTGACAAATTGAGAACCTGCTCATGGCCAAGCTTTCAAATAAAGATCAGACAATTGCACGGCTGTTAAAAGTTGCGCCTTGGGTCTCCGTTCTGGCTGCGAGCCTGCCCGGACCTATTCTGTTTACCATTCTTTTTCTATTGGCAACTGCGACTGACTCGGCTGCGCTCTACCTGCTTCTAGCGGGACTTTCGTTCGCGGCAGGTTTTGCTTTGGGTTTGCTCATTGCCGCACTTTTTCTCATTTATCGGAGAAGATGGCTCTCGAGATTACGTGACCGTTTAGCATCGGATGGAATCACAGCGAATGAGGTTGTCTGGTTCCGTTCTGAGTTAACGTCAGCGGAACGCGCCGCATTGGATGAAATACAAAAAAGCAATCCATTATTGGCAGACGCTTACCTTGAGACTTTGGCGAGCAGGCTTACCGCTTCCAGAATCATCTCCCGGTCGCGCCGCGAAATACTTCTGGTTGAACGACGCCTCAATCGTGCCCGCTCACTAGCGACCAACGAAGCAAGCAGCCTGCAGCAGGACCTGGTTGCGGACCGCGAACGTCTGGATCAACTGCGACAACATGCTAGCCAGCATCTCGCTCGAGCCAGAACAAGGTTACAGGAGATTGAAGCCACAGCCTCGCGCAAGCTTAACGACGACGAGACCGACCTCATGATGCAACGGCTGGGTGCTACGCAGGACCAACTGCCACTTGTTCTGGAAATGGCACATTGGGAGAGGCAAGCATTGCAGGACTCAAAGAGCCTCAACCGGCCTCTGGAACCCAGTCACGATTGACTCACCAAACGATAGATTCCTGGCCCTAGTCGCTCAGCTACTCCCTCGTCGACAAGTGCCCAGTTCCCAAGACCAGCTTCAGGTGAACTCAGCCCAGTCACGCGCGCCAGTTCCCCCCGGAGTGTCATTCCAGCACCGTGTAGATATGCATGTGCGATGTCTCTTAGCGCGCGTTCCCTTTTAATGGAAACTTTCATCTGTTCCTGAAACCGCGTCTCAGGAAGTGACCAAATGTACGTAAAGGTTGGTTCGTACAACACGTCGCTGGGTATCACTTTTAGGCTACGCTGCAGTTGAGTTAGCGCCCTGTCGAACTTCGTGCGCTCAGTTATTCCGCTGGCCTCGCGCAAGTCTCGAGTTCCCATCTCCCACTCATTTCTTAAGATCCTGAGAATAGTGAGCGCATCTTTACTCAGAACCTGGCTCTCCATCTTTCTAGAGCAGCCGAGAAGGCTGTTGAAAGCGGGGACTAAGCGAGCCGAAATAAAGGTCGCTTGTCCACGAAGGACCTTTCCATAAAAGCATCGACCTCGTCGCATTACTTCGTCTTTCAAGGTCCAGGCCAAACTGGACTCCGGATCCTTCTGAACGTTCCGAGGAGAGTGCGCGTCGCGTCGACCGCACACGCCAACGTAGAGCGATGGTCCAGGGCGACGAGAATCCGTGAGCGCTGCGCAAAATCCGACATCGTCGATGAAGCGTTCCGCCGCGTAAACATCCTCAACTCGACACTCTGGATCACGCCGCCACATGCGATCACGGTAGGTCTCAATTTCAGCGGGAAGGTCCACTTCGCGATTCTATCAAAGTGACTAACTTAGCCGGTCAATTTGGGTTAATCGGTCAGACTCAAGGTGACCGCACCCACTGACCATTCCACCTAAGTGTTGAACTGAAAGGCGCTGACCTCATTCCAGACATGTGGCACAGACTCTGCAAATGGGAGGTCACCCGTACACCGTGTGCGGAAGCTTAGAGTTCATCGGAGATAACGATCGTGAAAGCGACAAACAAAACCAACCGCCCACTCGCCCTGGCATTACTAACGAGCCTTTCGTTAGTTCTTACGATGCTGAGCGGAACATTCGTCCCGAGCGTGGCCAACGCCTCACCCAAACATGGTCACGCCAAGGACGACAACATCGCAGTTGAACTGCATGAACAGATGCGAAGCAAGAGTCCTACTACGGTAGTGAAGGTCATCTTGCAGCTTGATGGCCACATGAGTGGTCAACTCAACGCATTGCTCAGAAGCAACGGGGTAAAAGTTAAGAAGAGTTTCGCTAACTTTAATGCCTTTGCTGTTGAGCTTCCGTTAAACGTCGTCGATTCGCTTTCACACTTTTCAGAAGTTAGTTTTATTTCAGTTGATAGTGAAGTGCAGAGTCTGGGCGGGCATGTCGCACATACTACGGGGGCCGACAACGTTCGATCGATGAGCAGCGATGGTGCCCTCAACGGTGATGGCATTGGTATAGCAATCGTCGATTCCGGGATCTACGCGGCTCACGTCGCCTTCTCGGACCCGGCAACCGGCCTTTCACGAATCGCAGTCAGTCAAGACTTTACTGGTGAGGGCCGCACGGACGATCCGTATGGTCATGGTACCCACGTCGCATCAGCAGCAGCTGGTAACGGTCTCGTTGCCCAGGGTCAATACATTGGTATCGCCCCGCGTGCGACACTGATCAATTTGCGTGTTTTGAATTCGCAGGGTGTCGGCAGCGTGTCAACGTTGCTTTCGGCACTCAACTGGTTAATGAGTAATGCAACCGCTTACAACGTTAGCGTCGTCAACCTGAGCCTGGGCATGCCGGCCATCGATTCTTATAGAAATGATCCGCTATGCATAGCTGTTCGCAAACTTGTCGACAGAGGAATCGTGGTTGTCGCTGCAGCTGGAAACAATGGTAAGAATTCTCTTGGTCAAAAAATCTATGGCCAGATTCACTCGCCTGGTAACGAGCCATCTGCTCTTACAGTTGGCGCCGTTGACACCAAAGGAACGGATTCACGTTCGGACGACTCAGTTGCTACCTATAGTTCGCGTGGACCGACGCGCAGCTTCTCAACTGAT
>DATEXA010000251.1:0-3505 GCA_035257465.1 Pyrinomonadaceae bacterium | reverse complement strand
CTCTCACCGAGCCCCATGAGCGTGTGCCAATTCTGTCTGAGTTACATATGCACATTCAGGACGCGTTCAACGAGCACGGAGTGCAGATCATGTCTCCGCACTTCGAGACCCAGCCAAGAGAGAAAGTCTTTGTTCCGAGATCACAATGGTTTTCTACATCTACTGATTCTGGTAAACGCCAATCGGACGGCAGTGAGGCCTCAGACACTTCCACAACGCAAGAAAACTACAAATCTGCTGAGTAGAAAACATTTCAGATTTCAGATTTCAGATTAGAGGCTTCAAAGCGAGTCTGACTAAGGCCATTGAATGACTTTGCCTTTGAGCGTGGAGTTGTTCGAGGGTGTGATCAACTGAGTAGTCTGTGGCGCAGGCCTGCTCGGCTCCGGATTACCAGAAGCAACAGCTTTCGGTTTTGCGACCGGCGCCGGCCCCGCAGGCAGGTCACGCGCTTGTAGATCTATCGAACTCTGATTGGTAGCCGCCGGTAAGCTTTCCAGCTTGGCCCTGGTTTGTTTCACAGCCGAGGTAGAGATGCGAGTGGAAACATTAGCGCGTTCGGGGCGGTTGAACGAATTCTCGACGTTGGACTGAGTGTTGGTGTAGGGAATAGCCTCTACCTTCGCGGGTGGCGTTTCGGAAGTCGTTGTCGTATCCGTTCCGACCGTTTGGGAGAAGAGTTCGACTTTGGCGCCATTCGCACTTGCGACTGGAGTGAGTGGCAGAGTTACTTCATTGCGTTGTTGCTGATGCCTAAACATTATGCTCACAAACACTGCAGCGATCAGAACTACACCCGCCGATGCGTAGAGCATAACATTCCGATTTGAGGGTTGAACTTGGCTCGTTAATTCAGCTAGCACAAGGTCTCGGAGTTCCGGTTGAGATGAAGGTTCCTGTCGAGTTTGAATTGCTCTAGAGCCGGAATCAGGGACAACTTTGTGTATGCCCGTCTCATCGACTCTATTCTCGCTGACGACCACAGCATTAGGCTCTGCGTGACGTATTTGCTGGATGCTGCTGGTGAGCCTTGGACGCTCCTCAAGCTCGTGAACCGAAGGATTGTTCTTAAGAACCTGAACGACAGCAGGGAAGGTGCGCGCAGATGCCCACATTTGTGCGGACGTACCAAAACGTGTTGCGGCATCTACACGCGCTCCGTGTTCCAGAAGAATCCTAACAACCTCTGCGTGGCCAAAAAACGCCGCAAGATGTAACGGGGTAAATCCGTCGTTTCTCGATTTGTTGGGATCGGCTCCATGATTAAGCAGCGAATGCACCATACGAATCCGGCCATTTGACGCCGCACGCATCAGTGCGGTCGTGCCGTGAGTATTACCGACATTGATATCGACGCCACCAGCCAGAAGAGCCTCAACCTGATCGGTATTATCGGTTTCGGCAATCTTCCATAACACCCCAGTTGCGGTGCCAGCGGTTTCGTCCTGTCGTAATTTCATGAGCGCAACCCCGCTTCAACGAAAAATCGTAATTCGATCCCCAGGTTTGAGTACTGGATCACTCGTCTTTCCTGATCCGATCTCTTTCAAGCCGAACCGCTCGCCGGCCAAAAAACCTCGACCATCATCGCGTGCAATCTCTGCAACTTTACCTTTGGCCGTAGCACCTCCCGCTGTCAGGATCGCCTGAGTCAGCGTTATTCCGCGACGAAATGTCTTCTCGCCCGGGATCTTCACTTCACCCCCAATGTAAAAGAACTGGGTGACGTTTGGATGAAGAGTGATGACGTCGCCTGGCCGCACCAGCAAATTCATGTCTGACGCCTGGGTCAGATCAATCTCAAACATCTGATTCAACTCATTCCGCACCACCATCACCTTGGCCGCTTCGGGCAGAGGCTGGGCGTCGGCTACAACCACGTAAAGCGGGATGGCCTCACGTCGCAAGAATTTCGTGCCCGGGTCTTTGACTAGGCCACTTACCAAAATCGTATGGCTAGCATAGTCGCGAACCCCAACCAACACTTTTGGGTTTTCCACCAACGCACGTCTCTTCAAGTCGTCTTCGATCTTCGTGCCAACCTCGTCCACAGTAAGCCCCGTCACAGCCAACGGTGCGTCGAGTGAAGGATGCTCAAGTAGTCCGGATGGCGTAACGGTGAACAGGGTTGATGCGGGCGATGATGAATCGTTCAAACGAACATCCAAAACGTCGCCTGGCCCGACGCGATAGATCTTCGTAAGTGAAACCTGATCGGCAGATGGAGTAATCGAGATCGGCGGCGCGCTGTTGGACTTTAGAAGTGTAGGTACCGGTGGAACACTGATTGAAAGTTCGACGAATTGTCCAGCAGGCGAGGAGAAGTGTGGTTCTAGAATGCGCTGTTCGGCGGGCGAGAATGCCGGCCCGTTGAGTACGATCTGCATTGCAGGTGGGAAAGCCTGCGGTGCACGAGCGACACTTACTTGTGTGTGACTCAGGTTGGCTGGCGGTACCGATACAGCTTGCTGCACTTTTGAATCGATCTTCAACGGAGGAGCTGTCGTTGTGTTGGATGGAGGGGCCGACGGCTTAGTAACCACAGTGGGCGCGTTCGTGTTTGGTTTTTTGTTTGCAGTAACGAGAGGGTTCTTTACTGTCGAGTCAGCGTTTCGAGTTGGTTCAGGCTGTCGTGGTGTTTCCGGTTCTGTCCGCAGGTTCTTTGGAGCCTGGTTCGCTACTGTGGATGGGTGTGACGCCAGTGATGAACTTGCGGCGATATCGGTCGCAGGCTTGCTTGCGTTTTCTTGTTTTTGAAGAATGAGTTTTTTGTGCAGGGCATCCTGTGCTTCACGTTGTTTTGCATTCAGTTCACTTGCCCGACGAAGATTATCAATTGCCAGCTGCCATTGCCGCATCTTGAAATAGGTTCGGCCGAGGGCGGCATAAGCATCTGCAAACGTTGTATCAAGTTTTATAGCCTGCTGAAGAGTTTCGACTGCCTGTGGGTATTGGCCCTCGTCAGTGAGTTTCATTCCTTCTTCATACAGTCTTTTTGCATCGGCCTTAGGTTCCACCGAGCTGGCGAGCACCAACGGTGCAGAGCCTGGCGGGTTCTCGGGTTCCTTGAGTTTCGTTTGCTGCTGATCCTTAGCGAGTGGAGTTTGTCCTGAGATTCGCTCACAAAGAGAAAGCGGCAGAAGCAATACGAAGAGAAGCAGAATTGGTTTGCGCATTCGAACCCCCTGGGTAAGTCGGGAAAGTTTCCAATTGGATTCAAAACGTCGAGGCGTTTTGGGGCTGACAATCGAGGGATTTTGTGGGGACTCTTATAGCATTTTTGCCGTCCCAATTCTAGCTTTTGACTGCCGAAGTGGTTCACTGAGACGGTCGATTCCGTCTCGATTTGGTCTAAGTATCGCGTTTCTGAAGGGTCTGGCACGTGAGTAGAACTGCGCGTTATGGGTCAGCACACGCGGAGTCGCGGGTGGGCAACGTAACTTTTGATTGCGGCTGCACTCAAATGTTAGCCCTGCACCAACCCGCTTGGGGCCTCTGAATAGTT
>DATEXA010000250.1:0-14748 GCA_035257465.1 Pyrinomonadaceae bacterium | reverse complement strand
CGCTCTTCCGAACAGAGCCGGAGGAGGATGGCTTGCTGGCTATAAACGTTGCACTCCTCCGGAGTGGGAGCCCTAACATTGTTTGTTTGCGTTCTTACTTTTGCAAGTGGCTCTTAGCAATCGGACATCAGACCAATTCAGTCAGCCCTGTAGTTTCGCCCGCAATCTTTCATTCACGAGTTTCGGGTTAGCTTTACCTTTTGACGCTTTAATCACCTGGCCAACGAAAAATCCAAACAACGCTTCCTTGCCTGAACGATAGCTCGCAAGCTGATCGGGATTCCCCGCAATGACCTCGTCAATGAGAGTGTCGATAGCGCCAGTGTCGCTTAGCTGAACGAGTCCGCGCTCCTCGATGATTGCTTGTGCAGGTTTTCCGGTCTGGAACATCTCAACAAGAACATCCTTGCCCTGTTTGCCGCTGATCTTTTCTTCGTCAATTAAACGAATTAACGAAGCCAATTCACTGGCGGCCACTGATGACTCTGCGGCAGATTGATTTCTTGACTCGAGCTCACGAAGAAGTTCGGACCGAATCCAGTTGGCGGCAGAGCGCGGATTGTCGGACGCTTTGGCTGTAGCTTCATAATAATCGGCCAGGGAACGATCGGAGACTAACTGCGAAGCGTCAGCAAACGTCAGCCCGTACTCTTCCATGAAACGGTTTCGTCTTGCGTCCGGAAGCTCAGGCATATCGCTTCGAACTCTTTCGATGAATTCATTGCTAACCTCGAGCGGCGCCAGATCAGGTTCTGGGAAGTAGCGGTAATCATGTGCTTCTTCCTTCGAGCGCATTACACGAGTCTCCACCGCCTTTTCATCCCATAGACGCGTTTCCTGTGTGAGCCGGCCACCCGACTCTAACGTCTTAATGTGGCGAGCCACTTCAAACTCAATAGCTCTCTGCATGAAGCGAACGGAGTTCAGATTCTTCAGTTCAACCTTGGTCCCAAATTTCTGATCGCCAACGCGCCGCACAGACACGTTCGCCTCGCAACGAAGGTTGCCCTTTTCCATGTCGGCCTCGGACGCCCCTACCCACTGCAAGGCACGACGAACATGATTGACGTAGTCGTAGGCTTCCCATGACGAACGAAAGTCTGGTTCGGTCACAATCTCTGCCAGTGGCACACCGGCGCGATTCAAATCAATATAGGAATAGCGATCGACGCTCGGTAACCTCTCATGAACGTTTTTGCCAGCGTCTTCCTCAAGATGAAGACGTGTAATTTGGATCCTCTTTGGTCGCCACTCAATCGGGTGTCCCGCTTCATCGCGTTCGGCTGTCATGATTTCCAATTCTCCATTTGCGGAGAACGGTTGGTCGTATTGCGATATTTGATAGCCCTTCGGCAGATCCGGATAGAAATAATTCTTGCGAGCAAAAATTGAGGTGGAGTTTATGTGCAGGCCCAGTGCTAGCGCAGCGCGCGCACCAAGTTCCACTGCCCTGCGGTTTAGGACGGGTAGTGCGCCCGGCAGTCCAAGACAGACAGGACAAGTGTTAGCGTTTGGTTCGTCACCAAAACGAGTTGCACAGCCGCAAAAGATTTTCGATTCGGTACTTAATTGAGCGTGAATCTCAAGTCCAATGATTGTTTCCCAAGAGGTCATGGTTGTTCAGTCAGTGGTCAGTAGTCAGTAGGCAGTAGTCAGTGGCTAGCAATCAGCAATCAGCCCCTACCTCAGCCAACCGGGATATGCACCACTCCTTCTGGCTTCGTCCTCAAGATCACGCCAACGAGCTTGCAGTCCGGCGCGCTGCGCGAGCAGTTGATCAAGTTCCGACAACAACTCTTGTTTTGGTTGAACGAGCCAAAAACGAACCACTCTTTTCGCTGTTTGCTCTTTCGGTAGCCGCGACGTCGAGCGTCGCCAATTGAAACGTAATTTGAATACCAGGCGCTGCTTCATACGTCAGAGTCGAGGCTCCCACTTCAAATTGTTTGGTATCTCAACTCGTCGACCATCGCGCAACACCAGTGTGTACGCGTTAGCCGCTAGTGGCAGAAACAGAAATAACGCTAGTCCAGCAATAAGGGAAGGCATTCGAGTAGTGGTTCACATCGCTTTACCCTCACGGTCTAAATCTGGGAGTTGGGGACACACAGAGTATAGCACCCGGCTGAAAGTCAAAATCAATGGACAACTACCGCGTTTTATATCCAGATTTCTTTGCAACAAGTCCGATCTCTCTGATATACATGCGCCGCATTTGCTAAGCCTCCAGGTTTGAAACATGCGCGGACGCCCAATCTATTCCCGGTGCTGGCCGCACAGTTCTTTAACCCTTTTACAGAGGAGTTAGAAACAAATCATGGCAAAGACCGTCTGCAAGATTTTGGGTGTTGTTTTCTTACTGGTGGGAGTCGCTGGATTTGCAAGTCCAGGATTGTTGGGAGCGCACCTAACTCCGCCTCATAACGTCGTTCACATCGTCTCGGGTGTCATAGCCCTTTACTTTGGCTTTGCCGGATCTCTGACTGGAGCTAAAGGCTTCTGTCTGGTTTTTGGGGTTCTTTATTTAGCTCTCGGTGTTGTTGGAATGGCGATTGGCGTAGATGGCGATCGCATGTGGACCGTCGGGCCATTGCACCTCGGTCAAATTGATCATGCTATACACATTCTGCTCGGCCTTGTTTTTATTGCGGGCGGCATGTTCACGAAGAAGAGTTGAGGTTTGGGACATCACATTCAGGTTGCAAGGCTGAGTTCGATAAGCTGACGCACATGCGCCCACGAATTCTTGAACCTTGCAACCTGATGCTTATTTAGAACCTGAATCGAATCCCACCGCGGCCCACTCCCCGGGTGCCAGAAACCCGTTTTTGTAGTACTTCTCATCGAAAAGATTTTCTACTCCGCCAAACAAAGTTAAGGTCAGAGTTTCTGACGTTCGGATTTCATAACTCGCAAAGACGTCCGCCTTGGTGTAACCATCGAAAGTCAACTCCGCCATCCTAACGGAAAGTTGTTTTCAAATACGTTCAGTAAACACCTCGAGTTGAGACGCTGTCGATACAAGGACCAGCTGCGCTCTCAGTGCAATGATCTTCTCGAGACTTGGGTGGAGTGTATCTCCAACCTTCTCGACACTCTTCACGTATAAGGCTGTCAAACGTCGAATCGAGGGAATAGGCCTGTTTGCCTAGCAATCAGGTGTCCAGTAAGATGCCGTCTTAATTCAAGACCAAGCGAGAAGAACCTAAATGATCAAAACTGTGGAATGGACAAAAGATGGCGTTTGTATGTTAGACCAACGCCTTCTTCCAACTGAAGAAAAGTACTTAATGCTACGTTCCTACGACGAGGTAGCTGAAGCAATTAAAAAGATGGTTGTTCGCGGTGCGCCTGCGATTGGCGTCTCAGCCGCGATGGGTATCGCGCTTGGAGCCAATCAATCCGTGGGCACCTCTGTGGCGGATTTGGAGGACGATTTCGACTACATTTGCGACGTGATGGGACGTACTCGCCCGACCGCCGTCAATCTCTTTTGGGCGATTGAACGAATGCGGTCTACTTTCAAGCGGGCAAAGTCACTTGAAGACGTTGAAGAGATCAAGAAGGTGCTGACTTCGGAAGCTCTCGCGATTTTCGCGGAAGACATTAAGGCAAACCGATCAATTGGCCGACACGGCGCAGACCTTATTCCGGACGGGGCCACAGTCTTAACCCACTGTAACGCCGGAGCACTGGCAACAGCGGGAGATTACGGTACCGCCCTGGGAGTTATCCGTGGAGCTCGCGACGCTGGAAAGAGAGTTGCAGTGATTGCCGATGAGACTAGACCCTTTCTTCAGGGTCTGCGACTCACCGCGTGGGAACTGGCAAAGGATAACATTCCAGTTACGGTAATCACCGACAACATGGCGGGGCACGTAATGAAGAGTGGAAAGGTTGACGCTGTTGTAGTAGGCGCGGATCGGATCGCCGCAAATGGCGATACTGCCAACAAGATCGGAACCTATATGGTTGCTGTTCTTGCGAGGGAACACGGTATTCCCTTTTACGTTGCCGCTCCAACAACAACTCTGGATCTAACGCTTTTGTCGGGTGAACAAATTCCAATTGAAGAACGTGATCCAATGGAAGTGACGCATATCAAGGACCATCAACTCGCACCGGACGGAATTGCGGTTCACAATCCTGCGTTTGATATAACTCCCCACCACTTAATCGCCGCGATTATCACCGATAAAGGGGTGGCAAGAGCGCCGTTTGAACAAAGCTTGAGAGCGTTGAGTGAAGTTAAGGAAGTAAAGGAAGCCGCGAACTAGGACTGCGCGTAACGACTTGTTTTCCACCAATCGATAGTTAGCTTCAGTCCGTCGCGAAGACTTACAGTTGGCTCGTAATCGAGGAGGTTGCGAGCCTTTGTTATGTCTGCAAGACTGTGCCGAACATCGCCGACTCTTGAGTCGCGGTAATCAACAGTAACATCAGGCTTACCAATCAACATTTTCAGCTCAGCTAATAGCTGATTCAAAGTAATTCTCTCTCCGGTAGCAACGTTGATGATCTTGCCCACTCCGCCTGCGGCAGTGGCAGCCTTAAGATTCGCGGAAACCACGTTCTCGATGTAAGTGAAATCCCGCGATTGTTCGCCATCACCGAAGATCACCGGTCGTTCACCTGAACACAGCGCACTAATGAATCGGGAGACGACACCAGAGTATTGTGAACCAGGATCTTGCCGTGGACCAAAAACGTTGAAGTAACGCAGAGAGACCGTTTCAAGCCCATAAACCCTAGAAAACACCTGACAGTAGTATTCGCCAACCAGTTTTGCGACTGCATAAGGCGAAAGAGGATCGGGAGACATCTCCTCTACCTTTGGCAAGGTGGGCTGATCGCCGTAAGCCGAACTCGAGGCAGCATAAACAACTCGTCGCACCTTTTGTTCCCGCGCTGCCAGAAGCAGATTGAACGTTCCATCTACTGAGGAGGTATGGGTTTGCGCTGGGTTCTCAACTGAGCGAGGCACAGATGGAATTGCAGCTTCATGAAAAACTACTTCAGCACCGTTGAGTGCGCGATTCATCAGCTCAATATCTGCAACGCTTCCTTCAATGACTTCGATGTTGCCCAAAAGTCCATCAATGTTTTCACGGTGACCAGTAGAGAAATCGTCAACTATTCGAACCTTGCCTCCCTGCCTCGCAATTGTTTCAGCGATATGCGAGCCGATGAAGCCGGCTCCGCCGGTCACCACTACTATTCCAGACAGTGTCATTTGATTTGTTTGCTTTTGCTAATTGGGCTAGCGTCCGACGCCGACATATTCGAATCCTAGCTCGCGCATGTCGTCCGGGTCACAAATGTTACGGAGGTCAGCGATACGAGGCTTGTTCATCAGGTCGCGAATACGAGTCATGTCCAAGGCTCTAAACTGATTCCATTCGGTCACGAATATCAAGGCATCGGCTTGCGTGACTGCGGCGTATTCGTCATCAGCGTACTCAATGTCAGGAAGTATCTTATTTGCCTCGGTCCTGGCAACAGGATCATAGGCACGAACGATAGCACCACCCTCGATTAATCCTCGAATGATACCGATGGAGGGTGCCTCTCGCATGTCGTCAGTTTCCGGCTTAAAGGCCAAGCCAAGAACTGCCACAGTCTTTCCGTTGAGATCTCCAACCAGGTCGTTGATCTTAACAAGCATCTGATTTTGCTGACGCTTGTTTACTTCGATAACAGCATCAACGATCAAAGAGTCGGAATCAAAATGGCGCGCCACTGAGGAAAGTGCTCGTGTGTCTTTTGGAAAGCATGAACCTCCAAACCCAGGGCCCGGATGAAGAAACTTGCTGCCAATCCTTTTGTCCATGCCAATCCCACGAGCAACGTCATGAACATCGCATCCAATTTTTTCGCAGAGGTTCGCAATCTCGTTGATGAATGAAACCTTTGTGGCTAGAAAAGCATTGGCGGCATACTTGGTAAGTTCGGCGGCCTCCAGAGACGTGATGACAAACGGGGCTTCAATCAAATACAGAGGGCGATATAAATCCTTCATGATCGCGATCGCTTCCTCGTCGCGGCAGCCTATCACCACACGATCCGGCCGCATGAAGTCGTTAATCGCAGCTCCCTCCCGTAGGAATTCTGGATTTGATACTACGCCAAAGCTGGACTTTGATTTCTTGCGTTCATTGATAAGCTTACGGATATGCTCACCAGTCCCTATCGGAACAGTCGACTTGGTTACTACGACCTTGTAGTCATTCATGTGGTCAGCAATTGACGCCGCGGCAGCTTCTACGAAGCTGAGATCTGGTGATCCGTCGGGTTTGGGGGGTGTTCCGACGGCCAGGAAAATTACCAACGCTTGTTCAATTGCTTCACGGACATTGGTGGTAAACCTCAAACGTCCGGCTTGAGTGTTCTTCGCTACTAATTGTTCCAATCCTGGCTCGTAAATAGGCATCACGCCCTTTCCGAGACGTTGGATCTTTTCTTCATCGACATCGACACAAGTGACGTCAACGCCGAACTCTGCGAAACACGCTCCCGTCACAAGACCGACGTAGCCGCTACCGATTACTGCAATATGCATTTAGATTCGTGCCCTAGGTTGAAATTTACAGAATGGGCTTACAATCAAAACCTTGCGGGTCGCACGATCAAAATCGTGTGACCCGCAAGGTTAGTAGGTAACTGCAGCGCTTGCCAGTGCCACAGTTAATAGAAATGACTCAATCGACGAGTTACTTCGTCGGGCTGACTACGGTAACAGAACCACCGAAGTTAATATCGTTGTTGTGTGTGGCTGCATAAATGACGACGGCAACTGCACCGCCGATCGCCAACAACAACGCCGCCAAGGCGCCACCGCTCAACCCCTCGTGGTCGCTGCCGCCGCCCTGTGGACTCGGCAATCCTGCCATTGCACTTTCACCTGCAGCAACCTGCTTAACGGTGCTGCCACTACGGAGTTCGGCCAAGCCCGACTCAGTAGAAATTGAAGTACGACCATGTGAGGCATTGACCGTGAATGAGGTGGCTTTGCTGCCATCTACCACGACGGTGCCATCTTTGGTGGTTAGATTGACTGATACTCCAGCCAGCGTTGAGAAATGAGCGCTACCAGTCTCAAGCATTGCATTAACGTTCTTGTCTGAGAATGTCAGACGCAGATTACCGTTGGGCGAGAGTTCAACTCGACCAACTTTGCCAATGCTGACTGACGCACTGCTTTGATCCGCCGTGCTGATTGTCGAATCTGAGAACAAGGTGCCGCCGGAAATTGCTTTTTGTCCGTTCACGGTAACTTGTCCTGACACCGACAATTCACCAGAGGCTTTTGCCCCCGGAGCGGCCAACACAACCATTGAGTAGACACTCAAAACGGCAACCGCTACACAGACCGCGATGAACTTGCGGCTCCAAGTTTTGCTAGTCATTAACTTTCCTCCCGTATAGTGAAACACAAAAGTCTTTATTGCGTACTGCCGACGGCTTAACAGTCGTGAGAAAACCAAATGCAGAGCCGGTGAAATTAACAACCAAGTGGGAAGCCTGTAATGCAAACTAAATTATGGCCCACAAAGCCGCTAACACTTGGCATTTATTACACTAATACAAGGCCTCTGTCAACAAACATTTGGAGTGAGTTTGCCACGAAATTGTGCTTTTTTCACTGGTTAAGAAGATGACGCCTAGTTGTGTCTCCCTCCAAAACATTTGCCCCGGAGTGGGTCAAAGGCTCAGGTTGTTTTGGAGAGAAGCCTTAGATCACGGAACAACGCGACGCGTTCTGGTAACCGTTTTGGGCTCCAGATCATGTGGTGTCAGGTCTTTTTGGACGCTTACCTTGCTCTTTTCGTTGAGTTCAGCTTGTTCGTACGGGTCTAATCGAGCGAAAAGGTAAAAGATTTCGCCGGTTCGGACGCTTCCGAGGAATCGAAATGTGTTGTTGACGACTTCCCCAACCTTAAAGCTGGATGCAGGACGCGGCCGCTCAAACAATAGTCCGAATTCATCTACCGCCACCGCCTCGAGTTCCGGAAGATAATCGTTGTTCGTCTCACGGGCGAGGCGAATGGCCATCTGACGGAGGGCCTTGATTCGATTTGAGTTACGCCGATAGTAGTTTGAACTGATCTCGCGACGACTGGCGCGATCGTCTACAACCTCCTGCTCATTCCTCAGATAACCTAAGTAGGCACTCACGACCGGCCCGAATTCCTGATCAGAGTCACGAGCAGTCTGAGAATGCGCCGAGCCCAAAGTGGACAAAATGACAATAAGAGCCAGAGCTAGGTTCGACTTACGCGTTGGCATGTTTTAGACCCTAGTATGATAATTTTCTTATGATGTTGCATTATAACGGGCAATCCAATCGACAAAATTGCATGTGTCTTTCAGCAATGTTACATTGATCTTCAATTTCAGCGAAAGCTTCAATGGCTTCGGTAGATCAACAATTTCCAACCCCGAAAAGTAGAGTTGCCCTCGGTGTTTGCGGCGGAATCGCCGCTTACAAGGCAGCCGAAATACTTCGTGGTCTGCAACGTGCGGGCTGCCACGTAAGAGTCGCTATGACTCGTCGCGCTTGCGAGTTCGTTCAGCCACTTACCTTTCGCGCCCTTTCCGGCGAACACGTCATAGTCGATGATTACTCTCCCAATAACCCCGACCCGATTGCTCACATCACGTTCTCTCAGACTATCGACCTCCTCGTCGTCGCGCCAGCAACAGCAAACATCATCGGCAAGTTTGCAAACGGAATCGCTGATGACTTTTTAACTTCGACATATCTCGCGTGCACTGCACCAATACTCGTTGCGCCCGCGATGAATACGGTAATGTTGGAGCATCCAGCAACACAACGCAATCTTAAACAATTGAAAGCTGATGGAGTCCATCTCATTGAGCCTGACGCTGGAGAAATGGCGTGTGGGACTATTGGTCCCGGTCGGCTAAGTGAGCCCGAACGCATCGTTGCGGCGACCTTGGAGATCTTGGCGCGATCTCAAAAATCTGATCTGCGCGGAGAAAGAATTCTAATAACTGTCGGAGCGACGCGCGAGGAAATAGATCCAGTCAGATTCATTTCAAACCGTTCATCAGGCAAGATGGGGTTCGCGCTCGCTGCGGCTGCACAGCAACGCGGTGCCGACGTCATAGCGATCGCTGGCTTTACAACAGTTCCTCAACCCTCAGGAATCCATGTGGTTCGAGTAACGACCGCGGACGAGATGGCCCGTGCAGTAGCTACTGAGCTTGAACGAGCAACTGTTTTTATTGGTGCTGCAGCGGTCGCAGATTACCGACCATCACAACGAGCTGATCAGAAAATCAAGAAGCGTAATGAGTCGCTCACGCTCGAACTGGAACGCACGCCTGATATCCTTTCCCAGGTCGCAGCAGCACGGAAGGAAGGGACAGTTGTTGTCGGATTTGCAGCAGAGTCGGAAAACCTATTACAAAATGCACAGCTGAAACTGCTGACAAAGAACCTCGATGCAATCGTTGCAAACGACATCACCCAAAGCGGCGCTGGATTTGACTCGGACACGAATGCGATTAAGATTCTCACACGCTCGAATGGTAACGTTATTGAGTTACCCCTGATGTCGAAGGCTGATATAGCGAATCACGTCCTGGACATGATTGTCCGACTTCGATCCGACAAAGCAGCGTCACGAACAACCTCGATTTCGTAAATCTACCTGAGCGTAAATCACGATGGATTCTCCTGATCTCCTCGACCTAATCACCGAAACGAAAAAACAATTACTTCATCTACAAACGCTTGGAGTTGATGGAATCCAGCTGCCTGTAATTCAGGATTCAATACCCAAACCAGTTCAAGGGTCTCCAATCCCGCAAGCGATAACGGGGAAACAGGAACCGACAAAGCGCGCGGCGTCAGTCCAAACGGTCAATTCGACGGTGGACAGTTTGTTTGGCGACATAGGACCTCCACCCGAAAAGCTCGAAGTTTCGAAAGAAACATTCGAGCAGATTCATTTAGAAATCGGCGATTGCACAAGATGTCCACTACACCGCGATCGAACAACAATTGTTCATACTGAGGGAAACAGACAAGCACGTTTGATGTTTGTGGGCGAAGCGCCCGGTGCGGACGAGGACATTCAAGCACGACCCTTTGTCGGACGCGCTGGGCAGCTACTAACCAAAATCATCGAGGCAATCGGGTTGAAACGAGAGGAAGTATTGATTGGTAACGTCAATCGTTGCAGACCTCCAGGAAACCGTGCACCAACACCTGAAGAAGCTTCAATGTGCAAACCATTTCTACTTCGTGAGATCGCGGCCGCGCAGCCCGAAGTTATCGTCGTTCTGGGCAACACTGCGATGAAGAACCTGCTTGATACTCGCGAAGGTATAACCAAATTGCGTGGCGCCTTTCAGGACTACAAAGGCATCAAGGTAATGCCGACTTTTCATCCGGCCTATCTGCTCCGCGATCCTTCAAAGAAGCGTGAGACCTGGGAAGACTTGAAGAAGGTCCGCGACTATCTCGACAGCAAAGCCAAAGCTAAGTAGTTAGCTGTTCGCGCCCGATGAAATTGCGTTAACCTCTCATCAGTGTCTAAAGATTTGGAATCTGCAACACACATCGCTGTAGCACCGGCCACAAGTTCATCAGCTCCTTTGTACGCCGAAGTAGCGGTTCCGTTACACGTCTCCAAAACCTTTATCTACCGCTTACCCGCAGACGCATCGGATGCACAGCCGGGCGAACGCATCCTTGTACCACTTGGAAGAACCATGGTGACAGGATACATCGTCGGCGTACTTACTGACCTTCCAACGGAATTAGGTCTCGTCGATGCTGAAATCAAGGATGCGGATCGCGTAATCGATGCCGTCCCGATCTGTACACCGGAGATACTCGAAATCACTCGTTGGGTCGCCGAGTACTATGCGTCACCCTTAGGCGAAGTAATTAAGTCTGCGCTTCCACCGGGCATTAGCCCTGACATCCAGGAAACGATTCGTCTTACCGAAAGCGGAAAAACTCAACCCATAAATCAACAAACGCTGGCGACAAAGATCCTGACGCGATTATCAGAGACTGGTTTCTCAAAAAGGGATTCACTGGCTGATCTGGGAAACGCAAGAGAACTGGCAAAAGCACTTCGAGAGCTCGAGGAAAGCGATTTCATTGAACGCACGCAGAGTCAAAGTTCTTCGTTTGTGAAACCTAAGCTCGTGCGATTTGCCAGTTTGAATAGTCCTCTGCCTGAGACCGTTAATCAGAAGCTGACCGCTGCTCAGCAACGAGTCATCATTGCTTTGGACAACGGACGCGTACTGCCTCTTCAAGCACTTCTAAAAGAGGCCAACGTCGCAGCAGCCACGGTAGCCACGTTACAACGAAAGCGCCTGTTGACTGTTTCCGTTCAGGCCGTTCGTCGCGATCCGTTCGATGGTGCGATAGACGAACCAGCGACGAACCACGTTCTCACGCAGTCTCAGCAAGCTGTTCTAGACGATGTCGAAGCAGCGCTTGAGAAGGGATTGTATGCTGCCTTTTTGCTTCATGGCGTAACTGGAAGCGGCAAGACCGAAGTCTACATCCGCGCAATGCAGACCGCCCTCGACTGCGGTAAATCCGCAATGATGTTGGTGCCGGAAATTGCCTTGACACCCGTCTTCTCGCGTCGATTGCGACAAAGCTTCGGTGAGGATGTCGCAATCTTCCACTCGTCGTTACAGCGAGGCGAGCGTTTTGACGAGTGGACTCGTGTGAAGAACGGAGACGCAAGGATTGTTATTGGCACTCGCTCGGCAGTGTTCGCGCCAGTCAGGGACCTGGGTTTAATCGTGATTGACGAAGAGCATGAGGCTAGTTATCGCCAGCAAGACTCGCCTTACTACAGTGGCCGAGACGCCGCTATCGTGCGTGCTCAAAAAGAGTCAGCAATAGTTCTGCTCGGTTCAGCGACTCCATCCTTGGAATCATTTCAAAACGCCAGGAACGGGAAGTACAAATACCTGAGTTTGCCTGAACGTGTCGGTGCCAGGCCGATGGCTTCCGCGTCCATCGTTGATATGCGAAACGTTTTCACTCGTCACGGCAAACCTCGCGTGTTTTCTGATGAACTACTCGAAGCTATTCAGCAAACACTTGACCGAAAAGAACAATCGATTATCCTGCTCAACCGTAGAGGTTATTCGAGCTTTGCGCTTTGTCGTTCATGCGGTGAAAGCGTTCAGTGTCCAAACTGCGACGTCACGCTTACCTATCATCGCGATGAGCGAGTGATGATTTGTCATTATTGCAACCATCGCGAACCGGTACTTTCCGTCTGTCCCAATTGCGGAAAGAACTACATCCAATACGTTGGCGAAGGCACTCAACAGCTTGAGGAAATGCTGAAGACGGAGTTTCCCGATTTGAGAGTTGCACGCATAGATCGCGACACAACGGCGAACCGGCGACGCTTTGAAAAATCTTTGAAGGATTTCAGTGAGGGGAACATCGATACACTCGTTGGCACGCAGATGTTAGCTAAGGGCCATGATTTCCCGAACGTCACGCTCGTGGGTGTAGTGAGTGTAGATGCCGGGCTCGCTCTTCCTGACTTTCGGGCCGCCGAGCGTACGTTCCAACTGATAACTCAGGTTGCGGGACGCGCAGGCCGAGGAGATCGGCCAGGCAAGGTACTGATACAAACCTATCATCCGCACCATTACGCTCTTCGACATGCGTGCGCACAGGACTATGAAGCCTTCTATCAAGAGGAAATTCGTTACCGGCAAAACCATTCGTATCCGCCATTCATCGCAATAGCCAGTCTCCTCGTGCATGGCCCTGATCTCGCAAAGGTTCGCACAGACGCTCTGGAACTGCGCAAACAACTCGACGCAGCAAATCAATCACGTATTGCCCGAATCCTGGGACCAGCACCCGCCCCGCTTGCGCGCCTGAAAGGCGAACACCGATTTCAGTTACTGATAAAGTCCAGAAGTCGTCGCGGGTTACGAGCAGTCGCAGATGTAGCACTGAAGGCGATGTCGGAACGTGGAACAAACCTTCGTTCAATCAATCTCGAAATCGATCCGGTTTCAATGATGTAGGGCGTGGCGCAAGACACTTTTGATGCGCTAAACTCGCCTCATGAAGCTTTCAGAACTCGCCGATCAAACCGGCGCTCGAGTTGAAGGTATCGACGTTGATATCACAGGTGCCGCAGGACTGGATGAAGCTAGTGAAGGTCACATCACATTTCTCGCCAATCCGAAATACACGCCTAGAGTAAACACAACCAGCGCATCTGCTATCTACCTCTCAGAAGACGTGAAAACTGAAAAGCGCATTTCGATCCTACGTGTGAAGGATCCTTACCTGGCTTATACACGCGCATTACGAATTTTTTATCCGGAGAAAACCGCCGCGCCGTTCATTCATCCTACGGCGGTGATCGATCCGTCAGCGAGAGTTGCAAAAGGTGTCTCTATTGCTGCATCAGTCGTGATTGGTCCAAATGTAGAGATTGCCGAAGGCGTGTGTATTCATCCTAACGTCACGATTTATGAAGACGTAACCATTGGGAAAGATTCAGTGATTCACTCCGGCGTAGCTGTGCGTGAGAGAACACTCATAGGCCAGCGGGTTGTCATCCATAACAATGCAGTCATCGGGTGCGACGGTTTTGGTTACGCGAAGGACGAAGAAAAGCACTGGCTCAAAATTCCCCAGGCAGGTCGCGTCGTTCTCGAGGATGATGTCGAGGTCGGAGCAGGTACAACGATTGATCGGGCTTCTGTTGGTGAAAGTCGGATCGGGCGTGGATCAAAGCTCGATAATCTGGTCCAGATTGGTCACTCCTGCACTGTCGGCGAAGATTCGTTACTTTGTGCTCAGGTTGGTCTTGCGGGAAGTTCTCACATTGGCAGTCGTGTCATTCTCGCAGGTCAGGCGGGTGTGGCAGGTCATCTGACGATTGGCGACGACGCCGTACTGACAGCGAAGAGCGCAACCAGTCACGACATTCCGCCAGGTAAAGTTATCTCGGGAATCCCAGCATTTGATAACCGAGACTGGCTTAGATCGACTGCAGCTTTTCGTCGTTTGGGTGAAATGCAGCGGACTGTGAGAGAACTTGAGCGACGCCTGAAAGAACTTGAAGAACACAAAAATACTTAGCGAGTTGACTAAGTAACTCCGCCTCCATCCACAATCACGACTTCACCATTCATGAAGCTGTTACGGTCGCTCACCATGAAAGCTGCATATTCTGCCAGTTCTTCCGGTCGGCCGAGGCGACCGGCAGAAACCCAGAAGTCGTGCATCTGAAGAAGACGCTCCGGAAGCGCCTGAGCCAAGTCAGTATCAAATATCCCCGCAGCGATCGCGTTTACTTGCACATTAAAGGTTCCGGCTTCTCGAGAAAGACATTTCGTGAAACCAATCATGGCCGCCTTCGATGTTGCATAGTGGACGGCGGTTGGAAGCGCGCGCATCGCGCCAATTGACGTGATATTGAGAATACTTCCCTTCCGCTGACGGATCATTTGCTTGTAAATGGGTTTGGTTACGGCAAAAAGGCTGTCAACATTTGTATGAATAACTTCATCCCAGGCGCGATCAGTCGTCGTCGCGAAATTGTCGCCACGGTTAATCGCTGCATTGTTGACAAGAATGTCGATGCCGCCCCATTTCTCAACTAATTCGCGCGTCAGTTTCTTCATCCCGTGCCGGTCAATTACTGAAACCTTAGCGCTGAAAGCACGCCGGCCGAGGGCCTCGACCTTTTTAATCATGAT
>DATEXA010000249.1:0-1830 GCA_035257465.1 Pyrinomonadaceae bacterium | reverse complement strand
CATGCAGCTTGTGATTGAACGTCCGGACTGGAGTCGTTCAATGCGGCTATCAAACTTTCGATGGACCGCTCATCACCTTTCAGCCCTAACGCCCAAGCAGCTTGCGAGCGCACTTTTTCTTCACCGTCCTTCAGTGCGAGTGTCAAAGGTTCAACTGCCCGGTAGTCTCCGACGAGGCCCAACGACCATACTGCCCGCGAGCGAACCTGCCAGTACGAATCCCTTGTCGCGGTAATCAACGGTTCGACATTTCGATCGTCACGTAGCAGTCCTAACGCAAAAGCAGAATTCGCCCGCGCTTGCCACACGTCCGACTTCAACGCACCGATTAAAGGTTCCACTGCTTGACGCCCCATCCTTGATAACGAGACCGCAGCCATCTCACCCGGTGTGGTTTTCGAAAGCTGACTGTCGCCCCACCTGTGTTTCTCGCCACAGACTGGCTGCGTCACTTCATTGTCGTCGCCAAGCAGTTTTATTAAGGCGGGAATCGCCTGGGTCGCCTTGAGTTCACCAAGCCGGCAAGCCGCCTCGGCACGGTCAATTGCACTGGTGGAGGTTAGCTTTTCAATCTGCGCTCGAACATCGGGCGGTATCTCAGGGGTTTGTTGATTCGACTGAGGCGTCGAGTCAGACAAGGCGAGAAGGCTCGTATTCAAAGGGTTTGGATTGAATGGTCCGCCACCCAACGACAGTGACACGAGTGTTGCGATTGCGACTAGTACTAACTTCATGGTTACCTCCAAGGCTTCATCGAGGTAACACCGTGGCATAGCAGTTTGTGGCGGGAACTTTCGAGTGATCTCAGATCTCAAAGATCTCAGATCTCAAAGGGCCGTAAATCTGAGATCTGAGATCTGAGATCTGAAATCTATCTGTCTTCCTTCCCCTTCCCGCCCAACGCCTCCGCCCTTTGAAACGCGGCCCAAACTGCTTTAGACAACACCGTTCGCAAGCTGCCTTTTTCCATCTGATAAATTGCTTCAGCGGAAGTTCCGCCTGGCGACGTCACCATGTTGCGTAGTTCAGCGGGATGTTTATGCGATTCTCTCGCAAAAAGTACCGAACCAAGAATCATCTGTTGCACTAACTCCTGCGACACATGTCGCGAGAATCCCATGTGTACACCAGCATCGATCAACGCTTCCATGACGAGAAAGATATAGGTTGGGCCGGTAGCACTCAATGCAGTTGCCATGTCGATCTGTCGTTCGTTTTCAACACGGACCGTCTTTCCCAGGGCTTCAAGCATCGCGCACACTTGCTGTTCCTGAAGTTCGTTGACTGCACTGCTTGATGTCCAGGCTGTCACGCCTTCTCCAATCTGTGCCGGGGTATTTGGCATCGTGCGAACTACCGCAGCGTGGAGCAACTCGTCAGCTATTGTTTCGATCTTCGCGCCGGCGACGATAGAAACGACCACCTGATCCTGATGGATCGAACCCTTTAGTTCGTCGAGTACGTTCGTGAGTCTTTGCGGCTTAATTCCCAGAATCACCAATGAACCAGAGATCGAATTACCCGGATAAGCAGCAACGACTGCATCGCGATTCTCCTCAAACATCTCGATGCCGTGTTTGGTATAGAGCTCCTCTCTGCGTGCGGATCTTGGATGACTTCCTACGAGTTGTTCGGGTTTGACGAGACCTTTTCGTAGTAGACCAGCAGCAATCGCTTCAGCCATGACACCAAGTCCGATGAAGGCGATGCGAGCGTTTGCCAGCGGATTTGAATTTGCGACTTCCTCTTTCGGAGTTTCGGTTACCATGAGACGTCCTTTGTCGAGTGATGAATAACGAGCATAGCGTAGGATTTGAGAGATGGGCTACT
>DATEXA010000248.1:0-13285 GCA_035257465.1 Pyrinomonadaceae bacterium | reverse complement strand
CGGCTGGTTGGCGGAACGACCGCTCTGTCGTGTCGTTTGGATCGGTTGTCACTGGTCCATCGCGCCACAACCAGCGCATCATCTCCGGCATAATTGCGCCGCCGAACTTCTGCCCGTGCTTATTCATGCCCCACGAGTAGTTCACGTCGTAACCCTTCTGGGTGAGAGCTTTCATCAGTCGTACATTCTGTAAAAACCAATCCCACTTCTCGTCATAGACATTGTTGCGGATGCCTCGATTATCATTTCGGCCATCGCACAGGAATATGCGAATCGGTTTCTTCTCGCTTGCCAATACCCGTTCCGCATATGCATGACCACCCCGAATATTGGTGAAACTCCCCACGTTACTTAACACCTTCCGAAATTGGTTGGGCCGCTCCCAGGCGACGGTAAAGGCGGCGATTGCTCCTGAACTCGATCCACCGATGCCATGCTGCTCCGGATCCTTTGAAATGTTGTATTCCTTGTAGAGCACGGGCATTAGTTCTTCGGTGATCACCCGGGCGTACTTGTCATCGAGAGTGTTGTATTCGGTAGGCCGGTTCGTGGTTTTGTCGCCCCACTCCTTCGAGTTAGGCTCAGGCTGCTCAGGCGTACGACCCGGATTGATGAACACGCCGATCATTACCGGAATCTCGCGCCGGTAGATCAGATTATCCATCACGTTCTGGGCTCGTATATCTCCGTTCTCGTTTTTGAAGGCTTGACCGTCCTGATAAACCATCAGGGCAGTCGGAACCTTCGGATCGTATTGAGCCGGCACGTAGACCCAATACGTGTGCTGAGTTCCGGGATAAGCATTGCTTGGGAGCGTGTATGGCCCACGGATCTCACCCTTTGGTACGCCTTCCTGCGGCAGCGAGTCGGGGCCTAGCCGGTATTGAGAATCCGGGTTTGGACTTGGTGCCGGCGTCGACTGTCCAGTGCGGTTTGCGTCTTGCTCCGGTTGTCGCGAAGGGACCTGGGCAAGAGCTATGGCTGCCGCTCCGGCAAACACCAAACTGATGGCGTACGTTACCGCTTCTCTCATTGAGCCTCCTCATCCTGTAAGCAATTTCATGAATCCTAATGGCAAGGTTTCAGTGGTGATGAACAAGAGCGACAAGCAGATTTCCTATTACCTGCAGAGTCTATTGAAAAAAAAGTCAACGTCTCATTCTCTCCAAGCTTCAGCTTGGAGTTCAAGCACACGGCAATCTTCGAACCGTTTTAACGGTTTCCGAAGATTCGAGAGTTTCTATCTAAACCGTTGAAACGGTTAACTACTTTCCGAGCCGCCCTTAACCCCAAGCTGAAGCTTGTGGAGAATGAGAAGTTAATTTTGCAAGAGGCTCCTTAGCGAGTGCGGACTCAAAAATTACCAGCCTGAATGGATCTTCCATTGATCCACAACACTCTCACCATCGAGCACGTTGTAATAGGAATGTTGGGCTGCCGTTAGACAGGAGTGGTTAGCTAAAACTCTAACTCGTGTCCCGACTTTCAAATGGTCGAAAAGCCTGGGATCTTCCACAAATAAGACTCCGTGTTCTTGAGACATTTCCCTTACTGTAACGTTTAGATCATTACCTTCAAGATCCAGTACTCGTCCGTAGCCGCATTTCGGATTGATATCTACCGGACCGCGGTCCTTAGATAAAGCAACAGCTCCAGCATCGATGATCACTTTTTGACGAGTTGCATCGCGATGGTCCACGGCGGCGAGAACGGTAAGCGCACAATCGTCGAAAGAGCAACTTCCCAGCGTTGCCTGAAATGCATCAAAGAAAATGTAATTGCCAGGTCGCACTTCGTTGACCCCATCGAGATGATCGATGCTTGTAATGGTTGGCGTTGAACCGATACTAACTATTGGCACGTCGCCTACATCTTTCCTGAGGGTATCGGCGAAGTCTCTCATTAAGTCACGTTCGTGTTTGGCTAACTCCAGCAGTTCAGTTTTTGACTGACAGTGATAACTGTGGCCGGCGTGGGTAAGAATTCCTGCGAAACGCAGGTTCGACGCGTCGGCTATCTGGCGTGGAATCTCAAGTGCTTCTCTGGTTGTTGGTTCGACTCCGCATCTGTGATAGCCACAATCAACTTTTAGGAACAGATTCAAGTTGACGTTCTGTCTCCTGGCTGCTGTGTTGAGTTGTTTGGGTACGTCCGTATCGTCAGTTATCAGTGAGAGTTCACACTCCCTCGAGATTTCGATTGCTTCATCAAACTTGCCAGGTTCGATCGGGATCGCGTAGGTGATTTTTGAGAATCCGTGCGCTGAGAATGCACGCGCTTCAGCGAGTGTAGAAACAGTGACGGCACCTGAATGACCTTCGGTTTGGAGGCGGGCTACCTCAAGACACTTGTGAGTCTTCACATGCGGTCGGAGATCGGCGCCGAATTGTTTGATGCGTTGACTCATGCGTTGAGCGTTCCGCTTAACTCTTGCAATGTCGAGAACAAGGGCAGGCGTTTTTATCGATTCGAGTTTCATGGTTCTAATTCGCGAATTCATCTTGGAAGCCCAACAAACCACACTGGCAACGTAGTCAGCACCATAGTGCGGTGGCGCATGGGTTCGCCCATTGCTCTGGCATCGTGGTATCTATTCCGTAACTCTTGTATCTGCTTTCGACCCATGCGCTACCGAAAGTGTGCCAAAAGTTGGGACTGAAAAGATTAACCACCAAGTCACCAAGTCACCAAGACACGAAGTCACAAACTTATATTGTAGAAGTATTTCTTCAATTCGTGTTTTGTGCCTTTGTGTCTTGGTGGTTTATCTTCAATTCGGAGTTCTGACCCACCTGCTATCCGCGCTATGGTACTGACCACGTTGCCACTATGGTTCGTGTTGCGCTTGGTTCTTCGACCGACGCCAGGAAAGGAGAACTGCCAGTACATTCAGATCAGATCTAGTTGACCGGTGCTGTCGCCCAACTGTTCCTGATGCACACCCATGCGATCCAAAAGTGAGAGGTACAGGTTTGTAATGGGAGTGCTCGCCGGTGCAATCACATGCCTGCCGGGTTTCAAGCTGCCGGCACCACGGCCGGCAAGTAAGACAGGCAATGCTTCGTGAGTATGTTTATTGCCGTCAGCTATCCCACTACCGTAAACGAGCATAGAGTGGTCCAATAGCGTCCCGTCGCTCTCAGTTGTGGATTTGAGCCGCTCTAAGAGATAGGCAAACAATTCTGTGTGGAGTGTGTTTATGCGAGTGACTTTTTCAATCCACTCTGGATTGTTGCGGTGATGCGTGAGTGGATGATGTGGATCGCTTATACCAATCTCCGGGTAGACTCGATTGCTTCCCTCCCGTCCAATCACGAGCGTGCCCACGCGAGTGAGATCGGACTGAAACGCCAGGAGCAGTAAGTCGCACATCAGCTGTACGTATTGAGGGAATTCGAAAGGTATTCCGGTTGGTTTATCGATTCCAGGCGCAGTCGTACGCGTGTCTTTCTCGGCGCTCTCGATTCGTTGCTCGACCTCGCGGACCGAGAAAAGATACTCATCCATCTTGCGCCGATCGCCTGGGCCAAGAGTCCTAACAAGACTTTGAGTATCTACTCTCACTAAGTCCAGGATGCTCTTTCGATACTTCAGGCGCCGTGCCCGAGTTTGGGAATCAAGACTGAGATCTTCAGCGGTCCCGAACAAGCGCTCGAAGGCCGCACGAGGATTTACCTCGGGTGGCATGGGAGTCTGCGGTGTACGCCATGAGAGGCTGTTTGTATATGCGCAACTGTAGCCGGAATCACAGTCACCAACGGTGCGTGAATCTTCGCAACCAAGTTCGAGAGAAGGAAACCGCGTGATGCCTGCAAACCTATTTGCAGCCACTTGATCGACAGAGACTCCTCCGCGAATATCGGCGCCGGCGGTTTTGCGACAATGAATGCCGGTAAGGAAGGAAGCACCGGCGCGAGCGTGGTCTCCAGGTCCGTCTCCCAATGCGTTGCCGGTATGAGAGTCCAGATTTGAAAGAACGTAAATGTCCTTCCGAAGAGCCTCGAGCGGTTTGAGAATCCGCGTGAACTGATAATCTTGGCCTGTAGTGCTTGGCGTCCAGTCTTTCATTACAATGCCGTTTGGCACATACACAAAAGCCATTCGGGTCGGTGCTTTCAAGTCGAAAGCACGGCCACGCCCGAGCGCCGGAACCATCGCATCCAGCATTGGAATGGAAAGCACTGTCCCCAGGCCACGCAGAAACGTTCGCCTCGGCAATCGCTTCCGAGTAATGATCATTGTGAACTCTCCCCTCTAGGCTTCTGAAATGGTTCGCTATTGACTATACCGAGAATCAGACTCGAGATGCGGTAATTGTCAGCAGCTACCTTCCTGACGATTTCTTTAACAGCCGCGTCGTCAGAAGTTTCAAGCCCTCTACCCAACGCATAGATCAGCATCTTCCGAGTCAGGCATTCTGTGAATGCATCGGGCTGTGCTTTCAGAATCGATTTCAGCCCCTGTGGACCAGTAAATGACCGTCCGTCAGGCAATGTTCCCACAGCATTGATCGGAAACTCTCCATCCTTAGTGCGCCAGGCCCCGACGGCGTCGAAGTTTTCCAACCCAAATCCCAAAGGATCCATGCGGGCATGACATGATGCGCAGGTTGCGTTCTTTCGGTGTTGCTCCAGTTGCTCGCGCATTGATGATGTTGTTCCGATCTTGGCTTCGTCAAGATTGGGAACATCAGGCGGAGGCGGAGGTGGTGGAGCGCCCACAAAATTTTCCAACACCCACTTGCCTCGCAGCACCGGTGAAGTGCGGTTTGCGTACGAGGAGATTGTCAACACGCTCGCTTGAGTTAACAGCCCGCCGCGTTGTGCATCGTGAGCAAACAAGACCTTGCGAAACTCCGGACCCTGTACGTCAGCTACACCATAGAAGCGCGCCAGACGTTCATTCAGATAGGAGTAGTCGGCATCGATGAAGTCGAGAACGCTGCGATCTTCGCGAAGGATACTCTCAAAAAACATCTTGGTTTCTTGCGCCATCGACAAACGCAGATACTCGTCGAAGTCGGGAAATTTCTTGTGATCGGGTTTGACTGATTCGAGCTTGCGTACTTGCAACCATTGACCGCCGAAGTTATCAATCAGCGCGTCTGCCTTTGGATCGAGCAACATTCGGCGTACCTGGGCTGCAAGTGTTTCGGGTCGCGCCAACCTGCCGCGATCGGCCGCTTTCAGCAGGTCATCGTCCGGCATGCTGCTCCAGAGAAAATAGGAGAGTCGCGATGCCAATTCGTGTTGCGAAAGTGAAGGTGTCGATTTGGAAGATCGGGAAGATCTAGACGGGGGTGGCTGCGATTCAATACGAAAAAGAAAGTGAGGCGAAAGCAACATCGCCTGGATGGCCACTGCAAGTCCATCTTCAAACGATCCATTGTCCTTTTGCACTTGCGAGATCAAATTCGTCAATTGTGTTATTTCGGTCGTTGTAACTGGGCGACGATATGCACGATGCGCCAGATGCTGAATGATGACACGAGCACAACTCTTTTCGTGATGACCATTCAAGTGTCCGCAAGTGTAGATCTTCTTTTGGCTCTCAATTGAGGGTCCCTTGGCTGCAGCATATGGGCCACCCAACTCGACCGATCCGATGCGTGCACTATTTGCAGGAATCTTTTCAGACTGCTTCTTTTCAAACTGGTTTCGGCGTTCTTGAATTTCCTGTGGCGTAGCGTCCCGCGGTGGCTTGAAGGTGAGAGGCGGTGGAACGGGGCGCTTGGATGGATTCGGACCGTTGTAACTCGCTGGTAAACCTTCGTAGAGATATGGAATGGTGACCGCAACCCAGTGATCGCCGGCTGGTAGAGTTACCTTAAACTCTGCTTTGACTCCCCAAAGTTGTTGAGGTTCCGATGCGGTCGCAAAGGAAGCAAGAGTTGCGGGATCAACTTGTATCTCCTGATTCCGCTTTCCATCAATCCACAGAGCGAGTTGTAGCGCATCCGATCCTGGAGGACGCTCCCCGGCCAGGTTGACTCGAAGTACATAATCACCGTTTACGGGAAACCGGTAAGTTGTGTGAAACGAGTTCGGCATGCTCAAACCGGTAGCATCGTACTCAGTCAACGGTGTCAACTGGGGCTTTTGGTTTCGCTCACCTGACCGCAGGCGCACGAGAGTCGGCTTCATCGGCTCGATGCCGAAGATTGCTGTCCGCGAAATCTTTTCCGCTGCGGCCAAATACTTTTCCATCAACACAGGTGAAAGCGATAACACAGCGCCAATATTGTCAAAGCCATATCCGGAATCGTCCTGGGGAAAGTCATCTGAGGCATGACGATCGATGCCGAGGAGATCACGCACCGTGTTGTCGTACTCGACTCGGTTAAGGCGGCGCACAGTTACCCGACCCGAACTAGTCTCTGCTGACTTGGCTGCACCGCCAGAATCATTGTTCGTTTCAGGTGTCGCACCGAGTTGATGTGCGAGCCATTCGGTAACAGGAACTATCTCCTCAGGTTTTGGCGGGAGCATTTCGGGCGGAGGCATCTTACCCGCGCTAAGCTTTTCCAGAATGCGCTTTAGGGTCGCTCGATTACTGGCGAGTGAAGCCGCAGTATCGAAGGCGCTGAGATCCAGATTAGCAGTCCTCCGTTCCTTGTTGTGACATACATAGCAATGATTAGCGAAAAAAGGCTGGACGACTTTATCGAACGTGAGCTCTTGTTGTGATTTGTCCTGGTTGGCGATGCCTGCGCTTTGTGTGTGAGGCTCAAGCACGACAAGTATTACAAGGTAGACGCTTAGAAGCGAGATTAAAAACAATAATGTGCGCCCGAGCTTCGTTCGCTTCATAGCTTCTATTCAGACCGATATTAAGAGCTTTGGTGTTTTTAGAACTCATGCCCCACGGACGTTATGACTGAGCCGCGGGCAAAACAATATAGTCTATTGCTACTGGTTGCGGAAAGAGTGGCTGCGTCGTTGCCGCGGCCCAGCGCCCCAGATGGGGATCGCAGCTGACAAGCGATGACGATGGTACGGAGAGAAGGAGGTGCGCATCAGTTAGTATGGTGGACGCACGCAACCATTCTCGGTGGCCCTGGTGACGATACGATAGTTGGATCACCCGACAATCCACCAACTGCCGTTGGTGGGGATTCGGATACTCTTCACACCTCGCTTCTTAGTAGGTCGGATCTGAAACAATCCCGCACTTCCGTGCGTGGGATTTCGGACTTTTGTGCAAAGTCTAACGAGCATGAGCCTGCCAGTTCGGGGATAGACTATTGGTTTGCAACGCGTAGCCCGAACGTGAGTAAGAGCCGGGACCCGAATCTGTTGTGCCCTCCTTACCAGTCGGGATACTGCCGAACGGCCACAAAACCGACACCAAAGTATGATGGACATTCGCGGTAGGACGGTGCATCGTATTTTGTCGAAGATTGTCCGGAAAGCGACTAGGCTGAGTTCGTTCGGCACCAGCCCGACGGATCCACTCATTGGCTGGCGGCCAATGGACAGATGTTTTTCGATGATCAGGACCAGCCAGTTCGCATGGTCGGATTCACTGCGGATGTGACGTCCAGAAAGCTCGTCGAGGAGGAACTGCGCCGTAGTGAGGTGGCCGTTTATGGGCGGCTCCGAATGATGGTCCGGGAGCAAGATTTTCTTTTTCAATTCCATGCGAAGTTGAGCGAGTGGAGGTCGTGCTATGAGGAACGCGGATGATAGAACGTAAGCTCATTTCGGTAGTTGATGATGATGAGTCTGTGCGTGAGTCGTTACCCGACTTACTGCGGGAGTGCGGGTTTCTGGTCCAGGCGTTCTCGTCCGCGGAAGAGTTTCTGTCATCTAGTTTTGTAGACCTGACGAATTGCCTGGTTCTCGATGTCACTATGCCCGGCATGTCAGGACCGGACCTTCAGCGAGAGTTAAAGCTTCGCCAGCAGGCGATTCCGATCGTTTTCATTACTGCCCACAGAGACGTAGAAATCCGTCCTCGTCTGCTGGCGGATGGTGGGGCCGAGTGCCTGTTTAAGCCATTCAGCGATACGGCTCTGCTTGACGCGATCAATTCCGCACTTGGGTGAGCCGAAGCGTCTGACAATTATGCACTGGAGCTATGTATGAATTCAGCGGGTGCACAGAGTCCCGAATCTGGTTCACTTAACTCGGATGCCCCGCCAATCGTCTTCGTTGTTGATGACGACATCTCCATTCGGGAATCACTGGAATCGCTGATCCGCTTTGTTGGCTGGCAACCTGAAACGTTTGCCACCGCTGAAGAATTTCTCGCTCGTCCACGCCCGCTTGCTCCGAGCTGCCTGGTGCTTGACGTTTCTCTGCCGGATCTCAGTGGTCTCGATCTACAGAAACTCATCGCGGCCGATCATATCGACATGCCAATCATCTTCATCACAGGTCATGGTGACATTCCGATGACGGTCCAAGCCATGAAAGCCGGAGCTATAGAGTTCTTAACGAAGCCAATCGATGACGACGCTTTGTTGAGCGCCATACGTCATGCGATCGAACGCAGCTCAGCTGCACTTGGTGAGAAAGCCGAAATGGAACTCCTGCGCGAATGTTACGGATCGTTAACACCTCGCGAACGTGAAGTCATGAAGCTGATTGTGAGTGGCAAGTTGAATAAACAGGTCGGACTAAAACTGGGCATCAGCGAGATAACGGTGAAAGCTCACCGAGGTAAGGCCATGCAAAAAATGAAGGCCGACTCGCTCGCCGACTTGGGTGAAGATGGCAGTTAAACTCGGGCTAACACCGGCGCGTAATCCGTGGAGAGTTGAGAATGGAACTAACTGAGTCCTTCATACATCAAGCGATGCCGCGAGGGCTGTCGTTCGTCGTAATACCGAAGAGGTGCAGGGAAATATCTAGGGTCCAAATCTGCCACGATACTCAGTCGATACAATGAAGCCTTTGACGCTTTCGGCGTTGAGGATGTTTCCGTAACAGACGCCCTCCCTGATGGCTGGAACTCGCCCCAAATGTTAATGTTTGTGTATACGTCGCACTAGGCGCACACGTGCAAGGGCGGGTTCGAATTCAGCGCCCGCTCCAATTTCTAACAACTTCGCTTTGGGGTCTGAGTGATGCCTTGAAATGGATAAGTGTTGAACTTGTCCATACGGCCTTAAGAGGCGCACATTTAGTCACAACAGTAATTTGGTCAGCGAGGGTGAATTATGAAAATCCTTTTGCTCCTTCCGCTTCTCCTTCTAGTTGCCTTTCCTCAACAAACCGTACCTCCGGAAAAGTCTCCTGTTGACGTCGTCTCATTTAAAGTGAGTCGTAGTCGTCGGACGATCGAAAAGAAAGACACAGAAAGCATAACGCCTCCGGCCAGTGCGATGATACCGGCCAATAAGAATTTTGCTCGCAATGTGAGGGCGAATGATCCGGCTGGGGTGCGCGATCCGAATGCGGATACTTTGGATGGCCGCAGTGCACAAATGGAGAAGAGTGTCCAGGAAGCTCGCACCCCTCAGTCAAAACAGGTTGACGGTTACGCTTATAGGATCAAAGTTCAGAACACTGCAGCGAACGCCGTCGAAATTCTCTTTTGGGAATATCAGTTCATGGATGCAAGGGACGCAACCAGTCTCACACGTCACCAGTTTTTGTGTGGTGTAAACATTCGACCTGGTAAGGACAAAGAACTAGAAGGTTTCAGTCATTCGAATCCGAGCAGCGTCATAAATGTCGGTGGTGAAGAGAACAAGGAGTCGAATCCTTCTCAGGAGAAGATAGTCATAAACCGGGTGGAGTTTGCTGATGGGACCATCTGGCAGCGAAAGGACTGGAGTCTTAAAGAAGTGAAACCTTCATATGAGCGTGCACTCAAAGAGCCGTGGGTTCCTGGAATGTGCAAGGGTCTTTGAGGTTCTCGCATTTCTCCGACATTCTCCCTGCGGAGATGATCAAAGTGATCCCCGGCCTTCTCGTGTTGGTTTTACACCCCGAGTCAGCATAATCTAGTAGCGCGGCTCGAATCTAAGTTCGATATGTCCTCAACACTAAAAAAACAACAAGCCACCGTGCTCATCATTGATGACGACGAGCAGATTCGAAATCTACTTGTCGACGCACTTGGTGATCACTATTGCTGTCGCGCTGTTGGATCAGCCGAAGAGGAACTGGCGACCATCTCTGCTGACGCCTTCGACCTAGTAATTAGTGATATCGGCATGGTTGGAATGAGCGGCATTGAATTAGTACGGCGATTACACTCGCTAGTCCCCGATACGGTTGTCGTCATGATCAGCGGACAGCAGGACATTCAAACCGCCATCGAGGCGATGAGAGTTGGAGCGTTTGACTATGTTACGAAGCCTCTCGATCTTCGACACGTGGAAGCTGCTGTTCAGCGCGCTCTTGCTTACCGCTCTCTCCTCAAAGAAAAACAGCAGTACAAAGAGGAACTCGAGCAGCTGTTGGAAGAACGAAGCGCTGAGGTAGATCGTCTAGCTTACTACGATACGATTACTCAATTACCGAACCGCACGTTATTTGAAGATCGCCTCGCTCAAGCAGTCGCCATTGCAAAATCGACCGATCAGACCCTGGGCGTTCTCTTCATCTCACTGGATCAATTTAAGAAGGTGAACGACACGCTTGGTCATGGTCCTGGCGATAGTCTGTTACGTGAATTTGCCCAACGTCTGCAGAGTTGCATCAGCGAGAGCGACACCGTAGCGCGGTTTGGAAATGACGAGTTTGCAGTTTTGAGGACTCAAATCGAGAGCACGAAAGATGTCATCGAAACCATCGGGTCGCTATCGCAGTTGTTGAAGTTTTCATTTGATATCAACGGTCAAGAAGTTTTTGGGACCGCTAGTGTAGGGGTCAGCTTGTTTCCTCTCGATGGCAATGACGGCCAAACTCTTTTGAAAAACGCCGGCGCCGCACTCTACAAAGCCAAGAGATCGGGTGGTGCAAATTATCAGTTTTACACTGCCGACATTCATAAATTGGCATCGCGGAGATTGGCGCTTGAGACCACTCTGCGTCGCGCGATTCAGAACAAGGAGTTCTTGATCCATTATCAGCCAAAGGTCTCGGTCGATACACTTACGATTACAGGTGTCGAGGCTTTGGTGCGTTGGCAGCATCCTCAACTCGGGTTGATTTCACCAGCCGAGTTTATTCCACTCGCCGAAGATACCGGGTTGATTGTGCCGATCGGCGAATGGGTTCTTAAGGAGGCTTGTTTGCAGAATAAGGCCTGGCAGAACCAGGGCTTTGCTCCTATTTCCGTGGGAGTGAACATTAGCGCTCGTCAATTGGGTGATCAAGACCTTGCGCAGACAGTGATTCGCATTCTGAATGAAACCGACCTCGCGCCGGAATATCTCGAGTTGGAATTGACGGAGAGCTCCATTATGCAGAGCGAAGCTGCGGACGTGTTGAGCAGGGTAAAGGCTATGGGCGTAAACATTGCGATCGACGATTTTGGCACTGGCTTTTCGTCGCTCGCTTCTTTGAAGCGACTCCCGATAGATGCGTTGAAGGTTGACAAATCTTTTGTTCGCGATGTCACTGCAGATCATGACGATGCCGCATTAGTGATGGCCATCATTACGCTCGCCCACAATTTAAGATTAAAAGTAATTGCCGAAGGCGTGGAGACTGAAGAACAACTGAGATTTCTGTACCTGCAGCACTGTGAGGAGTTCCAGGGCTCCCTATTCAGTAAACCTTTGCCTGCAGAGGCTATTGAATCGTTGCTTGATTCGCACTCCGGACGTCATCCAAATCACAGCGTGCGAAGATAACAAGTTTTGTTGTAGCACTAGTTCACGTATTCAAAACGCGCAACATCCGACTCGCCGAGAATGACCGTGTCACCTGGATTGAGCGAGATCTCTTTGACCCTCGCCGATTTTGGATCGTTGACGAACGTACCGTTCCGAGACTCCTGATCGACAATCACAACACGCCCTTCCCTAACACCAATCCACAAATGTCGCTTAGAGATTCGTGGATCGGGAATGACCACCTGTGAACTAGCGCCGTCACGACCAACAAACTCTCCGTCAGGCTTAATCTCAAATTCCTTTCCGGCCAGTGCGCCGGAAACAAACTTAATCGAACCGTACTTGATTGGTTCCGTGTCCGTCTCAGGTGTAATGGCCACAGTTCGCGAAAGATCGATCGTCATTCCCTGGTCCCCCGGACTGTACGCAGCAGGAGCAGGTGTCGGCGGCTTTAGGGACGAAGAAGGTTTCACAGCCGCCGGGGACGGAGAATAACCAGGCGTCGGTGTTGGTGAATAAGCCGGTGCAGGTTTTTCCTTGCCTGGACCTGAAGGCGTTGACGGTGCGCCGGCACTCTTCTTCTTACTACGGCGTCGCATCATTAAGACCGCAATGATTACGATGAGTATGATTGCTACGATTATGAACAAAACGACTAGCACGACAGCCACGAGCCAGAAGGGAAAACTCGACTTGTCTTTACCTTCAGATTTAGCTTGTTGACTGGACTGAAGCAGCCGATCTATTTCCGAGTGCTGAGGGAAGAGCCGTTTGACTTCCTCAAATTTTGGAATCGCATCGGAGTAATGTTGAGCCCAGTACGACTCCAGCCCTTCTTGATAGAGCTTGTCTGTGGGGCCGTGTTCATTGCTCGCTCCAGCACTCCGAACGTATTCCATCACCGTGTTGGAAGGAACTACAAACGAGAAGCCAGAGACTTCTTGTCCATTCACGGTGTCGCCACGGAAAGTTAAGAGCCCAACAACTTCGTTAGCATCGTTTACTACCGGACCACCGGAGTTACCGTGTGTTGCGGCTGTATTAGTCTGAAGAATTGGCGCTCCGCTCGTGGCCGTTTTCTTTGCTGAGATTTTCCCGTCGTTGATAGTGGCTTCGAAGGCCGACTTGCTGTCGAGCAGACCAGAGTTGAAAGTATCAGCTGCTCCCGGAAAACCGATCACAGTGACGTGGTCTTGAAGTTTGACCTTGTCAGAATCGCTGAGCTTCAGAATCGGCGCATTCTTGACTTCGATTTTTACGATCGCAACATCCTTGCCTTGATCCTGACTTTCGCCGGTTGGTGCGCCGTATTGTTTGATCTCGAATGGAAAGGAACTGCCGTCGGGAATGAAGACATGATGGATGAGTTTGAAGGACTGAAACTGACTGTGCTCGTTTATGAAGTTTGCATTTAGGCTGCGCGGATCCTTCCCAAGTTGTTTCGCGATTTGCTCCACCATTTGATAGAACAACGCCTGTTTCGCTTTATCCTCCCCATCGTGGGTCGTTGAGACAACGTGAGCGTTGGTGGCAATGTAGCCATTAGCGCTA
>DATEXA010000247.1:0-9893 GCA_035257465.1 Pyrinomonadaceae bacterium | reverse complement strand
CGCCGAGCCAAACATAGCCTTAATACATTAGGCTCAAGCAACTCTTTCCTTTAGACTGAATAAGAATTCAATCCTTAAATAATCCTCCTTGGCTGGAATTCAAAACTCACTTTGCAATAGGAGCGGCAATGGCTGACAAATCGGCCGATCAAGACCAAGAAAAACCTGACTCAATATCTCCTTCGAATAACGGAGACGACTTGGTGGTCGTAGGAATTGGCGCCTCGGCGGGAGGGATCCAGGCACTCAAGGAGTTTTTTTCCAAAGTCTCAGCGCAAAGTGGGATCGCTTACGTCGTGATTCTGCACATGTCGCCGGAACACGAAAGTAAGTTAGCCGAAGTACTCCAAACCTCCACTTCCCTTCCTGTAACCCAGGTACGTGGGCGAATCAAAGTCGAGCCAAATCATGTTTACGTAATCCCGCCTAATCAAAACCTGGCGATGAATGATGGACACCTCGCTCTCACGAACGTGATCAGTGCTGAAGAACGCCGTTCTCCAGTTGATCTCTTTTTTCGCACGCTCGCCAAAGCCAACGACTCGCGCGCAGTGTCCGTGATTCTCTCCGGCACCGGCACAAACGGTTCTGTGGGTCTAAAAACTGTGAAGGAATACGGCGGTGTTGTCTTCGCACAGGATCCGCTGGAAGCCCAATACAGCGATATGCCGCAAAATGCAATCGCCACTGGTCTCGTTGATTACGTCTTACCGGTTGGGGATATCCCTGCCAGGATTAGTTCTTACGAACAGCACCGTGGCTCCGTGCCGATCGCTGAGCCTCACGATATTTCAGATGAAGACGAGCAGGGTATGCGCGATGTTCTTGCCCAACTGCGAACGCAAACCGGCCACGACTTCCTGAATTACAAAAGAGCCACGATGTTGCGGCGTATCGAACGGCGAATGAGTCTCAAAGAAATCTCTTCGCTGCAAGACTATGCTGGTCTTATGCAGGAAGACAAACAGGAACCAAAGGCACTTCTAAAAGATCTGCTAATCAGCGTTACAAACTTCTTCCGCGATCCTGAGTCTATTGAGGCACTCGCAGCGACAATTGTTCCTGCTATTCTAGAACGCAAAGACGAAAACGATTTTTTGCGGGTCTGGGTGGCAGGCTGCGCTACCGGCGAGGAAGCTTACTCAATTGCCATGGTGTTAAGTGAAGCCTTGCTGTCGAGTCGTCGCCACCCTCAAATACAAATTTTCGCGACCGACCTTGACTCTGAAGCAATTGGACGGGCTCGCGAAGGTTTCTACTCGGAAGGTGAAGTAAGCGACGTTTCGCCGGAAAGGCTGAGGCGGTTCTTCTTGAGAGAGCCAGAAGGTTATCGCATACGTCGTGAACTCCGTGAACTTGTTCTTTTCGCCGTCCACAATCTAATCAAGGATCCTCCATTTTCTCATCTCGATCTTATTTCATGTCGGAATGTGCTCATTTACCTTAACCGCACAGCACAATCACGCGCCCTTGAAGTAATGCATTTCGCGCTTAATTCAGGAGCTTATCTGTTTCTTGGATCATCCGAGTGGACCGAAGCTGCGGCGGATCTGTTTTCAATCGTTGATAAAGAAAACCATATCTTTCAAAGCCGGCCAGTCCCAACGCGCGCGATTCTTCCCTTAGCTGAGATTGCCTTTAAAACCCCCGCGCTCCCGTGGCTCGGAAGACAAAGAACCCCCCAGGAAGCACTTGCTATCAACCGCTTGTCTTATCTGGAATTACACCAGCGATTGCTGGAACAGTTCTCTCCACCAAGTGTGATTGTCAATGAAGAACATGAAATCGTTCACATGTCTGACGGTGCTGGTCGGTATATGCGAGTCAGCGGTGGCGAACCGTCAAACAACTTGCTGTCCTTGATCCGGCCAGAGTTGCGCCTGGATCTGCGGACAGCTCTTTATCAATCGATACAAGACCAGCAGGACGTCGAGACCTCCGAAATACAGGTCCAGACAGACGACGGTAATTCCAGGAACATTCGCCTGATCGTTCGCCCGGTCCTTCGCCCAAACGACGGGACTCGAGGATTTATCCTCGTAATCTTTGACGAAGGCGAGAACCACGTCCCGACTCTCAACCTCAGAGAACAGGTGGAACCAACAGAACCAGTCACAACCAGACTGGAACAAGAACTAAAGAACGCAAAGGCACAGCTGCGTGCAACGGTCGAGCAATATGAAATTCAACAGGAGGAGCTGAGGGCCTCGAATGAAGAACTTCAGGCCATGAACGAAGAGTTGCGTTCATCGACTGAAGAGTTGGAAACGAGCAAGGAAGAACTACAATCGATTAATGAAGAGCTTTCCACAGTTAACCAGGAGTTGGAAATCAAGATCGAGGAGTTAAGTCACTCCAACAACGACTTCGCTAACCTGATAAATTCGACCGATATTGGCACCATATTTTTGGACCGGGGACTGCGGGTCAAGATGTTCACGCCGCGGGCACGCGACACGGTCAATCTGATCGCCTCAGACATTAATCGTCCACTACTCCACATAACTCACAAACTGGCGTATGGCGATCTGCAAAGTGACATTGATGAAGTCATGCAAACGCTGCACAAAGTGGAGCGGGAAGTCCAAACCTTAAATGGCCATTGGTTTCTGATGCGAATTTTGCCATACCGAACCTCGGAAGATCGCATTGATGGAATTGTGCTGACGTTTCTTGATGTCACCGACAGCAAAACTGCGCAGGACGAACTCGAACACGCTCGTGGTGATCTCGAAGTAAAAGTCCAGGAACGAACCACCGATCTGCGGACTGCAAACATTGCTTTGACTTCAGAAGTGGCTGAGCGTCGTAGATCTGAATTGGCGCGCGTTAAAGTCCTGGGCCAACTGGTGAATGCCCAGGAAGCAGAAAGACGCAGGCTTGCGCGCGACCTTCACGATCACCTGGGCCAACAGATTACCGCTTTGCGTTTGAAACTCGAGAATATCAAGGAAGGCACGAACCATCAGAAACAATTAAGCTCCGAAATCGGGGAGTTGCTCAACATCACCGAGCAACTCGATTCTGACATCGACTTTCTCGCCTGGGAACTCAGACCCTTCGCGCTTGATGATCTTGGTTTACCGGAGGCACTGCGTGTCTATATCACTCGATGGTCTGAACACTTCAATATTCCGGCCGACTTTCACACCAGTGGATTTGAAGACATCCGCATTGCGCCAACAGCCGAGAATCATCTGTATCGCATAGCACAGGAAGCTTTGAACAATGTAGCGAAGCACTCCCGGACTTCCAACGTTGAGATTCTCTTGGAACGACGCGAAGGCGATGCGGTGTTAATCGTCGAAGACAAAGGGGTCGGCATGAGTGAGACACCGCAACTTCACCAGACCATGGGCCTGAGCGGGATGCGAGAGCGCGCCATGCTGCTTAACGGAAGCTTTGAAATTGAGTTCGCTCCTAACAACGGGACGACAATATTTGTGAGGATTCCTATAAACTCAGATACGGCCAAACCAGGAAACGACGATGAGTAAAATACGCGTCCTGATTGCTGAAGATCATGCTACGGTCCGCGAAGGATTAAAACTGATCCTTGGCGCCCAATCTGACATTGAAGTGGTGGGCGACACAGGCGACGGCAGAACCGCAGTAACGCTCACCCAGCAGCTTAGGCCCGACATAGTTTTGATGGACATCTCCATGCCGGGCTTAAATGGTCAAAAAGCAACCGCGCAGTTAAAGGAATGTTGTCCCGACGTTCGTGTGCTGGCACTCACTCGTCATCAAGAAGATGGTTACCTGCAACAAATGCTTCGCTCAGGAGCATCCGGATACATACTGAAGCAAAGTCCCCCGGCAGAACTTCTACATGCGATTCGCGCGGTGGCAAATGGGGGTAAATATCTCGATTCTGCTGTTGCTGGAAGAATGATGGGAAGCTACGTTGGCCGCAGCGTAGTATCGGGTCAAACGCTCTCGGAACTTTCTGAACGAGAGACCGAGGTCCTGCGTCTGATTGCGTGGGGCTACAGTAACAAAGAGATTGCCACTCGGTTGGACCTAAGCGTCAAAACAATCGAATCCCACAAGGCCAACGCGATGAAAAAACTGGGCATGAGCAGCCGGATCGATATCGTCCGCTATGCGGTTGTGCAAGGATGGATGGATCATTCCTAGTGGACCAACGCTCCTCGGCCTCGCAGAAGCAAATTAGAATATTCCTCGGCGACCTGATCAGGGAAACTCCCTACCAATAGGTCCAACACTCCCTATAGCCCTTTCAATCCTCTTTCCAGATCATAGCTCCACAAGGTCAGGATCAAATGGGTGTAATTACGCTCTCGTTTCAGTCTCGATTTCTTACCACAAGGAGTAGCAATGGCTTCCATCCAAGAACCATTACGCCTGCGACCCGCCCAGGGAACTCGCCAAAAATTTCCATTTAGCGGTCTACTCACAAACAAGGTTTTGAGTACGCTGCCCGGAGCCGAGTTTGCTCAGCTTCTGCCATACCTCGAACCTGTGACTCTTCGCACTGGAGAATACGTTTACGAACTGGGCCAGGCGGTTCCATTCGTTTATTTTCCTGAAACGGTTGTAATTTCTCAGATTTACTACTTGGAAGATGGCAGCTCTGCCGGTGTCTCCATCGTCGGCAGTGATGGACTGTTGGGACTATCGGCCATATTCGATGCGCCCACTGCACGATATTGGGCCCTAACGACGATTGGCGGAACTACGCTGCGCATCAGACTAGACGAGCTGCGACAAGAATTCAGGAAAGGCGGTGCTCTCCAAAAGCTAATACTGAGTTACGCCGACGCGCGTCTTATGCAGTTAGCACAACGGTCCGTCTGCAATACCCGCCATCGCCTGGAAGAACGGTTGTGCACCTGGTTGTTAATGATCCAGGATCGGGCTCACAGTTCAGACTTGCCCCTGACCCATGAATCAATTTCACAGCACCTCGGCACAAGACGAGCTGGTGTGACGAACTTTTGTAACGTGCTCCGAGATAATCGTGTCATTTCCTACCATCGGGCCATGATCACGATTCTCGATCGAAATGGTCTGGAAGCCTCAGCCTGCGAGTGCTACCGCCGTCTGAAGTAACGGTTCTCGGATCTGGATGCGCGCGATTTCCGTTGTCATGAGAGGAGAGACTGTCATGAACAGCGGTGCTCTTCCCGCCGGGATCCTAAATTCGTTATAAACCTTTTTACCCATCACAGAATCCAACGGCCGACTACCTCTCCCGCTTGCAAAAGCATTCGAGTCTTGCAAAACTCGTCAACCAAAGCCCCTCTGGGAGATGCATTCATGAGAAAATCATTCTGTCTCTTGCTCGCCTCAACACTTCTGATTTCACTCGCGACACCACTCTTAGCCGATACCATCCGACTCAAGGACGGCAGTGTAATACGAGGGCAGGTGATTGGTTTTAAGGATCAGCAATTCACGATTCTGATCGGGGGAAATGCGAAAGGTAGACGCGGACAGACAACGGTCTATGTGGAAGACGTCGAGTCAATTGATTTTGATTCGACCCCGGGAACAGCATCGAGCCGGACTGACGATTCGACTGCTCAAAACAATCCTCCTGTCCGCCCAACATCACAGAACAACCAATCCGAACCGGTAAACTCCGGTTCCCGTCCAGTCGAGCCGCAACCAACTACAACGGCCGCTGCGCCAACCTTCTTTACGATAAAAGTAGGCGTGCGCGCTGACAATGCCAATAACGGCTGGACTAACAGCGGTCTTGTTGTGCGAAAAGGGCAGCGCTTGCGAATCACCGCGTCTGGACGAGTTTCATTGGGCAAGGGCCGATTCTCAACGCCCGCCGGCATTTCCACGATCTCTGACAACGAAAAGCTCATGCGTAACGAAGCTACAGGGGCACTAATCGCGGTGATTGGCGACGACAACGACGATTTCATACTTATCGGCCCTCGTCGTGATTTCGTCGCTCAACGTGATGGAGTACTGTTTCTGGGTGTAAACGAGGGAGACTTGGCAGATAATACCGGTACATACGATATCGTAATTGAGGCAGAAGCAGGACGCGGAGCCGTCGGGCCTTAGGAAACGTCCGTTACTGACCGCGCATCACAACTACTTCTTTTCGATATTTTGTTGAGCCGACAAGCTAAAGCTTACCGGACAATTTTGTTCATATCGGTCACTCTTCGGAGTCCTAGCCATGAAATACCATCGATCTTATGCATTTTTGAGCGTACTCATTGTCTTCATGCTTCTGACGGGAATGAACATCAATCTCGTGCGCTCGCAATCTCGCCGGCAGCCGCCGACCAGTAACGAGAAGAAAAACAAGCGGCCTGGGGATCCAACAAAGGATGGGGAAAAGAAGGAGGACGAGCCACTGCCGCCGGATGTCGTCCCAACCAAACCTCAGGACATTGAAAAACTAAGCATCACGACCCAGGTGGTAAACATTGATGCCGTTGTCTATCACAAGAAGAGCGGACAGATCGTCACAGGATTGAAGAAACCAAACTTTGCGGTCTTTGCTGATGGCGTCCAACAAACCATCACCAACTTTTCCACTCCGGAAGCTCCGATAACTGTTGCCATGGTCGTGGAGTACAGCAAGTGGTCCGAATACTTCGGATATGCCGGAAGCGGCGGGTACGACCCTGGCACTTATGAAGTAATTCGTCCAACCGCGATGTTTCTGACTCAGTTTATTAAACCACCAGACGACTACGTGACAGTGGTTGCTTTTGATATCAGACCGACTCCACTTACAGACTTCACGAACGATCCGACTCGAATCGGCGCTGTCATAAACCTGCTTCTAAGAAATCAACCTGCGTTCCGGGAAACGAACCTGTTTGATGCCTTGAAGTTTGTTCTCGTCGGCGGACGCGGCGACTCCGTGGTGCTCGACGACAACAAAACGGAGAAGTCTGATTACTCCGGTCTGGTCGCCGTCCAGGGACGGCGCCGAGCGGTGATCTTAGTCGCATCGGGAATCGATACCTTTAGTAAGATCAACTACGGCGAAGCTCGCAAGGTCCTTCAAAATGCAGGCATCCCTGTCTACATAGTCGGTACCGCTAACCTGTTCAAGAAGAAGTACGGGGATCAACTAGGCGCAACTGATGACATAATGGGTGGGCCAGGACGAATGAGCTGGTTGCAGGCCGACAACACATTGACGACGTTTGCGAAAGAGACTGGCGGCGCTTATTTTCCAGTCACCTTTGAAGGGGAGTTGCCGAAAGTTCTTGGCAGCATCAATGCGTTGCTGAGAAGTCAGTACAGCCTGGGATTCAATCCAGGCGACGTCCAGGATGGCAAGCAGCACAAGCTGGTTGTGAAGGTCGACGTCAATGGCGATGGAACCTACGACGATAAGGAGTACATTGTTCAGGCTCGCCAGTTTTACAACGCGCCAAAGCCGGCGGGGTCGGCAAAGCAGGGCGGAAAGTAGACGAAGGCGATAGCGACAGGACAAAGAAATCGAGGGCGGCGTTTCAACGCTGCCCTCTTTGATTTTTTCTTATAGGCGTCCTAACACTTTTCAGTCGCTCGCCGGCTTCTGTCGACCGTCCCTACACACCGTAAACACGCAACCGAAATTCATCATTGAAAGAAACGATTTCTGCTTTCCGGTTCGAAAAGCGGCGAGCTTCTCTCAGCAGTTGCGGAAGTCCACGCAAAGTGAGTTTCAATCCATAGGCAGGACTCTTTAAGAGCGCCGCAAGCTGCGGATTTAGTTGCTGCGGCACACCATACCGAATGGCCTTTTGTGCAATCGGAGAAAAACCCAAACTGCGCCGCGCGTTAACAAACTCCAGCGAATGGTCAAAGATGTGAACGCGACTCGGCTGGTCGCGCAACGCGAGATCTCTATGAGCAAGCAGATTTGTGATTGCCTCTGACACAACGCCCCGATGATAGTCTGCCCGTGCGGGAATGGGTGATTCTTCCGTTTCCTCCTGAAACCGTCTGGGGCGCGCATCGTGTAAATCACAATACCGGCCGACGAAGCGAGTTATTCCTTCGTACAAACTCAGCAGACTTCCGCTTAGTTTCACCTTCTCAATCACGGGTGACTGCAGAGAGTCACCTGAAAAGCGAGTCACAAACACAGAGGCTCGTGGAAGTAATTCAACCAAGCGCTCATCGCGTCCAAACAAAAGCATTCCCGCAACCGTTGGAACAAGTTCAGAGCCATTCGTAGTTGCCAGGAGAAGACCGCGTTCCAGGACTTCACTGGTGGGATAGTCTCCAACGCTGGCTTCCTCGAAAGCTCCCCCCTCAAACTCACGAAGAAAACTCCACAGGTGGGCCTCATCAACGTCGGAAATTGTTGCACCAAGAGCCGGGACGTTTTCAAATCGAAGCGGGCGTGCTTCATCCAGAAGCGCCGAGAGTTCTTCTCGCGAGGCCTCACGTTTCTCGGAACCGACTCGGATATAGAAACGACCATCACGCGTTCGATAAGGTCTCCGCTTGCCATCGACGTCGAGAGCAACGATGCGCCGACCGTTATCCAGCGAGACTCGATCAATAAATGGCACGAGTGCCGGCTGGATCTCCTCACGACAGATGCGCACTAGTTCCTCTTGAACACTTTCGGGGTCGTCAATGCCCTCAACCCGCAATTGATCGTTGACCCCAAACACAATCACACCGCCTCCGGTATTGGCGAGAGCGATAATTTCCTGAGCGATCTTCTCAGTATTTGAGAGCTTTACTTTTAGTTCGAGAAACGTGTCTTCGCCGCCGCGCACAAGGCGCAGCAGTTCAGTCCTGGAAGTTTGCGGTGCTGGAGTGGAGAGGATGTATTCCTGAAAGGAACGCTCCGTCGTCGGTTCGTGACGCTGGTTGCTGCGAAATCTTCTACGAGCCATTTGTGTATTGACGGGGCTCTCGAAGCACTGCATTGCGTTGGCGTGCTGCCTCTACCCGCCCGGATGTGAGCCAGGCTCAACATCACTGGAGTTTCAAACATTGAACTTGTTCAGTGTAACACAGGGGAAGATTTCAGATTGCAGATTTCAGATCTCAGATTTCCGGATTGTGGAGCGTAGTCTGGGTGAGCTTTCAAATCTGCAATCTAAAATCTGCGATCTGAAATACTATTCGCTCGGCTCCTTTACCACCTCGAGGATTTCAACTTCACGTCGTTCGAGAGAGTCACCCTGAAACTTAATTATCAGAACATAGAAAGCGACTGCGACGAGAGCACACACGGCTAACACCAAATACTCGACTAGAAAACTCTCAAAGATGTAACCCGCAGCGACTGCGGCTACTGGCGCTAATCCCATACAGAGAATCATCGGAATTAGCAGAAGACCTGCAACGCCGGAAACGTTGAGTCTTTTGCCAAATTGCATTCGCTTAGGAAAGCTGATCGAGAACCAGTTCCCGATCAAGCTCATCACAGCTGCAAAAATCACGAAACTTAGACCGGCAAACAAAAGGGCCGAAGGCGTTAGATCTCGAAATACAATGCCGTTGACGGTCAACAGTGCCGTTGAAAAGACAGCTGCAACAGTCGTTACTACAAGATTCTTACCTATGAGAACTTTCCAACGTTCAATCGGTGACAGTATTAGAGTCCTCATTCCACCTTCTTCAAATGCAAACAGATTGCATGAAAGACCGGCGAGGACCATAAACACATAAAGAACACCGGCCGTCGGTAACAGTCCGGGGCTATAACTGAGAAAGTCGCTCGATGAGTGGGTTACTCCTGGGCGGGTGTTCCACCTTCGTGAATTCACGAATCGAACGACCACCAGAATCAGCGGCATCAATGCCATCATTCGCAGTTGCGCATTCCGCATCGCATAGCGCAGTTCCTTCTCAATGACCGCTGACAATTGCTCAGACACGATTGGTAACTGCCATCCGGTATATGCCCGAACATTAACGTTATCCGTAATTACCTT
>DATEXA010000246.1:0-8140 GCA_035257465.1 Pyrinomonadaceae bacterium | reverse complement strand
CAACGGCAGCTGACCATCGGAACATTGCTTCAGTTTTGGGATCTGACCTCTTCATCAACTCTTTCTTCAACCAGTCAAGTGAACCTTAAAGCCTATTAACGGAAACGCTCCGTGTTCCCGTCAAGCGGGACCGGAGCGCCTTGGGGAGTGAATGCCACTGTCTCCCGCATGCGGGCTGGGGCAAACAGGCGTCGCAACCAATGCGGCGAGCAAGCGCACACGTGAAGAGATGCCACTAAAGGGAGACTGCGTTGCCGAAAGCTGAGCAACTAACTTTGCCAACTCTAACGCGCTCCAGGCGTGGCGTAGTAACCTTCCTTTGAACGTACAAAGAGTCGGGGCAAGCCACGAGGCGGTGTCACCTTAATCTTAACGCGATGCCATTTACCATCGTTCGTAAACATTTCGGGTTTGTAGCCAATTGAATATTGGTGCCGCAGTTCCAAAGCAATCTGTTCGAAGATGTCGTCCATCTCTGCGGCGGAATGGGGGAAGAAGGCTTTGCCGCCTGAGACTCCCGAAAGCTCGTCGAGAACGCCTTGTCCCTCCATGCCTAATGAACTGCCGGCATCGCTTCCGCTAAGAATTCCAATCGCATAAAGCACGACGTCAGACTCTTTCAAGAGCTTTCGTAACTCGTTGAATGTGTATCTGGAATCGTTGTCCTGGCCGTCGCTAATTAATAACAAGGCGCGTTTGGGATGCGAACCTCGCTGTACCTTTTCAACCCCGAGATAGCAGGCATCGTAAAGAGCTGTCTGGCTCTTTGTATCCACAAACGTAAGCTTGTTTAGAACCGAATCGCCGTCGCGAGTCCTATCAAGCAGCAGCTGTGCGCGCGAATTAAAAGCAATCAGGAAATACTCGTCAGAATCGTGGCTCGTCTGTATGAACTTGCTCAGTGCGTCACGTGCACGCTTGACCTTATCGCCACTCATCGAGCCGGATACATCAAAAATGACACCGACGGACACAGGAGAATCATCGTCACTAAAGAAAGTGATTTCCTGCGGCTTCTTGTCGTCTAACACTGAGAATGCGTTTTTGCTAAGGCCTGAGACATACCGCCCGTACGTATCCGTCACGGTGACGGTGAGCGTGATTAAGTCAGTGTTGGTAATGAGCCCGGTTTTGTCGTCGAGTTCAATTCCGAGCTTCCTTGAAGGAGGGGATGGGGTCTGAACGGCCGTACCCGCGGCAGGTTTTTCCGCCGACGGTTTTTCCTGGGTGGTCTCCTGGCTTTTAGCAACAAATGCGAATGCCAGCAGCGCAGGCAGAAGGGAGGCTAACGATAATCGAGTCACGCAGCGTGTGGGAAAAGGCATCTCACCCCCGGACACTTTGCTCTTTTCGGTTTTAACTTACCGGTCAGGCTTTGAAAGGGCTGTCAACACAGATGCTCGCAGGAGAACGAGTGATGCCTGACACTTCTAAATGATTGTGAAATGGCTGCGGGGAGACGACCGAGCTGTTTCAAATTTACTGTGTTGGCAGATTTATTCTAGGACAGTGTTTTAACTCGTGCAAGGACAAGAAAGGCACAGACTTGAGCCTGTGCCTTTGTCTCTGTAGAACTCCTGAATCGTCGTTTCACCCGCTCATTTTTTCGAATCAGATTGGCTGGCCTTCAATAATGCTCGTCGGCTGATCCGTCGGAATCACTTGCAGTAACTTAAAGCCTGACGCCTCCAGCAAGCGAGCAAATTCCTTTGCCGTTCGCTCTTTTCCTCCGGTCATCACCAGCATATTGAGGTCGATGAATTTCGAGAAATGTGGCTCATTAGTTTCCGGGACCACGCAATCTACGATGATTAGTCGGGCATCAGGGCCCATCTGAGCGCGACAATTCTTGAGAATCTTGATTGCGCGTTCATCGTCCCAATCGTGGATGATCCACTTCATCACATAAGCATCGCCGCCCTCAGGAACTGCTTTGAAGAAGTCTCCTGCCACCGCCCCGCAACGGTCACTAAGTCCCGCTTCCGCGAGTCGTTCACGAGACCCGTTGATGACTTCTGCGGCGTCAAACAAGATCCCCTGAGCGTTCGGGTTTGACTTGAGAATCTCTGTGATAAGTCCGCCATGTCCGCCTCCAACATCGACTACAGTCTTGAACTTCGAAAAATCATACAGGGAACGAAGCGACTCATTCAGCGCAGCTGTCACACCGCTCATCGAGTTATTAAAGACAGTTGCTTCCTCGGGGTTATTTCTGAAGTAGGCCCAAATGTCATTGCCAAAAAACTTGTCGAAAGCGATCTCACCGGTCTTCACGGAGTGCATGAGATTTCCCCAGGCAGGGTAATGCTCCTGGCCTAATTCGGAGATCGTGAACCAGCGCAATGAACCGGGAGCGTCAGTTACGAGGGTTTCGGATACAGAGGTATTTGAAAAACGGTTCTCGTTGTCGCTGGCAAGTACTCCGACGCTAACCAGTGCTCGAAGCACTCGAAACAGAGATTCAGCATGAGTGTCAGTTGCGGACGCGAGTTCTGCCGCGGTTTTTGGACCGCTCTTGAGAATGTCGGGAATTCCAAGCTTTGCGATTACAAAGACACCGCGCGAAATCCAAAAGCCCGAAATGATTTGAAACATGGCGACCTGAGGTTGTTCTTGTTGTTTTGGTGCTGTCATTTACGCTGCTCCTTAGCAATACTTGATGGATGGTCTGGGCTTCCGATCAATAACGCGCAAGGTAAACGTGCTTTGGGTCAGTTGGTCTGAAGCGTTGGAAGTTAGGTGGAAACATTAACCACGGAAGTACCAAAACACAAACACCGGTCGACGACATTTTTAAAGATTTGATCTCTGAAGTGACTTGGCCAAACGGAACAATTAGACCTAACCCTTTGCAACTTCTCTTGTCCTCAGGCGTGTAGCGACAAGCGAACGGAGCAGCGCTGTCTCTACTTTCGCCCTTCGTTTGAGTTCAAGTACCGCGTGCTATACTCGCGACTCCACTAGGATCCTTACTATGGCTGAATTTATCTGCCGGCTTGGAACACCCGCCGGCGAAGTCGTAACCCGAACAGTCGAAGCCGCCGGCGTCAATGAAGCACGTGTCCGCCTTGAACGCGAAGGTTTTCGTGTCTTCAATGTTGCACCACCCAAGACTTCCGGAGTGGCCGCACTTACTCGGTTCGGTCGATCCGGAGGTCACGCGCGTGTAAAAGCAAACGACTTCCTGTTATTCAATCAACAGCTGGCAGCTCTGAGTCGTGCAGGTATTCCAATCCTTCAGGCGATCACAATGCTGCGCAAACGAGCAGCCTCAGCTCGCTTGCGTGCGGTTCTTGGCGATGTAGAAGAGCAGATTCGCGGCGGTGCCGCGTTGTCGCAGGCCTTCGCCGCTCAGGGTCCCATCTTCCCGCGTATTTACACTGCTTCGATTCTTGCTGGTGAGCGTTCCGGAGCACTCGACGACGTGCTGAGTCGCTACGTCGTTTACATGAGACGTAACGTCGCGCTTAGACGAAAGATTCGCGGAGCCCTTGCTTATCCCTTGTTCTTGTTGTTTGCGTCGGCTTGTATGGTCACCTTTCTGACGGTTTACGTCGTACCCAGGATGTCCGACCTGTTCACCGGTTTTGGTAGCGATTTACCAACTGTGACTCAAATCGTAGTCGGACTGTCACGTTGGCTCTCATCAAATGTCATTTGGTTCGGACCGTTGATAATTGGCGGGTCCGTTTTGCTGTTTATATGGTCACGAACTCCGCGAGGAAAACTGCAGCTCAGTGCGTTGATTCTGAAGATTCCTTTGGCGGGAAGTTTGGCAGTTCAACTGTCGGTCGCTCAGGCCACACGATCACTGGCCACGCTTTTGGCCGGTGGTATTACTCTGGTCGAGTCGTGGGAAATCGCCTCCGAGTCGATCACGAATCTCGAACTGCGGAGACGCAGCTCAGAGATATTACCTATGATTCGTGAAGGACGTTCTTTCACTGAGAGCCTGGAGGCTGCAGGCTGGATGCCTCTGTTGGCAATAGACATGATTGGTATCGGTGAAAGATCCGGCAGTTTGCGCGAAATGTTGGACGAAGTCGCAGTGTTTTATGACGCCGAGTCGGAGGTTCGACTCGAGCAGTTGACGACCACGCTGGAGCCTGCGATTCTTGTTGTCATGGGTGGCGTCGTAGTGACGATACTCCTCGCTATTTACCTCCCGATCATTCAATCGATTTCCAGCGGCGCAGGCGTTACACGTCACTGAAAAGACGCCCAGTCTTATGAAGGAAATATCCAAAAACGAAACAATCTCCCTAACGAGTCCACCGCTACCCGGAGATTTTGACGAGCATCTACCGCCTGAAATGCGGGCGGCGAAAGAGTTGGCTCGTCGATACCGCCTGCCATTCGTCGACTTACTTCCGCCCGATCGTGAGTCACCAATTGATTACACGCTGTTTACGGAAGTCCCAGTTGATTTGATGGTGCGACATCAGTTTGTGCCGCTGAAACGCGATGAGCGAGGTTTGCACATCGCAATGGCCGACCCAACCGATCTCGAGCGGCTTGATGAACTTTCAAGCACACTTCGAACTCGCATTGTCCCCCACGTCGCAACTGCGGGTGCCGTCGAAGTCGTCTTGCGCAAAGGTGATACTACTCAGCGGGTATTGCAGGAAGCTGCGTCAGGTTTTCGCATCTCGTTAGTTCGCGAGACTGAACACGGCGAGGAAGTATTAGATCTCGATCGGTTGGCGACTGATTCTGAAATGTCGCCCATCATCAAGCTTGTCGACACGATTATCTACAATGCAATGGAGTCGCGTGCTTCCGACATTCACATCGAGACACGGGATACAGAAGTGCAGGTGAAGTATCGAATTGACGGTGCTCTGTATGCCAAAGTCGATCCGATCGATCTTGCGTACCACCAAACGTTGATTTCACGAATCAAGGTAATGTCTGAGTTGGACATCGCCGAGCGACGAGTGCCACAGGACGGACGATTCAGGGTTAGATATAAAGGACGAAACGTCGATTTTCGTGTGTCGATCATGCCGACGATACACGGTGAGGATGCTGTGATTCGTATTCTCGACAAGGAGCAGATCAACGAAGAGTTTAAGAACCTGAATCTCGACGTTGTCGGATTTGCGGAAGAGGATCTCAGAAAGTTCCGACGTTACATCGCTGAACCATACGGAATGGTGTTGGTAACGGGACCGACGGGTTCCGGTAAGACGACCACGCTTTACGCAGCGCTAAACGAAATAAGAAACGAAGAAGATAAGATTGTCACGATCGAAGATCCGGTGGAGTATCAACTTCACGGTATTACGCAGATCCCGGTTAATGAAAAGAAGGGTCTCACGTTCGACCGCGGTCTTCGCTCCATACTGCGCCACGATCCGGACAAGATAATGGTCGGCGAGATTCGCGACACTGAAACTGCGCAGATCGCAATCCAATCAGCGCTGACTGGTCACCTCGTTTTTACCACCGTTCACGCAAACAATGTCATTGACGTCATTGGGCGTTTCCTTAACATGGGCGTCGAGCCCTACAACTTTGTATCGTCGTTGAACTGTGTTCTTGCACAACGATTAATCCGCATGTTGTGCCCGTATTGCAAAAGACAGTACCAACCGAGCGAAGATGAGCTTATGGAATCAGGGCTTATTCCAGAACAAAACCGACACCGTCCTTTCTATATGAACGTTGGCTGCGACGCTTGCAATCACACTGGTTACAGAGGACGCACCGCCATTCACGAACTCCTGGACTTGTCTGACAACATTCGTGAGATGATTGTGGAACGGCGTCCAGGTTCTGAGGTTCGCCGTGCTGCAGAGGCCGAGGGGCTCAAGAGTCTGCGTGAGTCCGCGTTACAGAAGGTGTTTACCGGAATCTCGACTTTGCACGAAATCAATCGTGTGACCTTTGTTGAGGAACTCAGTGCCATTAAGTAGGAAAGATTAAGTAACCTCTAAGTAACTCTGATTAAGGAACTGAATTTGGCGTCCAGCGTGTAAGCAAAACAGGTGCGTAGATCTTGCATCTTAAGCACCGCGGCGGCATTATTTACTCGCTGAATCTGTCCACCTCCCGATTAGAAACGACATGAGAACTAATATGAGAACTCGAACGCTCATCTCCATTGTGCTCTCCGTTAGCTTGTTGTCACTTCCGCTGACAGCTTTCGCCAAAAAAGGCGACAAGAATTTCAAGCGTGGTATGGAACTGGAAGCCGCGCAGCAGTGGGACAAAGCTGCCCAGGAGTTCACGCTCGCCGTTGCTGCTGACCCCTCAAATATGGAATACCAGATGCACTTCCGTCGTGCGAGTTTCAATGCTTCGCAGACGTACATGCAGCAGGGACGGTCGCTGGCAGAGCAGGGCGATTTTGTCGGGGCCTATAACGCGTTTCGGCAGGCTTATGGCTTCGATTCTGTAAACGAGTTGGCCGTATCGGAGATGGAGCGAATGCTCCGTATGCAGGGAGTAAAGGAGGGTCGGAACACACCAACCGGAGCTAAAATCGGTGACTCTGGACAGGGAAGTTTTAGCCCGGCGAGTGCGCAAGGCCAAGATCTCATAACCCCACGAGAAACGCAGATGCGTATCGTGAACTATCAGGGAGATCTGAAGTCGTTTATTCGGCTCTACGCTGAGCAGCTCAATCTCAATGTGATTTTTGATAGGCAATCCTTTGCGCAGTCACGACCCCTTGATATCAATCTGCGCGACGTCACAACGGCGCAGGCACTTGATTATGTGTTCCTCCAGGAAGGTCTGTTCTTTCAGAAGCTGAGTCATCGAACAATCCTCGTAGCTGACCAGAGTCGACGACCGCAGTATCAGCAGTTAGTGTTGCGTACATTCTTCCTGTCCAACATGAAACCGACAGATGCTCGGACGCTGGTGCAGCAGGCAATACCGCCTTCAGTGGGAAGACCACAGACGATTGTTGTCCCTGATGACGCGACGAACAGTTTGACTGTTCGTGATACTGCAGAGAACGTCCGCCTCATCGGCGACTTGCTGCAGAGCATCGACAAAGATCGGGCTGAGGTTGTGATGGACGTCAATATCTATGAAGTGTCCAGAAGCGACTTCTTGAAATGGGGTAACCAGGTAGGTCCGGGCGATTTTACCCTCGGTGGCTCACCAGGATTTTCACTGTTAGGTTTCGGTGGTTCGCCAAGTCCTTCGTTCCCTGGTGTGAATCTGGCACCAGTGCTCGGTGGTGTTCCGACCGCGTTGGCCGCCGCTCTGGTCGTTCCACCAATGGCTTTTAATGCTTTGCGAAGCAATGACAACACCAGACTAGTCGCGTCAACACAGGTCCATGCCTTCAATGGTGAAGAGTCGACTGCGCGAATCGGACAGCGTGTTCCTGTGCAGACTGCTCAAGCTTATCCATTTGGTGTGCAAACGGGTCAGCCCGCTACCGGCACGGCCTTTCCCACAGGTGGATTCCCTGTCATCAATTATGAACCTACCGGTCTTACACTGAAATTCACGCCTCAAGTTTTTCCGAACCTCGACGTGCAAGTGAAGATGAACATCGAGGAAAAGGATGTACTCGGTGCGAGTTCTCTCACGCCAACATTTACAGAGCGCACACTGACCGGTACCGCTCGCGTTCAAAACAATCGCACGATGATGCTTGCGAGTGTCACCACGAATATTGATACAGAGGGAAGAAAAGGGATTGCATTCGTTGGCGGCTTACCGATCATCGGTCGTATGTTCACAGCACCCACACGTGACAAGCGTCAGGTAGACATCGTAATCGCGGTTACGCCAAGAGTGTTGCGAGCTCCCACAGTTACTCCTCGTGACGAAGAGATGCGCCCGAGCGGCACATTGCAATCTCCAACTACAGGTTCACTGGCGGAAATGATCCGTGAGGCAGACCGTGATGACCAGATCGCGGCAGCACGAACAATTCCACGCGACTCCACGATTCAACTCCCGGATGCTCCTTTGGAGATTGCTCCAAAGACCATCGCTCAGGTAACACCCGCGACCGCGCCACAGCCATCAACAACAGCAAATAAGCAGGTTGCTGCAGCGGCTTCTGGTAACAAAACATCTGAGCCGGTAGAAGATTTGCCGGCATATGTTCCCGCTCCGAAGTCTTTGGTCAGCGATCGTGCTGCATCGGAAGTGGCTGCTGTAAATGTGA
>DATEXA010000245.1:0-4116 GCA_035257465.1 Pyrinomonadaceae bacterium | reverse complement strand
GTTTTTCGACTGTCACCATGTCGACTTTGAAAGTGAAGCGAAAACGGTTCGAGCGCGAGACGAGTAAGTACTTACCATCAGGCGAATACGCGATGTTGAAGAAGCCGCCGTTAGTTTCGCCTTGCGTCCTGGCAAGGACTGAAATCCAGGAAATGACCTCGAAAAAGTTGAGCTCGTAGAAGTGCTTCTTCTCCCAAATCCGCTTACCGGTTTGCGTTTCGATAACGTTGAGATTCAAATCGAAATCGACGCAGGCGAGATATTTTCCATCAGGTGAAAACTGGTGTTCCCAGCAATCCCTACGAACCACCAGTTCGCGCACTTCCACAGGTCGCTTCTCAGCGAGGCTCCACTTTTCATAACGCAGCCCTTCAGTACCAAAGACGACATATTGACTGTCAGGAGTAAACGCCGCGTCAGTAGCTTCGTTGGCCGTGATTTGAAATTCAACCTCAAGTGGCTCTCGTTTGAGAACGGTGATGGCAAAATCATCCTGGGCAATGATGTGTGCGCCGTCTGGGCTGAATGCAAAGTGAGTGATGTCGCTGCGTAAGCCCGGATTCAGATTCTTCTTCCAGAGCAGTCCGCTCAGCTCTTCCGAGCGAGATCCTTCGCGAAAAGAAACCACCGAGGCTTGCCAGTTGAGAAAATCTTTTGAAGCTGCAGCCTGACGATTCTCGCGGCATTGTGCCGGCAACTGATCAGTCACTTTGATCATTTCACATAGGCGTTTCTGTTCAGGCCTTACCTTCCCGAAGATGTCGCTGAACCAACTACCGGTCTTGCCCTTGGTTTCCACGAGGCGGTCGAAGAAGCCAGTGAAGGCATTTGGATCGTAGCCTGCCGAAACCATCGCGAAGAGACCGATGCGATCCGCCTCGAGTTGTTGCGCTGATTCGTGATCATTTGACCGTGAAATCTGTTTGGTACGCTCTCGTTCGATGAGCAAGTTGTATTTCTCGGTTATGTCCTTCCGATCGCCAACCTGCGTAACATTCAGAATTTGTTTCAGGTAAGTGGAAAAGTCGCTAGCCGAATGTCGTACGGTTGCGTGGCCGAGTTCGTGCGCAACGACTCCGGCAAGTTCGTCTTCGTTGTTCACGAAACCGATCAGTTTGCGAGAAACGAAAACGTAGCCACCGGGAGTGTTGAAGGCGTTAGCTTCCGGAATATCAACTATGTGGAACTGAAACGTCAGACCGGAAGGTGGTAAATGCTTTACGAGTTTCTGACCCAGAGCATTTAGGTAAGCCTCGATCTCGCGGTCACGGAGAAAGCGAAGATCCCCGGACATACGCTGGTAGTTCAGGTCTCCCAGGACCATTTCCTGTTCAGGAGAGAAGATGTTGTAGATCTTTGAGTTCGCCGTGATGGCTGGCGGTGCACAATCCTGTGCGTATATAACAGGACACAGCGACACGACTGTAAGCAGCACAGGCAGAAACCTGAGACCGAAGTTTCCTGACATCGAGGAAATCCTCCAGGGGTAAGGCGTGATGGTAGAGCTTGTGAGAAAAACGACTAGCCGCCGATAAAGCTCATCGAGCGAGATGGTGCAACGAACCCTGGTTCGTTTATGAAGTGCCTTGGTTCTTTCTTTAGGACTACCGATTCGATGAACTCGATAATCTCCGAGCGCGAGCTGCCGCTCCTTACAACGTCACGCAGCGAGTGCTCGACTGTTGAGAACAAACAAGTGCGGATTTGGCCATCCGCAGTTAGCCGAATCCGCGAACACGCACCGCAGAAAGGTTCGGTGACGGGCGCGATGATACCAATTTCGCCGGGACCACCATCGGCAAAACGGTAACGCGAAGACGTGTCGGATCCGCGATCGACATTTACACGGACAAGTGGAAATCGTTCTTCGATTCGTTGACGAATCTCTTTACCGGAAACCACATCCGAACGTGACCAGTCGTGGCCCGAATCAAGTGGCATGAATTCAATGAAGCGCATCTTCACGTCATGTTCACGAGCAAACGCTGCGAAGTCGGCAACTTCATCTTCATTGTGTCCGCGAACAATCACGGCATTGATCTTTATAGGTTGAAGCGCAGCTGCTTTTGCCGCGGCGATACCATCAAGCACCTTGTCGAGAACGTCGACGCCGGTCATCTGTTTGAAAACGTCGCGCTTCAAACTGTCGAGGCTGATCGTAACACGATCGAGTCCGGCGGTTTTGAGTGCATGAGCTCGCTCAGGTAAGAAGTAGCCGTTGGTAGTGAGAGCGAGATCCTGCAGGTGGCCGACATGTTTCAGCTTGTCGGTTTCTTTTAGCTTCGCCAACTTTTTAACGATCGTCTCGATGTCCTTCCGCAACATGGGCTCACCGCCGGTGAGACGAATCTTCTCAATCCCGAGCTCCACGAAGATCTCACAAACATACTCAATCTCTTCGTAAGAGAGCATTTCTTCCTTTGGTGCAATCGGAGGCTCGCCGTGTGGAAGACAGTAGAAGCAACGGAAGTTGCAGCGGTCAGTAAGCGAGACGCGTAGATCGCGGATTGCGCGACCGTAAGAATCTCGGAGTATCTGAGGGCTAGCTGACATCAACGTCATCATAACCTGTGCAGATCGAGGGAGCAAAAGCTAAACCTTTGACACTCAACTAAACAAATTTGGCAGAGGCAGAGCGAGAAGTTTTACAGTCAACTACAAGCAGTCGGGAGGGGGCAGAGCGGCAGTTTCTCTAACTTCTACCCAGATCAACCTAGCGCGCCCCCGCAGGGTCAATAATCTCTGATTGGATTCTGACTTCACGCTTTGATTCCAGAGTCATCATTACCTGCGGGGGCCGCTGGGTTCGAGTAGGTAGACTTTAGAGAAACTGCCGCTCTGCCCCCTTCCCGACCGCGTGTAGTTGAGTATCAGTGTTTCAGCTTGCCCCTTTTCTCACGTTGTGTTGTTGAGTGTTTTAGAGTTTGACTCCGCCCATATCCTGGGGGTCTGAACCTGCGCGAACCTTGATCTTGGAACCCTGATCTGGCCGTACGTCTTGAACCCGAAGGCCAAAGACCCAAGACCCAAGTCCAAAGCACAAAGTAACAAAGCGCAAAGCTCATCTCCGCAAACACATCATCGTTCCCAGCATCGTGGCAACGAGTTCACGTGTTCCTCCGTCATCTATTGCAAAGACGTCGGAGCGAACAACTGTCAGAGTGCGTCCTGGCTTTAGAACTTCCGACACGGCTACAAAGCCACTGCCCTTTGCCGGACGAAGTAAATTCACCTTGAACTCGACACTCAGCACCGAAGAGCCAGCAGGCATGAGTGTGTAAGCTGCATACCCGCACGCAGAATCAGCGATGGTCGTGACGATCCCTGCGTGCAGGTAACCATGTTGTTGTGTCAGGTCGGGACGGAAGGGAAGACTTATCTCGATTAGACCAGGTTCAACTCGCGTAAGTCGAGCGCCAATGAGTGTCATTACCGCTTGTTTGGCAAAACTGGTTTCGACTTCCGTTATGAAAGACTGGTTGGATGGTGTGAATTGCATTGGTGCTGGAATCCGGAATTCACTTGTAAACCTTGCCGTTCCACGTCAAAACAGTTCTCGTCAGTTTTCGCCCGTTATCGTCAATCTTTCCCGCATCGTCTTCCGCATAAATGCTGAATGATTTCGCCATCTTATGTTCGTCGATGATCTTGAGTGTTACGGCGTCCGCCGGTAGATCGACGCTCTCCGGGTCACTCATCAGCAAAGCGGAACTGATTTCGTTTGTAGGTCCTTTGTCACCCTCAAACAGTTTCTTTGGAACAGTCCTGTTTGTTTTTGGATTGATAGTGAAATAGTAGTTGGTCAATTCGGGATGTAACCCACCGCTGCCGGTTGAAACCTCGATGATTTCTTCTTGATCCAGCTTGGCCACATCGATGTCGACTGCATTGTCCGCTCGCGTAAAGAAGCCATCGAGCACTTGAGATGCGAAGGTGTTCGTGCCATTGCGATAAAGCACAAACCCAACTGAACCTGAGTATTCGGTTTGGTAACAAGGATCAGGAAGTAACACGAGACGAACGTGGTTATAACCGAAAAGTTTTATGACGTAGTTCGTGTCAAACTTCTCTCGCTCTTCGGCGGACAAGATGCCGGGTTTTCGTCGAAAGTCACAA
>DATEXA010000244.1:0-4914 GCA_035257465.1 Pyrinomonadaceae bacterium | reverse complement strand
GCTTTCCCTGGTAGTGGTAAATCGATCAACGGGTGACGTTGCGCGAACTCTCAGCACCAACGTCTCACCGATTTCAGGACAGCTTAGATGGTCCCCCGACGGTCGCTCGATCATATTTGTTGAGGGCCCACCGACCAGGGACAAGCACATTTCTTGACTTCCCTCGGAATCGTACAATAGATTTCTCGCGCGACATGGCTACGCTCAGAGCAGCGCAGGTAAAGCGATTACGACTCTTTCGGCTAATTCCCAGTTTGGGCATTACGAAATCCGCTCCCTGCTTGGACAAGGCGGCATGGGAGAAGTTTACCTCGCCTACGACTCGCGCCTCCGCCGTCAGGTTGCAATCAAACTCCTGCCTCTTGAATTCACTGAAAACAAAGTTCGACTCTCACGTTTTGAACGTGAAGCCTACGCTGCTTCAAGTCTGAACCATCCCAACATCCTGACCATTCACGAGATTGGCCAGCAAGACGATCACCACTTCATCGCCACTGAGTACGTTGAGGGTGAATCTTTGCGCCAACGACTTAGGCGTGAACCGTTGGAGCTAAGGCAATCGCTAGCCATCGTCATCCAGGTTGCTGAGGCTCTCGCTGCTGCACACGAAGCGGGCATCGTGCACCGCGACATCAAACCTGAAAATGTAATGTTGAGACGCGATGGTTATGTGAAGGTGCTTGACTTCGGCTTGGCCAAACTTGCTGTTGAATCTTTCCCATGGGAAGTAACGCCCGATGCGCCCACCTTGCCTCGTGTACTGAAGACCGACCCAGGCGTAGTTATGGGCACAGCCAGTTACATGTCTCCGGAGCAAGCCCGCGGCTTGGAGGTCGATGAGCGCTCGGATATCTGGAGCCTTGGAACGGTATTGTACGAACTGGTGGCTGGACGCTTGCCGTTTGAAGGCGCGACGGCAACCGATGTGATCGCGACAATCCTGCATCGCGAACCACCATCGTTGTTGCTTTACCGTTCGGAAGTGCCCGCCGAGTTAGAGCGAATAGTTGAGAAAGCGCTGACGAAAGAACGAGAAGAACGATACCAGTTGGCGCGAGACCTTAGTGTCGACTTGAAGAGATTGAAGCAACGTCTTGAGTTGGATGCTGAGCTCGAGCGAAGTGTGACACCCGACGCCGAGTCGAAGCGAGCTATTTCACCAACAGAGAACAGCACGGCCGCTGCATCAACCGCCGAAGCTCATTTTGCACACACGGTGTCGAGTGCTGAATACGTTGTCGGGGGGATCAGGCGCCACAAGCTAGCCGCATTGTTGTTAGCCGCACTTATCGTAGTTGGTGCTGCTGCGGCTGCCGGCTATTACAAATTCTTTGGAAGTCGTTCGCAGGCAATCACCTCAATCGCAGTCTTACCATTTAAGAACGAAAGTGGCGACGCAAACGCTGACTACCTGTCTGATGGAATCAGTGAGAGCCTGATCGATAAGCTTTCCCAACTGCCCGAATTGAAAGTTATCGCCAGGGCTTCAGCATTTAAGTACAAGGGCAAAGATTTCGACGCGCAGGAAGTCGCCAAGACTCTGGGTGTGGGAGCGATTCTGAGTGGTCGTGTGATCGTACGTGGTGATCAACTACAGGTCAGGGCCGAATTGATCAATACAAGTGACAAGACTCAATTATGGGGAGAGCAGTACACCCGAAGAATAACTGACGTACAAGCTGTGCAGGAGGAGATTGCGCGCGCCATATCAGAGAGGTTGCGAGTGCGTTTGACGGGTGCAGATCAACAGCAACTCAGCAAACGCGCTACGACTAACCCTGAGGCTTATCAACTGTATCTGAATGGCGTTTACTACCGTCGCAAGTCAGCCCAATCAATCCCAACGGCACTGGATTATTTCAATCAGGCGATCTCGCTCGATCCAAAATTTGCACTCGCGTGGGCCGGTATTTCAGATGCATATCTCAACCTCGGTGGTATGGGTACACTTGATCCGAAGGAGGCCATGCCTAAGGCGAAAGCAGCGGCAAACAAAGCAGTGGAGTTGGATGAGTTGTTAGCGGATGCACACATTTCGCAGGCAGATTCCATGCTGTATGAATGGGACTGGAGCGGAGCCGAACGGGAGTTTAAGCGGGCTTTTGAGTTAAACCCAAACCTGGCAGAAGCTCATTCCAGCTATGCAGGTCTTCTATGGCGATTGGGACGCCCCGAAGAATCACTCCCAGAATTAAGGCGGGCGGAGGAGCTTGATCCTTTAGATCTTCGGCATCGAATTCGGGAGGGAGCTGCCTTGTACGTTGCGAGGCGCTACGACGAGGCTATACAGATGTTCGACAGTATCTTGAAGCTAGCGCCAGACGATCCCACTGTGCTCGTCTATCGTGCTTACACTTATGATGCGAAGGGGATGTATAACGAGGCGATTACGGAATATCAAAAGCTTATAAGCATACAACCGGATACGAGGGCCAGCACCGAATGCTACCTGGGTTACGCGCTGGCAAGGACTGGCCAGAGAAACGAAGCCCTAGCCATTTTGGAGAAGTTGAAGACAACGAAAGACTATGTCTCTCCTATGGAGCTAGCTATTCTATACACGGGGCTGGGCGACAAGGAGAGCGCTATCGGTTTATTACAGAAAGCCTACGCTGTTCATGACCTGCAGCTGCAGTACCTCAAATGCGAACCGCACTTCGACAGTCTGCAAAATGATCCGCGTTACATTGAACTCATCAAGAAGGTTGGGTTGCCGGTGTGAATCGGGCACGATTCTGGGAGCGAAGCTTTTGCAGGAGGTTCAAAAGTCAGCTTAGGTTTCAGGACCGCGCGACGACGCCAACACAGAAGGCTCAGACCTTCGACTCTGGGCCTTTGGCGTCTCCAACAAGGGTGCCACGGAGCGGTGTGGCAACCTACGATCAAAGCCGGCTGTGCTGTAGTTAAGACGTTGAAACTCCACGCGGCTAAAAGCCGGTGGTGTCTCGAGTGTTTGTAGGCGGTGCTGCAGTTAGGAAGTTGACGCTCTATCCCAAGCGGTCGGGACTAAAGCGTGTGGTGTCTGGGTGGCTGCCTATCTGACGCAACTTATTGCCACATTACATCCGAAAGAGCACTACCGAAAAAAAGTCGTTCAGACTGTGGGATACGATTGGAGCCCACAATGACTTTGAGTAACGTAATAGCGCCACCATAAGCAGCCCGAACACGAATATGAAGATCGCTGCCTGAGTCCTGAAGAGATGCAGTGAGATCCATCCTGGTAAGTGAATGGCAACAAAAAGAAGAGACGAAATTACTGCTGCTTCAGACAACGAGAACCATTCGTTCAATTGTTGAAAGATAAAGCCACGATAGGGTAGTTCCTCTATAAACCCAATAAGGAAAGTCGTACTTAGAAGACTATTCCACGTTATGCCCTCCGCGCGAAGATGTGGCAAGCCACGTTGGGCCATAAAGAATAAAAAATTCAAGATAGAAAACATGACCGCGGCTAACAGTCCACTGCGCCAATGTTCTCTTAGCTTCAGATACCTGGTTGGGCCGACGCGCTTCACATAACGAAGATAGATAAATATTGGAAGCACCCACACCAGTGCACGCACGACCACATTAATCAACATGTAAAGGAACGTCTGTTCGCCAAGTAGTCGAAGGCGCGGGTAACCTAACAGGACCCATGCCGTCCATGTGGCGTAAAACCCAAGGAGGTACAATAAAAACCAACCTTGCTCTTTTCTTAAAAAGTGAGTCATTCCCTCGCAAGGTGGACGTTTCTGATCGCTCCGGTCCTTGCACTCATTGACAACGATTCTGCGGATTTCCGCCAGCATGATTGAGGTCACGCTGTAGCTCTGCAATGGAATCGAGGATGGGCAAAAAATGCTGACCAAACTCCGTCAGATGATATTCCACGCGCGGAGGAATTTCCGCGTAGACCACTCGGTCGAGGATACCCAGTGCCTCCATTCGCCGAAAATAGTAAGTCTGGACCTTCGGAGTGAGACCTTCGAGCGCACGCTCAATCGCACCAGGTCTGTTCACACCTTGTCGAATCAACTCCAAAATACGTAGCGACCACTTACAACCAAACACGGCTTCCACCGTCGCTGCTACATCATGAGGGGCAGCTGAAATTTTTTCTGAGAGATTCCCCATTTCTTTCACAAAAGTAACCACACTAACAAAAAAGTGCTCTCTTGTTTCACTTTCCAACCGGTCGCATTATTCACTTTGCGCGATAACAAATCAATTTTTGACAGGGCCGCTGGCCCGATGAACAGAAAGGGAAAGATGGAATCATGAGCCTAAAAGGCAAAGTAGTTATCATCACGGGTGGCGGCACAGGCATTGGTGCAGACGCCGCGCGTGGTTTCACTCAGTCAGGAGCGAAAGTAATACTCAACGGCAGGCGCGAGGATGTGCTGGCAAAAACTGCATTGAGTATAGATCCCACCGGCAAAAACGTCCTTTACGTAGCGGGTGACATTGGGAGTCCTGAAACAATTCAACGCGTCGTACGAACTGCTGTCTCGCGTTTCGGTGGCGTAGACGTGTTGTTCAACAATGCCGGTGTGTTCAGGCCCACTTCGTTTCTTAATGTGACTCACAAAGAGCTCGACGATTACTTCAATCTGATGCGCGGTTACTTCGCGCTATCTCAAAGCGTAGTTCCGGAAATGCGGAAGCGTGAGAGGGGTGCGATCATCAGCATCGGATCCATTTGGGCTTTGCAGGGGATTGGGGCCACACCTTCAACCGCACCTTCAATGGCCAAAGGTGGCATTCACTCGTTCACTCGTGCGCTTGCGATTGAATTGGCAGCAGAGAAAATCCGCGTGAATGCTATCGCACCCGCTGTGGTGGAAACGCCTTTATTTGACCCGCTGCTCTCTGCGGAACAACTAGCGTCTTTCAACGCATTTCATCCAATTGGACGAAATGGAGTGCCTC
>DATEXA010000243.1:0-10667 GCA_035257465.1 Pyrinomonadaceae bacterium | reverse complement strand
AGCAAGAGGGATAAGAAAGCTGCCAAGAAGTTCTTCCGCAAACTATTAAAGGGATTGCAGTATGTGCCGCGTGTGATCATTACCGACAAGTTGCGGAGCTACAACGCGGCGAAAGCCGAAGTGCTGCCCGGTGTCGAACACGACCAACAGAAGTATCAGAACAACCGCGCAGAAAATTCACATCAGTCAACGAGATTGCGAGAACGTGTAATGGGACGGTTCAAGTCACCTGGCCACGCGCAACGGTTTCTCTCCGCCTTCGGAATCATTGCCTCACACTTTCGAGTGGGACGACACCTGTACCGAGCTAGCGGATATCGCGATGTTATGAGAGCAAGAATCAGCCTCTGGGAAGTGGCAATTGGAGTTTGTAGCTATGGTTATTGAGAAGTGGTCGCTATTCAACTGACGACCAAAAGTGCTCTGGCTGGTCGCGATTGATGATTCGTCTTTTCAGGAAGTTAAGTTGACAATGCCGTGCAGATGCTCCCACTGGGCGTTCTGGCCGTCAAGGCGTCTAACGCGTACGATTCAGCGGCGACCACCTCCACTCAACCTTGGACCAACTTTACTACTAACTCAACACTCAACCGAGTCCGCTGCAAGTGCTTATGCGGTAGGCATTCGCAGGAATGCAGAGCGATGAGTCACGCGACTTACAGGACAATAGTTTTCACGCGCTTTGTCTGGATGCCCATGGACGACGCAGGTAAACGACGAGACCGAGGAACACCATGAAGATAAGTGGCCTCAATACCTGTAAGCCTTCGCCGTTGATTAAATTTGTCAGGGCGGCGCCAATCATGATCAGAATCAGCCCGGCTGCTGCGTAGCCCGCTATCCGTGGGATCACAAGGCCAATCGCACCGACTAGCTCGAGCGCGCCTATGATCAGATAAAACTTGTCAGGAAACCCCCAGTTCCTGAACCTCTCAATCCACTGCGGCCTGCTCATAAGTTTGCCAGACGCCGCCAATACAAAGAAGGTGGCGAGGAGAATCTGAACTATCCATAAGGTTACATCCTTTACTCTCAACTGGCTCATGTCAAAGACGCCTCTCTTTCTTCTTATTCAAGGGCAAGCGACGCCCTACTAAATAACGATTATGGCTGACTGATTATTAACAAACAGAAAGACGTTCGGGGTGCATCAGGCCGGGTATTGTCAGGTTAACTGGCGGAGGATGAGATCAGACTGCTCATGCGGCATACTGCACTGATGAGCACCTCCGCTTCTCTTTGCCATCGTCATCGCTTCCCTACCGAGATCATCAGTCATTGCGTTTGGTGGTATTTTCGCTTCGCCCTGAGCTTCCGCGACGTGGAAGAAATGTTAGCGATGCGTGGCGTTGCACTCTCTTACGAGACAGTTCGAGAATGGCGTCTTAAGTTCGGCCAGAGTTATGTAACGACTTGCGACGCAAATCCCCGCGGCCCGGCGACAGGTGGCACTTAGATGAAGTGTTCCTCAAGATAAATGGACGCGTTCATTACTTATGGCGGGCAGTAGATCAGGATGGCGACGTATTAGACATCCTGGTCCAGAGCCACAGAGATAAGAAAGCGGACAAGAAATTCTTTCGCAAGCTGCTAAAAACCTTGCGCTATGTCCCTCGTGCGCTCATCACAGACAAGCTGCCGAGTTATAGTGCGGCGACGGCCGAATTGCTGACCAGTGTCGACTACCTCAAGCAGAAATATCAGAACATTTGAGCCGAAAATTCCGATCAGCCAACCAGCGTGCGAGAGCGCTTGATAAGACGGTTTAAGTCAGCGGGGCACGCCCAGCGTTTCCTCTCGGCCTTCGGAATCATTACCTCACACCTCCGAGTAGGGCGACATCTGTACAGTGCTAGCGGCTACCCCGAAGTAATGAAGTTGAGACTCGCCATCTGGGAAGAGGTGATTCACATCGAGTCGGCAGCCTAATTATTCGTGATCGTCAATCAACCCATGACGAGAAGCAGATTCGTCTTCTCTCACTTGGGTGCTTCAATAAGGTAAGTTGACAGTACCCGCCCCAGTCAACATCTGAGTCGTCTGTTTTATGCGTTCGAATTCTTGAGCGCAGAATAATCCACGCATATACTTGCTGTCGCCAACCCTTCACCAACATCGCCTGCCTGGAGGAATCGTCATGAGCAACTGGAGAATTAAAACGCTTCAGTACTTCAAGATAACTAAATACTCCGCGTCCATTTGTCTGCTTCCTGTAGTTCTCACTATCCTAACTTCCGCTAACGTAACCACAGCGCAAACGACCACTGCAAACTTACCTGGCCCCGGAATCCGCGAAGGTAATCGTTCAATGGATGACTATGACCGCGCGATTAATCGAATGAAGAACGATGCCAAGGCCGCAAATGAACGAAGGCGAAATTTGTTTCCGCAAATCAATGAAGACTTTCAGCGCATTCAAGTAATCCATAACGAGATCGTGCGCATGATTCAGCCTGACAAGGTTCTTAACTACGATCGTTTGGCGGAACTAACTGGTGACCTCAAGAAACGAGGCTCTCGTTTGCGGGAAAATCTTGCATTACCGCAACCAGAGAAGGCCGTTACTCAATCAACTCATTCCGAATCAAGCGACGAGACAGAAATTCGAAAGACCATCGTAGCGTTGCATGATCTCATCGTTGACTTTGTGGCGAATCCAATCTTTAAAAACCTTGGCGTCGTTGATGCGAAGGTAATCTATTCAGCCAGCGAGAAACTCGACTCCATCATCAATACCAGTGACGACATCAAACGAGAAGCGAAGCTATTGGTGAAGTCCGATAAGAAGTGAGTGGTAGATCAGGGTCTTTGGTTTTTGGTCTTTGGTTTTTGGTCTTCGATTTTCACTTCAATAAAAGGGGCGGGTTTAAATCCCGCCCCAAAGTCTTTCCAACTAAACAATACCTAGATCTCAGAACGAGTATCGCAGTTGAATTCTTCCAGAGCGGGAGCTGCGCAATGTTGTATTTGGTCCTCCGTTGAGCTCAGGTTCATTGAAGAACCTATTGAAGACATCTCCATCGCTGTTACCACCCACGCTTGCTGCGTCCCAAGTAAAGATCGGATGGTTGAAGACGTTGAAGAAATCCATACGGATCTCAAATTTATCGTTTTCCCATCGCGTAAACGGCACCTTAATCGCTTTGGTCAAGCTGACGTCAAAACGATTCAAGGTTGGCGCACGCAGTGTGTTCCTACCAACGATGTTAGTTCGAATTGAGGGATCCACTACAAAGCGAGCGTCATTTAAGGCAATGGGTGTTACGAAGTCGTTCGAGCAATAGCCTGTCGGTGAAGGCACGTCACACAAATCGTTGAAGATGGCCACAGAATTTCGTGGCGCATTCGGGTTGAATAGCGCCGGGCGGTCGTTGGTGGCCACACCATCACCATTGATATCGAAGCCATTCAAATACGCTGTTTCGACAGCGCCGGATTGAATTCGCCAGATACCTGACAAAGTGAATCCACTGGTAATCGCTTTGAGGTATTTGTTCTCTCCGTATGTCGGAACATCATAAAGGAAAGTGAAATTGGCCGCGTGTGGTACGTGATAGCTGGCCACACTGCGATCAGCTCTTCTTCCTCCGAAAAGATCCAACAGATCTGAAGTTCGGCTAGTGCCGCCCGAGGTTACGAACACCTCACTGTTTACATCGTCGATAGCCTTCGACCACGTGTAAGCAAACCTGAAAAGCACCCCGCTCCGAAATCCCCGTTCGAGCCGCGTTTGCAGGGAGTGATAATTCGAGTCTCCTGCATTCGTTCGCGGTTGAATAGGACCACGGTCCGGGTGAATCCGCAGGCCTGTTGTCGGGTTAAGTGGATTCAGCTCTTCATTCAGAAAAAGATGAATTCCACGTGAACCCACGTAAGCGACGTCCAGAATCATGTCCCAGGGTAGTTGGCGCTGGATACCAAAGTTCCAGACGTAGGTCTTTGGGTTATGTAGATTAGTTGTCACACTTGACTGAGTGGCGAGAGGATTCGGAGGTGGTGCGACTGTTGGCAATGTACTGCTGGCGCTAGCGAATCCTCTGCCACCCGCGGTTGCACCACGTGTCGTGATACCGATTGCGTTCGGTGACGACGCTACGGTATTACTCAAAATGTTGTTGAAGAAGATGTCGTAGTTCACGGCGAAACCACCGCGAATTACAGTTAGGTCCTGGCCAAACAGCCTGTTGCCGAACTTCGGTGTGTAAGCAAAGCCGACGCGTGGCGCGAAGTTATTCTTGTCACGTTTGACTTCACAGCGCGTAAGCAATGGAACGTCGAAGCCACAAAATGCAGGGAAAGCCGCCGCATTCTGGGCTACTCCGTACAGTTCGTAGCGTAGACCAAGATTTAGTGTCAGGTTCGGTCGCACACGCCAATCATCATTGATGAAGTAAGCCTGGTTAGTTACATCGGGAAAATCGGTGTTTGCTCCGAAAACCTTCGATGCGAAAGTTCCTTGCGTGCCGGAAAAGTTATCGACGAAGTTTCCAAATGCAGGAAATGCGTCTACTGCACCGGCAGCAGCGTTATTGGTGAAAGTGAATGTGCCTTCAGTATTGATTGGCACAAATTGTTTTGCTCTTTGAACCATCACGTCGAAGCCAGCCCGGAACGTGTGATCGGCGACTGTATGCGAGACCGTATCCTGAAACTGATAGTTATTAAAAATACGGCCTTGAGGAAAAGTCGGATCAGGGCCAATACCCGTTACTCTGGAGGCGCTCCCGCCAAATAAAATTTGCGGTTGCCCTATGATTTGATCGGGATTGCGATAGTTGAAGAGCAGGTTAAACCGTCCATAACCGAAGCGAAACTCGTTCGTTGTCTTCGCTGACAAATTTCGTGTCCAGTTGATGTAGGCATTCTGAATCAGACTGGGCACATCGACTTCTGTTCCCGGAAACTGAAGGGTCGTGAACTGCGGAACCTGGTTAGAGAAGAGTTGATCGTCCGCAAGATAGCGAACGCCGATATTGTCTTTCGAATTCGGTGTCCAATCCACACGGAACAGATACTGAGTATCATCCACTGGTTGTGCGCTGGTTCTCGTGGCTGTGCCGAATGGAATAGCCGGCCGATTTCCTCCAAGAGGTACCGTAAAGACACCGTTTGTTCCGCGAAGGTCTCCGATTGTGGCGAGGTATCGATCAAGGTTCGGACTGGCGCCGGCAGGGAAGAGCGCGCGCAGCTGTGCGAACCCTTCAGCAGTAGGCACAACTGGCGACGATGTCACGCCCCCAGCTCGAAATGGAGACCATTGAATCGTACTGAAGAAAAACAACTTGTTCTTTACAATTGGACCACCAAACGAGAACCCGTAATCGTTCTCAATGGTGACTGGTTTCTTTGTCAAACCGAGGCCTGCCTTCTCGAATGGTGATAGTGCCGAGAGTTTGCTCGGAATGATTACGTCGTATACCGAACCGTGAAAGTCGTTTGAACCACTCCGTGTGATTACGTTGACCACAGCTCCTCCGGCCCGACCATACTCAGCAGAATAGTTACTGTTAAGAACGGTTACTTCGCTGTAACCATCACGCAGTACTGGTTGATAAAATTGACCGGTGATCGAGTTGTCGTTGTTGTCCAGTCCGTCTATTAATTGATTGTTCGCGCGAGCGCGCAGTCCGTTTACTGAGAACTCTGTTCCTTGAACAAAGCCTCCAGCCAAAGGACCTGGATCGACGACACCGGGAAGCGTGAATACGAGATTGACCGGATTCAATCCCTGAACAGGAAGTTCAGTAATTTGCCGAGTACCGAGCGTGTTCACGCGGGCCCCGTCTTGAGTTTGAAGTTCAACAGCAGTGCCAGAGGTGACTGTCACCACCTCGCTCGCGTTTCCTACTTCTAATGCGATAGACGCTTCTGCAGTTTGAGTCGCTGCGACTACCAGGTCGCGTGTTGCGGTCTTAAATCCCGCAGCACTGACCTCGACTTTGTAAGTTCCGGGATCGACGGCATCGAAACGATAGGCGCCGTCTTCCTGTGACCTGGTTTCGCGCGACACACCGGTAGCGGTGTTAGTGATTTTGATCGTGGCACCTGCGACTGAAGCGCCATTAGGATCGGCAATTGTACCGACCACGAAACCCTTACTCGTTTGTCCCAACGCGGTGGGCACCAACACGAGCAACATCAGAATTGTGCAACTCGTTAGATATTTCAGTCTTGCCATTTGTACCTCTCCAGTATTTTGGAAATTGCTTTTGGAAGTTTTCAAAATGGTCTGGGGTTTAATTCGGAGTGGCAACTACCAAGCCACGATGATGGAAGTTTTCTAAATGAGTGAACAGAGGTGATAAATTTTAGAATCGATTCATGACAATCCAAATCTCTAAAGTTTTCCAAAAACGGAAACGAATCAATGCAAGTGATCGATTCCAAAAAAGTGTACACGTCGAAAAGCTGCCCACGGATTCTTGGAAACTCTTGTCCCTGCTGGAACTCTATTCGGGGCCAGCATTATGGATGACTACCGGTTTAGTTTATAGGAGATCATCTCGTGGCACCTTCGGTTGGTCCAATCAGACAGAGTAACTCAAAGGTAATATTGTAAGGACGAGGAGGCGGGTACCGGCTGAACTTCGCAGCACAGCCGTTAAGGAATGACAGGCCTCAAGCTGCTCTTCGCTCATAGCGGTGATGAAGTCCATTTACCTGAGGTAACTCGAACACTCTACCCGACTCGGACCCCTGAACGGCACGTGAGGTCGGTGGATCTTTTTCCAATGACAGGTGCGTTCGTGAGTGTTCATAGTATTCAAAGTAGCTTGTCAGAATCCGTTTCAGAGAATATTCATTGAAGATGATTAGATGGTCCAGACACTCTCGACGCGTGCCAATGAAGGGCTCCACGTACGCGTCCTGTCAGTATTGAGAACTTCATGATGCCAGTCTCTGAATTAGTTCGTTAATGCGAAGCTTTTGTGTCGTCGTTGCTGTTGTGTTGCTCACGATGGAAAGCATTTTCCGAAAGCTAGTAACAATCGGGGCGATCCCTTGATGCGAATTCTTCTGCGCAACAAAGCCCAAACAAGATTTCGTTCCTTCGCTAGAAAGCCCAGCCATGTTTGGCTATCCGCCGTGACAAAAATATCGGCTTCACCAACATGACCCTCGGTGACCTCCATTTTCTGATCGCGAATGGTGATGGTTGCGCGACGATCTTCAGCGCCCGTAAAAGTGAAATGGTACGACGCGGCAAGACCCTTTGATTGGTTTGGTTGAAATGTAAAGGGTAACCCCCTTAAGAACGACGCAATCGAACGGAGACGATTCAAACCGTTGCCCACTCGCTTGGTCCGCTTATTTGGAAAGCGACGTTCTACGTACTCTTCGGCATCTGACTTGGGAACAACATAGACGGTCTCTTCTTTTTCCTGCAGCGGCTTGACCACATCCTTTAAATACTGCGCGCGATCTGTGAGAAATGGTGCGAGGACGTCGTCACCGGCAGGACACACCGCCATGCAGTACGCTGACTTGTATTGGGCGCCGAAGGAAAGGCTTTGCCACATCGAAGCTGATTCCGCATCAGTGACGCGGTGTCGGTAATCAAGTGCATTTTTACTGTCTGCGATCTGCTCTACCCAATTTGTAAACCCACCTATGAATTCGCGATAGTTATGAGTGTAACAAGCGGAGAAGTTGAACGTTCCCTCTGACCCAATCGCGCCTACCGGACACGCTGACACGCATAACTTACATTCCACACACGGGTTGTAGTCCAGAGGTTGTTGATACTCTGATATTCGCGCATCTACCAGTACTGTGCCGAGCAGAATGAAATTGCCGAACTTTGGATGGATTACGTTACGATGAATCCCCATATGGCCAAGTCCCGCCGCCACAGCTACTGTCTTATGAGAAACCAACCAGAGCCTTCCCGCTCCAAAGTTGACCATCTCCATTGGGAATCCCATTGCAGCGTCGATTGCACGTATACCCCTTTCTTGTAATGACGCCACGATGAGACGCGCAGTTTCGTTTACATGGTCACCTGTTTGATGGAATTCGACATTAGCGATGGAGCGAGCGGGATTGTGAATCGGCTCACGATTCAGGCGAACCACGAAACTGATCAGTGCCTTCGTAAAGGGAAAGTAACGCAGGATTTCATCTCTCTCACCTGCAAGCTCGGCTTTATCAATATGAACAAAGCCGACGTCGTCAGCACCCGCTCTAAGACAGAAGTCGTGTAGTTCAGCTGCGTTGAGCGTCACCGGCTGTCCCGTTGCCGGAGCTGTCGGGCGTTCTCGAAACCTTTTCACGCTTGGATGTTCAGAGAGTTGTGTCATAACTTTGCAATACCTTCAGGCTAATGAAAACTACGCCGTATGCCGCCGGAAATTGTGAAAGTAGCGTTCAATTCTTGTAGTCTTCGTCTTTGAGCAGGCGATGCCCGTCCAGTTGGCTTTGGGGTTACTCGGCTGGCTGCATATAGATCAATTCCCAGATATGGCCATCGAGATCCTCAAAGCCATGGCCATACATGAATTCTTGATCCTGCGGTTTTCGAGGAGAACGTCCGCCGCTTGCGACAGCTTTTTAACTAGCTCATCAACCTTTGCGCGGCTCTCGCACGAAAGGCAGACAAGAACCTCTGTCTGTTTCTTCGCATCACAGATCGACTTGTCCGTGAAAGTTTTGAAGAAACTCTCAACCAGCAGCATGGCAAAGATGTTGTCACCGAGAATCACACACGAAGCCTGATCATTGGAAAACTTCGGCTCTAATTGAAATCCAAGGCTCTCGAAGAAGGCACTGGAACGCTTGAGATCATTCACTGGGAGGTTCACATAGATCTGTGGCTTCATGGTTTACCCTTACTCAGCAAACTGATTAGGCGCGACCGTCGGGATGGTTCGTTCGCTTCGATAGACGGATCGATAACAGTTGTGACGCATGATTAATTTCATTTTTGAGACTCTCTTGGTCCTTTCATCATACGTACATGTGTGGGAACACGGAGTGCGCCAGGCTCCTTACTTTTTGCTCAATCGTCCTGATATACTCACTGCCATTTCAACCCCGCTTAGAAACGTGAAACACTCGCCGGAAGATGCGGCTCGTCATCTGTAACCGACGCTGCACCGGGTTCGCGACATGAAAATAGATTATGCAGATGCAGCTTCAGACGTGTTGACAACCGTGCTCAACGCGCTGCAATTCGAGGGCAAAGTGTTTTGTTACACCAAACTGAGCGCGCCTTGGGCGCTAAGATTGAAGCGCAAAGATTTTGCTCACTTTCATTTCTTCGAGCGTGGTCAAGGTTGGATTGTGCTGGAAGAAACTGGCGCAGAGATCCCTGTATCGAGCGGCGATCTCGTGGTGATGCCACACGGCGACGCACACTTACTGAGGGACACCAACAAAACGAAAGCTGTTAACGTTGAAGAGCTTCTACCATGTCGCGACGTGCTGACTTTGAGGCACGGTGGAGGCGGTCCAGAAACAACAACCGTTTGCGGGGCGTTTACTTTCGAGAATCAAATTGGAAATCCCATCCTGCCGCTGTTGCCTGAGCTCATTCATGTCTCACGGGAAAAGATTCAAAGCGCGGTTTGGTTGGAGCCGATGCTGCGACTACTGGCACACGAGGTCCAAAACCCGCGTGAGGGATCGGGTTCCATAATCGGCCACTTGACGGGGATCATTTTTGTCCAATCAGTGAGGGCTTGGATTGAATCGCAACCACAGGGGCAAGGAGGGTGGCTGGGAGCCTTGCGCGACAAACAGATCAGTGCGGCTCTCACCCTGATGCATCAGAGGCCGGGCGAAGACTGGACCATCGCAAAGTTGGCGTCTACGGTCGGAATGTCGCGCTCACCCTTTGCTACGAAATTCACCTCTCTCATTGGAGAACCACCGCTCGCTTACCTCACTAAATGGCGTATGAATCTGGCCGCCGGTTATTTACGCGACGAACAGCTTAGTATTCGCGAAATCGCAGAGCGCGTTGGCTATGAATCGCAGGCGTCCTTTACCAATGCCTTCAAGCGCAACTTTTCAATCTCGCCACGAAAATATAAAGAGAAGCACAATCCAATGCCCCCTTCGTTCAAGCCATTGGCATCGTCTAGTGCGGCGCTATCAAACTCATAATCCCTGGCTGAACTAAGACTCCAAACACGCCACTGAATGGACGATGCTCGAAAAAAAGAATGAGAGCATTCAGATACTTTGAGAGTTTTCTCGCTAACTGGGCCGATGCAAACAGTGGTATTCCTTTGTTGGTAGAAGCTCGTAACGAATACGAGAAGTGTTGAAGACCTGTCGCTACCAAAAACTCCGTTCGGCTGGCGGCTCTGTAAGAAGCATCTGACAGTTTCAGTTCACACGGAGTGATCTCGCTCACATACTACCTTGGTCCAATTACTCAAATAGTCAACGGTGATGCTATGGTAATGATCAGCGCACGCGCGTCTAGGAATCAAGACGCGTTCTCGGAATGAGAGGACCTCAAGCTGCTCGTCGCTCATAGCGGTGATGCAGCCCACCTACCTGGGGTAGCGCGATAACATTACCCAACTCTGGATGCTGAACAGTTCGTGAGGCCGGCGCATCTTTCTCCAATGACAAATGAGTGCGTGAGTCTTCGTAGTATTCAAAGTATGTTTTCAGAATGCGCTTCAAAGAAGATTCATTGAAGATGATTATGTGGT
>DATEXA010000242.1:0-15242 GCA_035257465.1 Pyrinomonadaceae bacterium | reverse complement strand
AAAGCCACGCCTCACATCAGGCGGCGAAGCCGGTAAAGAGTGTTCTTAACCGATTCCCTTGATCTTCTTTACTTCTTCAGTCAGCACCGGCACCGCCTCAAACAAATCTCCGGCAATACCATAGTCGGCAATGTCAAAGATGGGAGCCTCCGGATCCTTGTTTATTGCCACAATCGTTCCGGAATTCTTCATCCCAACCAGATGTTGAATCGCTCCAGAGATACCAAGTGCGATGTAAAGTTTAGGGGCAACTGTTTGTCCGGAAGATCCAATCTGACGATCGATGGGCAGCCAGTCCGCGTCACAGATTGGACGAGATGCAGCCAGGTCTCCACCGAGAGCTTCTGCCAGTTTCTCCGCGAGCCCGAGATTGTCTTTACTCTTTATTCCTCGTCCGACAGCGACAATCACATCTGCCTTCGTGAGATCGACAGCCTGCTTAGCTTCCTGAAACGGAGCTTCAGGAACCATTCGCACTTCACCAATTTCAACAGCTACCTGCTCAACCGTGGCGCCAGTTCCCTTTTGCGCCTGATCCGGTCGATAAGCTCCCGTCTGGAAAGTTGCGAACACCGGAGCAGCACCATCCGAAGAAACGTCTGCGTCCAACTTGCCTAGAAAGATTCTTCGCGTGAAGGTGAGATTGCTCCCGTCGACTTTAGCGCGGATACAATCGCTTATCAGTGACTTCCCAAAGCGCGCAGCGAGTTTGGGCGCAAAGTCTCTAACCTGATAGGTGTGAGTCAGAAACACAAGATTTGGATCGACCTGCTTAACAATCTGCTCCAAAGCGTCTGCGTATGCGTCCGGAGTGTAGGCGGTGAGCTTCTCATGCGTAGCATGAATGACTTTGACAACGTCGTAACCGGCAATGTCCTGCGCTACCGGATCGTTACCCAACACGACCGCCGTGACTGATTGGCCCAGTTCCCCGCCCAACTTTTGTGCGGCAGCAATCGCTTCAAGAGAACTCTTGTTCACCGTTCCGTTGCGATGTTCGATAAAGACTAATACTCCGTTGCTCATGTCAGAAAGAATTCCTTGATTCTTCGTCTAGATTACGCGCGCTTCTGTATGCAACTTCTGCGCAAGCTCGACTGCGCCTGCCTTTGCGTCACCGTTGCCGAGCATTTGCGTTTGTTTAGTTTTCGTCGGCAGGTAAATCTTTTGAATGCGTTGATGCGACGGTCGGCCAATCACTTCTGGATCGGGTGAAACTTCCTTAATCTCTTTCTTCTTTGCAGCCATGATTCCTTTGAGTGTGGCGTAGCGAATCTGGCTAATGCCTGACTGAATCGTGAGTAGCGCAGGCAGGTTCATTGTGTACCACTGATACCAGCCACTCTCGAGCTCGCGCTTTACTCGAAACTTGTCTGCTGCGGCATCAACTTCAATAACAATCGTGGCGTGCGGCAAGCCCAGAAGCTCAGCCATGATTACGCCCGTTTGTCCATAGCCGTGATCGTCTGACTGAAGTCCGGTCATGACAAGATCAGGTTTCTCATCTCTGATGGCACCTGTAAGGACTGTCGCTGCGGTGTAAGGCGAGAGGTGATTCAGGTTATCGCCCACTACGTGAATTGCACGATCGGCTCCGCGCGCGAGTGCGTCTTTGATGACGCTCTTAACTCGTTGTGCACCCATCGAGCAAACGACGACTTCGCCGCCGAGTTTTTCACGAACACGCAACGCTTCTTCGAGTGCATATCCATCCGACTCGCTTACCTCAAAAGAGAGATCGCCTTCTTCGATCCAAGTCTCTTCTTTGTTAATACGCAGGATCGCGTCTTTGTTCGCGACCTGTTTCATCATGACGAGGATCTTCATTGTGCTGAAAGGGGCCTTTGGTTTTTGGTCTTTGGCTTTGGGTCTTTGGTCTTTACTTCTTGATTTATTAGAGGTCGCAAAGGCGCAAGACCTACTCCTCGTACCTCTTAAACAGCAACGCCGCATTTGTCCCACCGAACCCGAACGAGTTCGAAAGAACGTAATCGACTTCGGCAGGACGAGGTTCGTTAGGAACGTAATCAAGGTCGCATTCAGGGTCAGGATTGAAGTAATTGATGGTTGGTGGCAGGACCTTCCGCGCAATGGCCATAACAGAGAAAACACCTTCAATGCCGCCGGCGGCTCCGAGCAGGTGCCCGGTCATAGATTTGGTCGAGCTAACCGCGAGCTTGTAGGCATGTTCCCCAAAGGTGTCTTTGATCGCCAAAGTCTCAAACTTGTCGTTGTAGGGCGTCGACGTTCCGTGTGCGTTGATGTAGCCAACCTGTTCAGGCTTTATCTTCGCGTCCTTGAGCGTACGCTGCATAACCCGTCTCGCGCCCGAACCCGTTTCATCAGGCATCGTAAGATGGAAAGCATCCGCAGCTATTCCGTAGCCAGCGATCTCCGCGTAGATTTTGGCGCCGCGTTTTTTGGCGGATTCGAGCTCCTCCAGAATCATGATTCCGGCACCCTCGCCTATGACAAAACCATCGCGATCACGTTCGAACGGTCTCGATGCGTGTACAGGATCGTCATTGTTTGTCGACAACGCACGCATTGAAGCAAAGCCGGCAACACTCATCGGTGTAATCGCCGATTCTGCGCCACCGCAAATCATCAGGTCAGCATCACCGCGTTGAATGATCTTGAAGCTGTCACCAATTGCATGGGCTCCAGCAGCACACGCAGTTGCAGTCGCCGAGTTCGGTCCCTTTGCGCCGAAGCGAATTGAGACTTGCCCTGCGGCAAGATTCACGATTGCTGAAACAATGAAGAACGGCGAAACGCGATCCGGACCGCCTTCCAGCAACTTCGAGTGCTCGCGCTCAATCGCCCAGAAGTCACCTATGCCACTGCTGATATACGTTCCCGCGTTTTCAGCAACATCGTCGGGGAACTTCCCTTCCTCAGTCATCCGAAAGCCGCTATCGGCAAGCGCCTCGATCGAAGCAGCGATTGCGTAATGAATAAAGGCGCCCATCTTGCGCGCCTCTTTCTTCGCAATGAATTTGAGAGGATCGAAGTCTTTGACTTCACATGCGAATTTTACGGAGAACCTTTCGGTGTCGAACCTTTTGATATAGTCGGCACCGCTCCGCCCGTTCATTAGCGCAGTCCACGTTTCTTCGACAGTATTGCCTACGGGTGTAACGAGGCCCAGCCCCGTAATCACGACACGACGTGTCAAGCTAAAACTCCTTGAAAGAGCCAGTAAGAAGTGAACGGCAATGAGTGACGTGACTGTCACTCATTACTTAACACTATTTCTTGTGCTGATCGATATAGTTATAAGCGTCACGAACGCTCTGAATCTTCTCAGCGTCTTCATCGGGGATCTCAATACCGAATTCCTCTTCAAAACGCATCACCAGTTCGACAGTGTCCAGCGAGTCGGCACCAAGATCGTCGATGAACCTTGCGTTCGGTGTCACTTCGTTTTCGTCCACTCCGAGTTCGTCGACGATGATTTGCTTTACCTTATTCTCGATCTCTTGATCGGGCATTTCGTTTGCTCCTCTGTCAGTTTTCTTAGACCGTTCACTCAGGCATTCAGCTTGGCGCGTGCTGCCTCCAAACTAGCTGAGTCCTCTACGTTAAGGCAGTTCGCTTCACGATTGATCTGCCGCATTAGCCCTGACAATACTTTTCCAGGGCCCACTTCCACAAAGGTCTTCACACCTTGTTCCAATAACAACTCGATCGATTCCAGCCAACGAACGGGCGCAGAAACCTGGCGGAATAATGCATCGCGCAGTTCCGCGGGTTCAGTGGTCGCGCTCGCGTCAACATTTGTAACTACCGGAACTCCTGCCTGACTAAATGCAAGCTGCTCGAGTTCAAAAGACAAACGTTCTTGGGCCGGCTTCATAAGCGCACAATGGAACGGAGCGCTTACATTTAGTTTGATAACTCGCTTCGCAACATCCTTCAACAAATCCATTGCCCGATCGACAGCTGCAACATCTCCCGCAATCACAACCTGGTTCGGCGAGTTGATATTAGCTACTGAACAAACCTGCGTGCCACTGGCTTCCTTGCATGCGTTTTCAATTGCCGTGCGCTCACCACCGATGACTGCCGCCATAGCACCAGTCCCAACGGGCACAGCTTCCTGCATGTAGCGTCCACGTGCACGAACAGTTCGAACGGCATCCGCTAACGTTATTGCACCCGCGGCAACCAGTGCGGAGTATTCGCCCAAACTATGTCCGGCGACTGCAGTAGGAACTGCCAGTCCTTCCGATTGCATTGCTCTGAATGCGGCGATTGAAACCGTCACGATTGCAGGTTGCGTGTTTTCAGTTAACTGTAAGGCTTCTTCCGGACCTTCGAAACAAAGTCGCGAAATCGAGAAACTCAATGCCTCGTCAGCTTCTTCAAAGACCTGTCGCGCTACCGAAAACTTGTCGGCCAAGTCCTTTCCCATGCCGGCATATTGCGAACCCTGCCCGGGAAAGAGGAATGCGATTGCCGACTGTTTGTTTTCAACCAACGTAATCTAATTCACCCAAAAACAAAAAATGTAACTCAGACTCTAAGAATCAATCGGCAATCGGCAATCATCAATGACTTTACCAGCGCATTACCACTCCACCCCAGGTTACGCCGCCGCCGAAGGAAGCCATCATTACTACATCACCTTCCTTGACTCTCCCTGACCCCACACATTCGTCTAATGCGATCGGAATCGACGCAGAAGAGGTATTACCGTGTACCGCGATGTTTGAATATACCTTTGAGCTATCAATATTCAAACGATCAGCGACGGCTTCTGTGATTCGCTGATTAGCCTGGTGCGGTATAAACAAATCGATGTCTTCCGTTCGTAGTTCCGCGCTCTTCAAAACGTCGCGAGATATCTCAGCCATGGAACGAACCGCCACTTTGAAGAGTTCATTGCCCTTCATCTTGAAGAAGTGATCACCAGCCGCGAGTGTTTCCGCTGTTGGCCGACGACGCGTTCCACCGCCTGGCGAGAAGAGCTGTTCTTCATACCTGCCATCCGACCGAATCTTGGCTCCCAAAATGCCTCGGTTTCCCTCGACTGGACCAAGGACAGCTGCGCCTGCGCCATCTCCGAACAGTACGCACGTCTGTCGATCAGTGTAATCGACATATTGCGTCAGAATCTCAGCTCCAATGACCAGCGCATAACGCGACTGCCCATTTTGAATCATCGAGTTGGCTATGGAAACGCCGTAAAGAAACCCCGAACAGGCGGCAACGACATCCATGGCTGCCGCGTTGTTCGCTCCTAGTTCGGCCTGGATGATGCAACCTGTCGACGGAAGGATTTGATCGGGTGTAACAGTTGCACACAGGAGGAGGTCGATATCAGATGGATCAAGTCGTGCGCGCTCGATCGCTTTCCGTGCAGCACGAACTGCGAAGAGAGAAGTGTATTCATCCGGGCCTGCCTTGCGTCGTTGCTTGATACCAGTCCGAGTAGTGATCCAGTCGTCCGACGTTTCAACCATCTCCGCGAGATCAGCATTCGTCAGTATGCCCTCCGGATAGGCGTGGCCCGTTCCCAGAATTCCAGCTCGTTGATTTGCCATTATTGCCTCAAATTATGAAGGGCCCGTAATAGTATCCAGTAACAAAATAAAAGCCAAACCAGTTTAAGTTACATTCCAGAAACTGCACTGAGAGACTGAAACGCTGTAGTTTCGGCAATTCCCTTCTCAATTCGCTCACCAGCTCGATTCTCTGAGAACTCTTTAACGCTTCTGATCGCATTTCGAATCGCGCGAGCATTCGATCTGCCATGACCAATCACCACGATATGCCTGACTCCCAACAAAGGGGCACCGCCGTACTCGGAATAGTCAAGAAGCTTTTTGATACTTCGAAACGCCGGCTTAGCTAAAACGGCACCAGCTTTTGTAACTGCTGTCGCAGTAAGTTCTCGTTTCAGCATTGCCAGAACGGCCTCCGTCAATCCTTCGGAGAGCTTCAGCATCACATTCCCGGTGAATCCATCAGTGACGATGACATCGACATCTCCCGCAAACACGTCGCGTCCTTCAACGTTACCCACAAAGTTAATGTTGCTTAGCTGTCGCAAAAGCGGGAACGCTTCTTTGGTCAAGTCGTTACCCTTCGCTTCTTCCTCGCCAATACTCATCAAGCCAACCGAAGGTTTAACCGTGCCGAGAACAGCTCGAGAATAGGCATCGCCCATGATCGCAAACTGAGCGAGATGATGTGGCTTACATTCGGAGTTTGCGCCGACGTCGAGTAACAAAACTGGTTTGGACGCCTTGGTCGGAATTAACGCTGCAAGGGCCGGCCGATCGACGCCAGGAAGAGTTCCAATCACCATCTTCGCCGTTGCCATCGCAGCTCCGGTATTGCCGGCGGACACAAATCCGTCAGCCTTGCCCTCTGTCACCAACTTGGTGCCCACTCTCAAAGAGCTCTTCTTCTTTCGCCTGACCGACGTCGCGACCGGATCATCCATCGCGATGACTTCGGCAGCTTCAACTAACTCTATGCCGTAGTCACCATCTCCACGCCAACCACAGCGGCGTAATTCAGGTTCCAACTTGTGCGATTGTCCGACAAGGATAACGCCTACGCCAAAGTCACGAGTGGCAGCCAAGGCTCCATCGATTTCAGCGTGCGGCGCATTGTCGCTTCCCATTCCGTCGAGAACGACCTTGCCCGTCAGGCGGTCTGCACTCTTCGACTGGCTTCGCACAGATTATTTAGGTTTGTTCTACGTGTACAACTTCACGGCCTTTGTAGTGACCGCACTTCGGGCAGACGCGGTGTGGCATTCGAGGCTCACGACAGTTTGGACAAAGGTTGGTCTGCGGGACGCGCAGCGCATCATGTGCGCGACGTTTGTTCCGACGAGCTTTTGAGTGTCGTCGCTTTGGATTTGGCATAATTACTCCGTCTTCAATGTTAAATGGGAAGTGGTCAATGGTCAGATCTGGCTAAATGCCAGCGCCTAGAGATCCATTCACGACTTTCCATTCATCAGGTTCTTCAGTCCGGCCCAACGAGGATCCACCTCTCGGTCCACGCACCTACAATCACCCAGGTTCCTGTCTGAGCCACAGGTTGGACAAAACCCTTTACAGTCTGGCTTGCACAGTGACCGTGTCGGCAGTGCGAGCCATATCTGCTCCTTCACGATCTCATCAACATCAATCGCCTCGGCATCAAAGACCGAAAGAGACAACAGATCTTCCGTCAGCTCAAGGTTGCGGTTCGGTTCGTAATCGCTTCCCGTGATGTATTCAAGCTTGAAATCATTACTGACAGGCAACCGAATCGGTTTCAAACACCGGTCGCAATCGACTTGAACGCAAGTTTCGATATGTCCGTTAACAAAGAGCTCAGTGCCCGCAAGCCTAATCTTCCCATTTATCGAAGTCGGACCGCACAGCCGGGCTTGCTCATCACCCAAATCAAGCTGATCAGGCTGGTACGCGTGCGCGAATTCGCCTTTTCCGTTCTCAAGATTGGCCAGCTCAATTCGCATTGCAACTCCCCACAGCGCCGAACCGCAAAATCTGGCGCTATGCGCGCAAAAGGGCATTATAGCGTCGCGAAACGGTCTGTCAACGCACCGGACCGACGAGAATGTCCGAATGGAGCCCAGGATTGTAACCCAGCTGAGGTAAAACCCGCCTCGGTGCGACGGCTCACCGAACGGCTTTCTCCCCGGCGTTGAAACGCCGGGCTCAATTCATCTGACGCTTTACGCGTCACGGTTCCCAGATGGCCGCCGTCTAACTCTGATGATTGCTTGTTATTAATGCTGGTGGGTGAGGAGGCCAGCGATCTCCAACCAAGTTGACACGTTGGTCAGCGGGAGTTTTGACCAGTTTGCAGGAACGCACGGAGTGCGTCCTCGCGGAGAGCCGAAGCAAGCCGTCCGTCCGCGCCAGTTATTAGCCCGGTAGTAAGCGATTTCGTTTCGAAAGTTGAAACGCTTTTATTATTTGAGTCAATGAGAGAATTGCTCGGTTTCCGCGTGCGGCTAACCGCCCCACAGCGACTAAGGGTAGCCTCGACGAGCTCATCCTTGCCGACTTGCTGATATACCAGGGCCAGAAGGTAATACGCCTGTTGATACTTGCCATCCAGTTCGATCGCCTGGTTTAGATGTCGTGTGGCTAATTCGTAACGCCCCAGTTCGTTATAGAGCGACGCAAGCGCAAAGTGCGCCTCGGGAGATGGATTGGCCTCCAATGCCCGCTTGAAATGGGTTAACGCCTTTCGCCGCTTATTTTCGACAAGGTTGAGCCAGCCAAGGCCGTAGTGTCCCGCGAAACATGAACCGCCTTTTTCAATCGCGTTACTGAGAAGTTGCTTTGCTGTCTCGGCATCCCCGTCGTCGGCGCACGTCAACCCAAGTAGAAGCGACACTCGCACATCGTCTGGAGCGGTCGCGTGAACCTTTGTGAAATAGGTGCGCGCAATCCGGGTCTTACCATTGCGAAAATAATGCTCAGCGATAAACAGATTGAGTGCTGAATTTGAAGGGGTCATTTCAGCAGCACGCTGAAGTTTGTCGATGCCAACGTCGGTTTGTTTATCTGCAAACGCCAGAAAACCTTCACCAACGAGGTCGGCAAAAGCTTTTGAGTCCGTTTTCGGTGGGGTGGCCAGAATCTTTAATCGCACCTCATCGCGTTGCGAACTCTCTAGTTGTTCGACAGCCTCCTTCTCACAGCGATCGTTCCAGAGTTGTTCGAGTTTAGTTGTTTCAACCAATCCATCTTCGGTTAGGAGACCGATGAGAGTTTTAACCAGAGACCGATCGAAGTATGAGTTCTGGGCCTGACGCAGCAGTAGATCAAGACTTCGTTCCAACCGTTCGGTGAGTCTGGAGAGACGATTCTCAACGAACGATATCCTTTCGAGCAGGTGCTCGTCGGTAGGGATCGCTTGCTCCCCAACCTCAAATCTCGCTGATGAAGGTTCTACGACAATCATCAAGCGTGTCCCACAACGGACACAAAAATCCTGACCTAATGGATTAGGTGCAAGACACTTCTGACAATAATGTGAGATCGCAACTGGCATTGATTTAATACTCGTAAAAGCCCCGCCCGCTCTTGCGGCCAAACCAACCCGCATCTACATATTTTTTGAGCAGCGGACAAGGCCGATATTTCGGGTCTCCGAGGCCTTCATATAACACATTCATTATCGCCAGGCATACATCCAGGCCGATGAAATCCGCGAGGGTCAATGGCCCCATCGGATGGTTCATGCCGAGCTTCATGATGCCGTCGATGCTTTCGCGCGAAGCCACACCCTCGTAAAGCGTGAAAATCGCTTCATTGATCATGGGCATCAATACTCTGTTCGAAACAAAGCCGGGTGAGTCCTGACAGTCGAGCGCAGTCTTGCCTAACTTCTCAGAGAGGATTCTGACTCTTTGATACGTCTCGTCGGAAGTAGCAAGCCCGCGAATAACTTCTACCAACTTCATCACAGGAACTGGATTCATGAAGTGCATACCGATGACTTTGTCAGGTCGCCTCGTAGCGGCAGCCAACTTGGTGATCGAGATCGAGGAAGTGTTGGAAGCCAGGATAGTCGAAGGGCCAGTAAGTCGATCGAGTTCGGTGAACAGGTTCAACTTGATTGACTCGTTCTCTGTTATCGCTTCCACTATCACGTTTGCGTCCTTCAATCCTGCCAGATCAGTTGTGGTCTTGATGCGCCCGATGATCGATTGCTTGTCAGCACCGCTCAAACGTTCCTTATCGACATCACGCTGCAGACTCTTATCGATCGCGCTCATGCCTCGCTCGATAAACTCAGATCGCACGTCATGCATAACGACGTCGTAACCAGCCCGCGCGGCGACCTGGGCGATACCGTTGCCCATGGTGCCGGCACCGACTACAGCAATAAGTTCACTCACTACTTAGAGCTCCTAACCTATCGCCAATCGGGTGGGGTTGGCGGTGGGAGATATTGATTGTCTTGTTGCTGTTGCTGCCGAGCAGTGATAGGGAGACCACCTGGAAGGGGCGGCAAAGCGTATTGTGGACGGTCATACATGAGCTTACCCGGTTCACTGAAGAGAAACCAAAATGTGTAAGCGCAAACAGCGGTGCCGATCGGGAACGACATCGCAGCAGTAACTCCCCCAACAATGGCTGCAGTTCGAGCCCATGGCTTTCGTTTAAGAAGTCCATAACCAGCAATCAGCGAAGGCAGTGTCATCAGGCCATAGAATCCCCCCATGAAAATCCACATGAAGACCATCACTCCTGCCGGCGGCCCTCCAGGACCAGGAGTCAGAGAAAACATGAAAGTCATGAAGGTCAACATGAAGAGGATCATCAACATGAACAATCCTCCATGAGTCAAATGCGCGATTCCCAGGTACTTATTGTGCTGCTCTGGCGTCGTCAAATCTTTGTCCTTCCTAAGAGCTCTTGGCTTGTAGAGTCCGCACTACCTTTCAACAGCCATTGCAACGGCATTGCCACCGCCAAGGCATAGCGAAACGATACCACGACGAGCATCACGCCGCTTCATTTCATACAACATCGTCGTTAATAGCCTTGAGCCTGACTGACCGATTGCATGGCCGAGTGCTACAGCGCCGCCGTTCACGTTTACTTTTTCCTGATCCAAACCCAGCTCGCGCGTGACAGCCAATGCCGCGACCGAAAAAGCTTCGTTCACCTCAACAAGATCAACTTCACTTCCAGACCACCCGGCCTTCTTCAACAGTTTCCTGACTGCTTCAACGGGAGCCATCATCACACGACGTGGCTCCACTCCAGATGTGGCTTGTGCGACGATACGTGCCATCGGCTCAATACCCAGTGCTTTAGCTCGTGCAAGAGACGTTACAACTACTGCCGAAGCGCCATCATTAACACCCGGCGCGTTTCCCGCTGTGACTGTTCCATCACTCTTAAATGCGGGCTTCAGTTTTGCGAGCACTTCGACATTGGTGTCGTCGCGAACCGTTTCGTCAGTTGAAAACAGAACCGGCGCTCCCTTCCTTTGTGGGATCTCAACCGGAACAATCTCGTCTAAAAACTTGCCTGCCTTGATAGCAGCTGCCGCTTTCCGATGAGAGTTTGCTGCGAACTCATCCTGTTCGGTACGGCCAATTGAATATTCCTCCGCTACCACCTCGCCAGTGCAACCCATGTGAAAATTTTCAAAAGCATCCCACAATCCGTCATTGATCATCGAGTCGATCAATTCGCCATTTCCAAGTCGATATCCTTCGCGAGCCTTTGGAATCAGGTACGGCGCATTGCTCATGGATTCCATTCCACCGGCGACAACGACTTCCGTATCGCCAAGCCTTACGCCTTGCGCAGCCATCATGACGGCTTTTAAACCAGAGCCACATACCTTGTTTACAGTGACGGCGGCGACTGCGTTCGGTAAGCCACCGCGAAGTGCTGCTTGTCGGGCCGGGTTCTGACCCAACCCAGCCTGGATTACACAGCCCATGATGACTTCGTCGACGTCTTCTGGCTTAACTCCGGCACGTTTTACTGCCTCTCGAACAACAATTGCACCGAGCGCAGGCGCGGGAAAACCTTTTAAAGATCCCAGGAACTTTCCCACCGGGGTACGTGTAGCACTGATAATGACTGCCTCATTCAGTTCAGACATAAAAGCCTCTTGAATCGTAAATAGTGAATCGTGATTCGTGAATCGTAAATAGTGAATCGCCCATCATCAGTTACATGGTAAAGCGTGAAGCGTTTAAGAGTCCAATACGCCGCCGAAGATCCGACAATTCAGATTCCCATTCACGATTCACGCCGACGATTCACGATTCACTATTCACGATTTACGATTCACTAGTGTTAGACTCCGCCTGCTTTTCCAGATTTCTCTTTAGATAAGTTGATTGAGCATGCAGGCATTGATTCTCGCAGGTGGTAAAGGTACACGCCTTCGCCCACTCACTGTTTACACTCCGAAACCGATCGTTCCTATTTGCAATCGACCATTCTTGCTATACCAGATCGACACTCTGCGTCGTGCTGGTATCACCGACATCACCCTTTCTCTGTCATACCAACCCAGCAAGATCGAACAACTCCTGGGTGATGGTTCCGATTTTGGCGTCAAGCTCAAGTACACAGTCGAACCGCAGCCAATGGGAACGGCCGGAGCCTACAAATTTGCAGAAGATCTTATTCGGGAACCCACGGTAGTTTTCAACGGCGATATCCTGACAGATCTCGATCTGAAGGCAGTCATTCGAGAACACACCGAACGAAAGGCTTCAGCAACTGTAGTTCTGACACCCGTTGATAACCCGCAGAGCTATGGTTTAGTGGAGACTAACTCAGACGGACGTATCAAGCGCTTTCTTGAGAAGCCAAAAGCGGATGAGATTACCTGCAACACGATCAATGCAGGTACATACATCCTCGAACCGAAGATCCTCGACTTCATTCCGGAAGGCGAAAACTACTCTTTTGAATATGGCCTCTTTCCCGATCTGCTAAAACGCGAGGAACCATTCTTCGCACACATACCTGCCAGAGTTTATTGGATCGACATCGGTACTCCCGAGCGATATCTACGAGTCCACGCAGACTTACTCTCAAACCGAGTAAGCCGAATCCATATCAAGGATCGTCGTGGTCAGTTCGACGCAGCAACAGTTGCGGAGATCGATGAACTCTCGATGATCGGCGACGATTGCCAGATCAAACCCGGGGCACAAATCATCAACTCCGTCCTGGGCCAGGGTTGTTTTGTCGAGGAGCGGGCTCGCGTCGAAAATTCAGTTGTCTGGCCGCACACAAGAATCGGAACAGCTGCGCAAGTTTCTGGAGCGATTGTAGGACGCGGCTGTCATATTGGTCGTTCGGCTGTAGTTGGTCCCGGCTCTGCACTTGGCGATAAGACTTCGCTTACCGATTACACAATTACGGGAGTGCAGTCTTCGTGACAGAAAAACTTGCGGAAATAAAATTCGGCACTGACGGCTGGCGAGCAGTGATTGCCCGCGAGTTCACTTTTGCGAACCTCGAACGTGTTGCCCAAGCCTACGCAGATTTTCTCAATAGCGAAAACAAAGCAATCTCTCCGAGGCCCCTCGTTATAGTTGGCTTCGACCGCCGTTTCCTTTCCGAGTATTTTGCACAACGTGCTGCCGAGATCATGAGTGGCAATGGTTTTCACGTCGCGATGTTTTCGGAGGCAGCACCGACTCCAGTCATCTCCTGGTCCGTCAAAGATCTTCACGCGCACGGTGGCATTGTTATTACCGCATCTCACAATCCAGCGACTTTCAACGGATTCAAGATCAAAGCGCCGTGGGGCGGAAGTGCTGCACCCGAGACAACAGCTCAAGTCGAAAAGCTGGTTGATGTAAACGCGCCGAGACAAGCAGAGCTTTCGCGGGAGAAAGATGTCCTGCTCAATGGTGCGATCGAAACCTACCGTGAACAGATCGCTTCTTATGTTGATCTTGAACGCATCCGCCAAGCATCGAAAAGGGTGATTGTCGATCCGATGCATGGGTCGGGAGGACGATGGGTGGAAGGCTTCCTGACCGGCGGCGAAGGTCTCAACATAGAAACAATTCGTGCGGCTCGCGATCCCTTGTTCGGAGGTGTGAACCCAGAACCAATCGATCAGAATCTGGGTCCGCTCAAGCAGCGAGTGCTCGATTCAGGGGCCATCGTTGGACTTGCGACGGACGGTGATGCGGATCGCGTCGGGGCGGTCGACGAGCGCGGCGAAACGATGACCATGCACGACGTAGTGCCGTTGATGCTGTTGCACCTCGCACGGCAAAGGAACATGAAAGGCGCAATCGTCGTTACAGTTTCCCAGTCAGTCCTTACAAAGCGAATTGCTGAAGCGATGGGTCTGAAACTGTATGAGACTGCTATCGGATTTAAGTACATCGCCGACTTGATGCTCAAGGAAGATGTTTTGATTGGAGCTGAAGAATCTGGTGGGATCGGAGTCAAAGGCCACATTCCTGAGCGCGACGGTATTCTGAATTCACTTCTTTTCCTCGAAGCGATCATCGCTGCGGGCAAACCACCCTCGCAGATGTTGGCTGATATGCATGGCGAGTTTGGTGAGTTTCGGTTTGGGCGCAGAGACTTGCACATGCCTGTCAGTCAAGGACAGCAGCTTGTCGCGAAGCTATCCGAAAAACCACCGGTCATAATTGGTGATAATGAAGTTGTCGGAGTGAATACACTGGATGGCGCAAAAGTTTTGTTTGCCGACGAATCGTGGTTGTTGTTCCGGCAATCTGGAACGGAGCCCGTACTGCGCATCTATTCAGAAGCTACGTCATTTGAAAAACGCGACGCGCTACTCGAAGCCGGTGTAGCCATGGCGCGTTAATGAGCTGAGACAAATCGGCACTTGGCAAACGGCAATCGGCAATGACTTATGCCAGAACTTCCAGAAGTCGAACACGTCGTTCGCGCGCTACGACCAGTCGTTGTTGGGCGTCGCATTCTCGCCGCCGAACTCAATCTCAAACGAATCTCACCTGAAATCTCAAGACCCGCATTCGCTCGTCGACTGAAGGATCTGCGCGTTAATGCTGTTGGCCGTCGGGGTAAGTACATCCTGTTCGAACTGGACTCTGGAGCGTTGTTAACAACTCATCTCCGGATGACCGGAAAGTTCGTCGCGCTTGGAACTGATGACGAACTACCGCCCTACGCACATGTGGTGTTCCATCTCGACGACGATCAGCGACTGGTGTTCTGTGATATGCGCCAATTTGGTCGGATGCGAATCGTTTCAAACTCTCAAAAGCTCCCAAAAGAACTCCTCGCACTCGCACCCGAACCACTTTCAGACGAGTTCACCGAGGAATACTTTCTCCAAACGCTCCGTAAGTCGCGTCGTAGTTTGAAGTCCTTGCTCCTCGATCAAACTCGAGTCCTTGGTCTGGGAAACATCTACGCCGTCGAAGCCCTCTTCCTTGCAGGTATTCATCCACTCAAGCAAGCGCACACGCTCTCAAAGCCACGCGCGCGAAAACTTTTTCAGGCGATCAAGACAATCCTACAAGAAGCTATCGATTCAGGATCAACCCTTCGAATTGACTTGAGCGATGGCGAATCGAGTTACATTGGATCTAGTGAAAGATTCTGGCGGGTGTACGAACGCGAAGGTGAGCCGTGCGTTAAGTGCGGTACAAAAATCCGTCGCGTGGCCCATGGTGGACGATCGACCTACTTCTGCCCCAAGTGTCAGCGATAGAGAAAGAGACGCAGTAGTGCTGGGAGCGCAGGCGTCCCCGC
>DATEXA010000241.1:0-12362 GCA_035257465.1 Pyrinomonadaceae bacterium | reverse complement strand
CTGCAAAAGTATGGGCTCTCTTGAACATTGCCGATTGCCGATTGCCAATTGCTGATTTGCCGTAGAGTTTAAATCTACTCGAAATCGGCAGTTGGCAATTGGCAATCGGCAATCGTTATGATACCCGCGTGAGCACCCCGCTTAAGCCTACTAAAAATATTCAGCCCTTACCGACGCTCGATCCCTCACTCAAAGGCGGCGGCCGTATCAAGTTTGAACGACGCGTCACCATCCTCGCACTCGCTGCCGGCTTCCCCGCAGTCTCTCTTTGCGCATTTCTACTCTGGTACGACAACTATTCGGCCCAGGTGCAGTGGACGGTCGATCTACTCCTGGTACTTGTCTGGCTGGGAATTTCTTTCAATCTAAAACAGAGAATTGTCCGGCCACTCCAAACGCTTTCAAATATTCTGGCCGCAATTCGGGAAGGCGACTACTCGATACGAGGACGTCGAGCGCTGTCGGGTGATGCTCTCGGCGAGGTGATGCTCGAGGTAAATGATCTCGGCCAAACGCTTCGCGAACAGCGCCTCGGTGCGATGGAAGCGACGGCGTTGTTGCGTACGGTGATGGCTGAAATTGACGTAGTTGTATTTGCCTTCGATGGGGAGCAACGACTACGACTTGTAAATCGTGCAGGCGAGCGATTGCTTGCACAACCCTCGGCGCGACTACTGGGACGGACAAGTTATGAGTTGGGTCTTGATGCATGTCTTAATCGTCCCGAAGGATCTGCGCCCTATACCTTACAAATGGTTTTTCCCGGTGGCGTTGGCAGATGGGATGTTCGACGGAGCACTTTCCGCGAGGGTGGCGCGCCGCATCAGTTGCTGGTATTGACTGACTTGAGTCAAACGTTGCGAGAGGAAGAACGCACGGCGTGGCAACGACTGCTGCGTGTGTTGGGCCACGAGCTGAACAACTCTTTAGCGCCGATCAAATCTGTCGCCGGCAGCCTCGCTGACTTAATGGGCAGAGAACCAGAGCCACCCGATTGGCGTGAAGACATGCACCGGGGTCTGGCTGTTATTTCTTCCCGCGCCGATTCACTCGCCCGTTTTGTGGAATCATATTCAAAACTTGCTCGCTTACCTCCGCCGCGCCTGGAACCACTGAAGATCGGATCGCTCGTATCGCGAGTTGCGAGTTTGGAAACAAGACTGCCAGTGCGAATAGTCTCAGGCCCTGATGTCGAGGTAAGAGGCGACGATGTTCAGTTGGAACAACTGCTCATCAACCTGGTGCGAAATGCCGCTGACGCCTCAATGGAAACGAGGGGTGGGGTTGAAGTCGGTTGGCGGCAAAGGAACGGACAAGTGGAAGTGTGGATTAGCGACGAAGGGCTCGGCATTGCGAACACGGCAAATTTGTTCGTGCCATTTTTTACTACGAAGGCGACCGGTTCGGGCATCGGGCTGGTGTTGTCGCGACAAATCGCTGAGGCGCACGGTGGAACATTGACGCTTGAAAATCGTCGTCAGTTGCGGGGATGTGAAGCGCGTTTGCGATTGCCGTTGTGAAAAGAGGTTATCCGCAGATTACGTCGATTACCAGATTTCTTTGCGAAAGATGGGCACTAAAAGGAGCGCGACTCAGTTTGCTTTGAAATCTGCGTAATCGGCGTAATCTGCGGATAACCACTTTTGACTCTCAAGACCAACAGCTATGAAACATTTGTGCTGCATATCGATAATTGTTCTCGCGGTAGTTATCGTCGCGACTGGCCAAACGTCCTTTCAAACAGAGACCAGTCAGTGGCGCCGTCAACGTGAAGCTGATTTGAAAACTGAGGACAGCTGGCTAACGGTATCGGGGTTGTTCTGGTTGAAGGAGGGTATCACCTCGATCGGCACTGATGCGAAGCACGTTAATATTGTGTTGCCTGTGAATTCTGCCCCATTGCAGGTGGGTAGGCTTGAGTTAGCTGGTGGCGTTGTGACATTGCACGTGAGTGATGGCGTAGCGGTCACAGTTAACGATCAAACTGTACGCGAATATGTGATGAGATTCGAAGACGACAAAACACCGGATCAATTTAAAGTGGGTTCGCTCAACCTCGGCGTAATTAAGCGTGGTGATCGTTATGGCTTGCGCGTGAGAGATAAGAACAGCCCGGCGCGTTTGAGTTTCAAGGGGCTGCGTTGGTTTCCTGCGCAGGAGAAATACAGGGTAGTTGCGAACTTCACACCTTTCGCAGAACCGAAAGAGATCGTCATCATGAATGTGCTGGGCGATGCGTTGAAGCTCAAGACTCCGGGACTGCTTTCATTCGAACTCAATGGCCAACAGTTTGAACTTCGTCCGCTTATTGAGGATGAGAAGAAGCTTTTCATCATCTTTCGGGATTTGACTGCGGGAGATACGACTTATCCGGCAGGTCGGTTTCTATATGCAGACTTGCCGAAGGATGGGAAGGTAACTTTAGACTTCAATCGCGCCGAGAATCCTCCGTGCGCATTCACTGATTTCGCGACGTGTCCACTGCCGCCGCGTCAGAATTATATGAAGACGAAGATCAATGCGGGGGAAATGAACTATGCACATTGAAGATTGCCAATTGCCAATTGCGGATTGCAGATTGTGATCTCGGATGCTTATCATCGACGGCGAGGACCTGAAATCGGCAATCGGCAATCGGCAATCGCCAATCAGCATCTAACTACTTCACAATAAACCTTCCCGTAACCACTTCAGTTGTACTCGCATCTGCACTCCCAGTGAAGCCTGGTTGTTTTCCACCAACACTAATCAGGAATTCACCTGGTTCGATCATCCGCTTGCCGTTGTCATCAACTACGGACATCTGATCCGGTTTGAGCGTGAAGGTTACTGTTTGTTTCTCACCTGGCTTGAGCGCAACTCTACTGATTCCTGCGAGTGACCGAATTGGAACTGGATACTTGGAGCCTAGATCAGTGATGTACATCTGCACCACCTCGTCGCCGGCACGTTTCCCTGAATTCGTGACATCCACGGCGACGGTCAAATTCTCACCACTGGATATCTGTTTTGAGCTGAACTTCAGTCCACTGTATTTGAAGTTCGAATAGCTGAGCCCAAACCCGAACGGATAAAGCGGTGCGTCCTTGAAATATCTATACGTCCGACCTTGCATGCTGTAGTCAGTGAACGCCGGCAACTGCGAAATCGATTTGTAGAAAGTCACCGGCAAGCGCCCCGCTGGATTGTAATCACCGAAGAGAACGTCGGCGATTGCAGTGCCACCCTCTTCACCGGGATACCACGCATCCAAAATGGCGGGCACATTGTCATTGGCCCAGTTAACTGCCAAAGCACTGCCGCCAAGAAGTACAAGCACAACCGGCTTACCGAGTGCCTGGACTTCGCGAATCAAATCCTCCTGGGGTTTTGGCAAGGCAATGTCGGTTCGGTCGCCTCCTCGAAATCCCTCGACCTTTACATCCATCTCTTCACCTTCGACGGACGGCGTAATCCCCATGACCATCACCACTGCATCGGCCTCACGACTCTTCTTGAGAGCATCCTCCTTCAAACTTCTATCGCCGCTTGGCGGCGCCCAGTTCAGCCTGGCGGCTGCATATTGATTTGCGTTTTCGAAGTATTCCAAACGAATGTCATAGGAGCGACCCGCCTCGAAGGAGATTTCCTTATTAACGCTGCGTGTACGACGGTTGTTGAGCTCCTCGACAACCGTTTGCCCATCAACAACCAAACGCATTCCACCATTGCCCGCAATGCCAATGGTGTATTTCCCAGACTCCGGCGCTTGCAGTTTTCCCGTCCAACGCACCGAGAAATTGTCTTCGCCGATTCCCTGGGCCGGGCTCATTGCTCCCCAGTCGAAGTTGACCTGTGCATCGGTTCGCACAAGCGACGGTTCACCTTTGAGTTCGCGGTTGTTGAAATACTCCGCTCGCAAACCTTGTCCGTTACTGGATAACGCGGAAGAGGGAACTGGTTCTACGACGATTCCAGGAGCATAGAGTGCTGGAGAGTAGAGCACGCGTGTTGTTGAACCGACTTTCGCCTGGATGCCGGCGAGCGGAGTTACGTATCTGGTTGGTTGTCCGTTGTAGTTACCGAGCAGCACACCAAGGTTATCTGCCAACGGTCCAATGACTGCGATCGTTTTCAGGTCCTTTCGTAGAGGCAACACATTGTTCTGGTTCTTGAGCAAGACAATTGATTCACGCGAGGCTTTCAGCGATAGGCCTCGATGGGCTGGAGAAGCGTTTTCCGACATCGAGATCTTAGAGTAAGGAACCATCTCGGGAGGATCGAACATACCGAGTTGGAATCGGGCCTTCATAAGACGCTTCACGGAGACGTCGATGTCTGCCTCAGTGATCAGACCATCTTTCACTGCCTGGACAAGCGATCTATATTCACGACCACAAGTCAGATCGGTACCAGCCTTAACGGCCATTGCCGAAGCTTCGTCTTCGGTTTTCACATACTGATGTCGTTTGTAGATATCGTCGATGGCGCCACAGTCAGAAACTATGTAGCCCTTGAAGCCCCAGTCTTTTCGCAGGGTCTCATTGAGTTGTTTGTTTGTGCAGCAAGGTTCTGTGTTTGTGCGATTGTAAGCGCACATCACTGATTGTGCGCCGCCCTCGGTGATAGTTGCGCGGAACGCGGGTAGATACGTCTCCATCATGTCGCGCTGACTTGCCCTGGCATCGAAGCTGTGACGCTCTGGTTCTGGTCCACTGTGTACGGCATAGTGTTTCGGAGTAGCGACGACTTTTAAATACTTTGGATCATCACCTTGAAGTCCTTTCACAAAGGCCACACCCATCCGCGAAGTCAGGTAAGGATCTTCGCCGTATGTTTCCTGGCCACGGCCCCAGCGCGGATCACGAAAGATGTTGATGTTCGGACTCCAGAATGTCAGGCCTTTGTATCGTCCGTGATCACCTTTGCGGTTGGAGTCGTTGTACTTGGCACGCGCTTCTGTCGAGATAACGTCGGCAACCTGATGCATGAGATCCGTGTCCCATGTTGCGGCGAGGCCTATCGCCTGTGGGAACACTGTCGCGTAGCCAGCTCGCGCAACTCCGTGCAGCCCTTCGTTCCACCACTCGTAGTCTGGAATCCCCAGACGCTCAATCGCAGCCGCGCCGTTCATCATTTGCGAGACCTTTTCCTCGAGTGTCATACGCGAGACGAGATCGTCGACGCGTTTATCGATGGGAAGGGAAGGGTTCTTATAGTCGGAGGTTTGAGCTTGTGTTCGTGCGTTCAGCAATAACGAATGGGCGACAAAAACTCCAATTAGAACTACAGCCAGGTAGGTTCTCATTGTTGTCCTCAACTTGGGTTTCTCTTTGCGCTTTCAGGGCCACCTAAGGGATCTCAAATTTCAGATCTCAGATCTCACAGAGTGCGTGCAAATCTGAAATCTGAACTGTGAGATCTGAGATCTGAAATCTGAGATCCCTTAAGTGGTCCTCAGAAAGCACTGAGAAGCAGTCAGTCACTCTCATGCTTTTCAATCACGTACGGCCAGCGTTGTGATCGCGACACCATCGCGTTTGCTTCGTCGTCGTTCTTGAACTTTTCTTTTTGTGGATCCCAGTAGACTTTGCGTTTCAACTTCATCGCTATCTGATGAATCAAGCAGGTGGTGCAGGAACGATGGGCGATCTCTATTGGTGCGATTGGAGTGTTTCTGGTCCGCACACTTTCGAGCCAGTTCCAGTGGTGTTCTTTGCTCTCATACAAATGGATTTCCTGTGGCCCAATTACCGAAGTAATGAGCTTAGGGTCACTCGCTGCGAGCGCTTGAGGATCTTTCAGTTTCGCTACCGGATCACTCCCAGTCACTTGCTCATTACCTCTCGAGACAAAGATCCAACCTTGTGTCCCTTCAAACTTGATACCGTTCGGCAGTTCGGTACTGACAATCATCTTCACACCGTTGGCATAAAGCGCTTCGGTGCGAAAGACTCCATGCACGTCCCAGAGTCCCTTCTTTGGAAACTCCGCAGTGCCCCAAACCTCGATCGGTCCGGTATATTCCGTGTCCATTCCCCAGTGAGCACAGTCGACGTGATGCGATCCCCACCCGGTGATCATTCCCGCACCGAACTGTTCGCAACGCAACCAACCGGGACGGCTGTAATCGTTTTGCGGATGCACGCGCTTCTCCGTGTAGTACTTGTAAGGCGTCGAGCCGAGCCACATCTCGTAATTGAGATTTTTCGGAATCGGCATTTCCGGCTCGTCATCACCGCCCGGGTCAGCGGGCAAACCAACATACACAGTTTTCAACTGCCCGATGCGACCATTGCGTACGAGTTCGGCCGCATAGCGAAACTGGGCCGTCGAACGTTGCTGACTGCCAACTTGAAAGATGCGACCAGTTCGGTGGACGGTATTACTCAGCGCGCGACCTTCAGCAATTGTCAGTGATGCCGGTTTCTGAAGGTATGCATCCTTCCCGGCTTCGGCGACGTCGATGCCGATAATTGAATGCCAGTGATCTGGCGTGCTGATCAGCACACCGTCGATGTCTTTGTTCTGAAGTAACTCGCGATAGTCCGTGTAGGTAGTGACGCCTTTGTACGCAGTGTTGGTCTTTTTGCTGTAGTAATCATTGACCAGCGTCTTTGCGTCTTCGGCGCGCTTGCTATCAAGGTCGCAGACTGCCATTACCCGGGCTTCGTCGTAACGCCAGACGCCTGGCAGATCATGACCACGCGAGATGCGGCCGTTACCAATTGCGCCGATGTTGATTCGGTTACTTGGCGCATACGCACCGAATACCGATGCAGGGACAATGCTCGGAAAACCACTCAGATCGACTGCTGCGGCCACAGTGCCGACGAGCGCTGTTTTTACGAATGTTCGGCGAGACAGTTCGGATTTGCTCTTCATGATTGCCTTTCTCCTCTCTGGGTCTCTGTGTTGAACTAGTGATCGAGATCACGAACTTCAGTTTCAACACAGAGACGCAGAGAACACAGAGACTCAGAGGTGACACAAGAACTATTTCTTCAAATCAATTCTTTGCGCCTGCTTTTGTGCGAGCAGCGCGAGTTCCGTCGCTCGGAAACAATGTTCCTGCGGCATCGCCGTCTCTGTGCGGTTAAGTACGTCATCAATCAACTGCCGTCCATATGGAAGGTCGTCGTTGTTGCAATCGAAGTAACGTGTCTCTTTCTGATCCGTCAGGTAGAGATGGTTGCCACTCGTGCTTCTGCCAACGTCGCAGTTTTTGCGTACCTCGATGAATCCATCTGTACCGAGGATCGTGAGCCTGCCATCGCCCCAGGTGCTGAGGCCGTCGGGCGTAAACCAGTCAACACGGATATAGCCGGCACCTCCGTCTCCTCGTAACATCACGTCTCCAAAATCTTCAAAGGCCGGCCACTGAGGGTGATGCATGTTGCCGATTTGCGACGCAACAACGGTCGCTTGCGTCGACCCAGTAAAGAACAAGAACTGATCAAATTGGTGTGAGGCGATGTCGCAGATGATCCCGCCGAAGTACTTGTGATCGAAAAACCACTGAGGACGAGTCTTTGGATTGATTCGATGTGGACCGAGTCCGGTGGTCTGTAGAACTTTTCCGATTGCTCCAGCCTTAATCAATTCGCCGGCCCGGACTGTAGCTTTATTCTCGAAGCGCTCGCTGTACATGATCGAGTAGATTCTTTTCGTCGCTTTTTGGACCCGGCGCACTTCCGCTAATTGCTCGAGTGTAGTAATCCCTGGCTTGTCAGACATGTAATCTTTGCCATGCTGCATCACCTCGATTCCGAGCGGAGCTCGATCGACGGGAATCCCGGCGCTCAAGACGAGCTGAATGGTTTTATCTTCGAGGATCTCATCCTTGCCCCCAGCCTGTTTCACGTTTGGATAGCGTTTTGCAAAAGCCGCCGCCAGCTCAGGTTCTTTTGCGTAGAACGAAACGAACTCGCCGCCACCCCGAACAGTCGCGCCAACCTGACTATGAATGTGATCGTGATTAATTCCGATTACTGAAAAGCGAAGTCGTGGTGTTGACTGCGTCATCTCTTCTTTCCTCCGAGATTCGTCCCGTTCGTGCGCGGTAGAAGTCACGCGTGGTAGCGCCGACATTGCCAGAAGGCTGGCGGCAGAAGTAACAGATTCCTTAATGAACTTTCTTCGGTTTGATTTTGATTTCATAGCTCCTCAATGTGTGGTTGGAAGTCACGTTCTATGTATTCGAAATAATCAAAGTCCGCGGCACGACCCTGTCCCGACGAATCCTGACAGCACATACCGACGAAAGCGCCAGTGAAATTTGGTTTACCTGGTGCGGTCGCTTCGTCGGAAAGGATGCTGGCGTCAAATACTTCTGGTACCCAGGTCCATGGCTGCTTGTCAGTTCTGAAAGCGAAGCGCAGCCGTTCAAAGTCTACGTCTACACGAAGCTCCACGGGTCCGTTCGCCGTTATCGGCGCGGGTGCAGTGAATGCATCCGATTGAACCTGATCGGGTAATGAAGACATCACACGCAAATATTTACCAACTGTGTCGTCGTAACTTATGTAGAAGTAGTGAAACTTGGCTGCATTGTAATAGCAAATGAGCCCGGCCATCTGCTGAAAATCTTCCGGATTGAACTGAACCGATGTGGTCGCGGTGTAACAGTGTGACTGTTGCCGGCGAGCGACAAGGCTTTGCCTAAAGAGACTGCCGATTGATTCACGCCCATACAAACGCAGATGACCCGACCGGGCAGAGAGACTAAAGAGTTCGTCCGGCCACGGCGAGCGCAACCACTGAAAATCAATTGGCAGTTTGGCGTCGTCGAAGTCAAGGCGGACTTGTTGTGCCGGGAATTCGTGCGCACTTAGAAATGGGGCGCTTACTTCCGTTCGGGGAATCGCTTCACCGTCAACGGTGACCAGCCATCCATCGTCGGTCCACTTCATTTTTTGGATTGCTGTTTCTCGTCCTAAAGTGCAGCGCCCACGATTTCGTAAGGGTCGCCCGCAAAGGTGAACCATGTAGGTCTCACCGTTTTGAGTTTCCACCAGATCTGCATGACCGGCCCGTTGCAATTCGATGTCGGGACGATCTCGCGAAGTGAGTATGTAACCTTCAGGATGCAGCTCGTATGGTCCCGAGAGCGATCTCGAGCGAGCAAGCGTCACAGCATGACCCCATCCGGTACCGCCTTCAGCTGTAAGCAGATAGTAGTAGCCATTTCGTTTGTAGAGATGTGGACCTTCAGTGAACCCGATGGGCGTTCCTTTGAATATGACATCGCGTGGGCCAATTAGTCTTTGCTCGGCATGTGAGTATTCCTGCAATTGAATCCCGGCGAAACGATTGTGACCGGGTCGAAAGTCCCAGAGCATGTTAACTAAATATTTGCGGCCATCGTCGTCGTGAAACAGCGAGGGATCAAAACCGCTGCTGTTGAGGAAGATCGGATCTGACCATTCGCCGTCAATTGTTTTGGTGGTGACGAGGTAGTTGTGCGTGTCGCGAAGTGAAGAGCCGCTGGCACCCGCTTGAGTTGTGCGGCCGTAGCGTTTTACGTCGGTGTAAATCAGATAGAAGAGCCCCTCAGAGTAAGTAAGGCAAGGCGCCCAAATACCGCACGAGTCGGGATCTCCAAGCATATTCAATTGAGTGGGACGATTGAGTGGGCGAGTTAACAGACGCCAATGAACGAGATCGCGCGAATGATGAATCTGCACACCCGGATACCATTCAAACGTGGAAGTCGCGATGTAGTAGTCGTCGCCGACGCGGACGATTGATGGATCAGGATTGAAGCCGCGCAGAATTGGGTTTTTGATCGTGGCTGTTTTTTGCGACATAGGGCTTAGGTCTTTGGCTTTTGGTCTTCGGTCTTGCGTGTGGATCTTTTAGTTAGGCTGTTGGAAACTCAAAACCCAAGTCCAAAGACCTAAGACCAAAGTCCAATCACTCTCTAACTCACCCTCAACCTTCCTTCTTCCGGTCTCCGCAATACCGTCCACAAAACCACTGCACCAATCAAATCAAGCGCGCTCAAACAAATGAAGAATGGCGAGTAACCGATCGTTTTCACTAAGGCGCCGATCATCAAAGAGAACAGCAATAGTCCCGCGTTGCCCATGGTTCCCGCCATCCCAGCAACTGTTGCAACCTCGCTTCGCTTAAACAGATCGGACGACATCGTAATCACGGTCACGGACAAGGTTTGGTGCGCGAATCCGGCGAGACTGATGAGCGCTACTGCCGTGTAGGGATTCTGAACCATAGCAGCGAACGCTATACCGATCATCATGAAGGCGCCCAACGTGAAGACGCTGCGGCGTGCATTCACTAAAGTTAGACCAAAGTATTTTTGAAGTGTTGCGGTCACCGCCGGTCCGAAAAGACAGCCTAGATCGGCAGCAAGGAACGGCATCCACGCGAACATCGCGATCTGCTTTAGATCAAAATGTCGTACTTGATTTAGATACAACGGCAACCAGAATGTGAGCGTACCCCACGTCGGATCTGCGAGAAATCTTGGAATGGCGATGCCCCAGAAGTTTCGTTGCTGCGCAAGTGACAAAATCGACGGCGGCTTTCCATCGCCTGCGAGAAACTTCTCCTGACCACTTTTAATGTGAGTTCTTTCGGAGTCTGAGAGTGCCGGGTGTTCATCCGGAGAGCGATATAACAGTAACCAGAGTCCGACCCATAACAATCCCATCGCACCCGTGATCACAAATGCTGATTGCCAGTTGTAAGTGAGAATGGCCCACACGATGAGGGGAGGAGCCACCATCGAACCAACAGAAGCGCCGATATTATAAATTCCACCTGCGAGACCTCTTTCTTTTGCCGGAAACCATTCAGCAGTAGCTTTCATGCCGGCCGGGTTTGCTGAGCCTTCGCTAAATCCCAGCAGCGCGCGGAGGCCGGCGAGCATTGGCCAACTATGAGCGAAGCCGTGTGCCATATTCACTAGCGACCACGTGGTTGCGAACATTGCCAGACCAATCCTGAGACCAAGAACATCCATCACGTAGCCGCATAGAGGTTGAAACATGATGGCGATCTGAAACGCAGTGACGATGTATGAATACTGATGCTCGTTGATTTTGAGATCGTTAAGAAGGGTGGGTGCGGCGACGGCGAGTGTGCTCCTGGTCAGATAGTTCAGAATTGACCCGAGCATCAGTACTGCCATCATCCACCAACGCAGACCGGGAAGTTTGAACGAAGAACTCTTCGCTGCATCAGTTACGGTAAAGGCTTCAACCTTTGCGGTCGCTTGAGGGTCGCTCATTCAGGTATAGTTCGCACCGGCAACAAAATGGACAACGCTAAACTTACTTTCTGGTGTAACAACGACTTCGGTTCAGAAGATGAACACGAAGTCGGCTTGTTGAAAGAAGCCATTGGTGACCGTCGCTTGTTAATGTTCGCTGAAGACGATGAGAGTGACGCGGCCCATAACGCATTGCGAACCGCGCATGTAGCTTTCGGCTATCCTTCGCCTGCTGCTGCACTTCGATCTGAGAACCTTCGCTGGATTCAGTTGAACTCTGCCGGTTATACGACTTACGACCATGATGAAATAAAACAACAACTTCTAGACCGCCGAATCGTCTTAACCAACAGTTCCTCCGTCTACGATGAGCCCTGTGCACAGCACTTACTGGCGATGATCACGGGGCTCGCGCGACAGTTACCAGCGGCGCTCGATTCTCAACGTGGTGACAAAGCCTGGGAAATGGTTCGTCTCCGCGCTTCGTCGCCACTACTCAATGAACAGACGGTCGTGATGCTTGGCTTCGGTGCGATCGCTAGACGACTGGTCGAACTACTTAGCCCGCTGCACATGAACCTGATCGCTGTACGTCGCTCCATTAAAGGAGACGAGCCGATAAAAGTTGTCGAGGTATCTCAGGTGGATGAGCTTCTCCCGATGGCCGATCACGTCGTAAACATCCTGCCAGCAAACGAACAGACGAAGAATTTTCTGAACGCTACACGCTTAGGCTCGTTGAAGCGTGGCGCGATCGTTTACAACATTGGTCGCGGCGTCACGCTCGATCAGGATGCGCTCAGAAGAGAACTCGACTCCGGCAAGTTGGCCGCGGCCTATCTCGATGTCACGCATCCGGAACCTTTGCCTCCCGATCATCCGCTGTGGACGACGCCCAACTGTTACATCACGCCTCATAGTGGTGGTGGTCACTCAAATGAGAAGGAACGTCAGGTGAAACATTTCTTAGCGAACTTACGCCGGTTCGAACAAGGCGAAGAGTTGATCGACCGTGTGTTGTGAGCCGTCTTCTACAGAGTCGATGGGCTCTCCCAACTTCCCGACTTCGCGGATCGAAAGACCGCTTCAATCACAGCCATGTTCTTGATCGAATCCTCGAGCGATAACACCTGCTCTGTATTTTCTC
>DATEXA010000240.1:0-1551 GCA_035257465.1 Pyrinomonadaceae bacterium | reverse complement strand
ATGGTCACAGTCCTAATCCCAGTCTGGTTGCCGGTAATGACTTTGGTCGCGCTCTGGGTTGCCATTACTTCGCCCGGGCCTGTTTTTTACCGGCAACCGCGCATCGGATTCAAAGGCCGGCGTTTCATGCTCATGAAATTTCGCACCATGAAGGTGAATGCCGAGACTCATGTTCATGAGGCATACCTTGAGCATTTGATTGTCAGCGATCGTCCGATGACCAAACTCGACGCCACCGGAGATCCACGTCTCATCTTTGGCGGGAAGTTTTTGAGAGCAACCGGTCTCGATGAGTTGCCACAAATCTTTAATGTGCTGAAGGGAGAAATGAGTCTGGTCGGACCGCGACCTTGCACCGTTATTGAATTTGAACGTTATGCGCCGGAACAACGTGCACGAGTAAACGCCCTGCCTGGCCTCACCGGCTTCTGGCAAGTCAACGGCAAAAACCGGACAACGTTCCGCGAAATGATCGAGATGGATATCTTCTATTCACGCAATATTTCTCTTTCATTGGACCTTAAGATCATCTTGCGAACTCCTCCTGCTATCCTCGGCCAGTTTTTCGAAACTGTGCGACCATTGCCACGTTCTGGTGCTCAATCCACCCAAGCGGTAAAAACTTAAGCGGAGCAAAATCCCCGACCCATTCCAAGCACACGACGCGCAAGGGAGCGCAGACCTACCGATCGACTTGCAGGGCTACGTGCGCACTGGAAGCATGCACCCCTCCCTCTCGGCACGTCAGCTGACGCAGGCGAATTTCAGTGCATTTGTTACGCGAATACGTTACGCAATTGGCATTCCGCTCTCGCCTACGATCGAAGCGACCCGCGCGTTCGGCGCTACCACCTGCGACACGAATTATCAAGGCGTTCATTCCTAAAAAATTGGAAGTATTAGAATTGACAGTCCCGCCGAGAATGTTCTTACTGTCAAACCCTGTCCGATTCATCTAATAAACAACTAAAGTTATTTCTGAAACACATGAAGAGGGAATTAAAACCAGAAGAGCACGAAGAGATCGTTAGCGCTGTCGCCGCCGGCGATAGAATCAAGGCGAAGAATATTTATCTTTCGGCAACAGAAGGTAATCTGACGGACGCGCAAAACTACCTGAGAACGCTGAGCGACAAAGCCGAAGTAGCGGAGTCAGAGCGATTCGTAGAGAAGTCTGGGTAACCCTGGTTTTCTTCACAACTATCGCGCGCACGACGGAAGGACGGTAGTTTTGGGTCTTTACTAACGTGCGTTGCGTCCGGCCGGTGGCCGGAGGTTCCGCAGCCGAGCTTGATGGTAGAAACTTCTCGGCCGAGTCAACCAAGCCTGGTGTGAGGCACGCACTTAATCTCTGGTCCTATTTTTATAAAGTGAAACGCGTTATTACACTGGCAAGCCGTCGGCTGCATCCCTGGGCGTACGCTCTTGACGGGCTGAGGTGAGGCAGGGAGTATCCTCGGGACAGACCTTGAAGCTAAGCGAGGAAGGGCGGATGGAATTGGAGGCGACACTGCATTGTCCGACCTGACCCCAATCGTCGCATCGGACGAT
>DATEXA010000239.1:0-72437 GCA_035257465.1 Pyrinomonadaceae bacterium | reverse complement strand
CTTACGCGCCGCCGCCGCGGCGAGCGGACATTGAGTCCATGGCCACAGTTTGCTGCCAAAGCCAGAGCCGACAAACTGGGTAATCACTCGTACGTTCTCCTTCGGCAAGCCGAACATCTGTGCGAGGACGCCGCGGTGGTTGACGACTCCCTGCGATGACTCATACAGCGTCAGGGTCGAACCCTCCCAGGTTGCAGTGGTGACGTGCGGCTCGAGTGGGTTATGCGTCTCGGCCGGCGTGACATAGGTTTGATCAAGCTTGATCGGGGCGTTAGTAAACGCCTTATCCGCATCACCGCGCTGACTTTGCAATCGCTCCGCCGGTCCATACCCAGTCATAACTGTTTTGGGGTCGTCGTCAGCTTGAAGGTGTGTTTCGACGTTTGGCTTCTCTCTGGCGTACGTCGCGCGCACCGCATCAGCAGCCGCCTTGGCTGATTCGAACGTGTCCGCCACAGCGAGCGCGATGTACTGACCGTAATACCGAATCACATCGTCTTCGAATGGCGGGCGGCGTTCATTGCAAATACCTTCGAAGCCCGGTCCGAAAGTCGAACGGTAAATTGGTCCAATGTTCTCGCGATGAAAGATCGCGCGTACACCCGGCATCGTTTCGGCCGTGGCGGTGTCAAGCTTGAGCAATCTGCCGTTCGCGATCGTCGCTTCGACTGGCACCGCATATAGCAAGCCCGGAAAATGGAAGTCGGCGGTGTACTGCGCCACGCCACTCACTTTGCGTGGGCCATCCACGCGAGGCGTGTCGCGACCAACTGGAGAAGTGAGTGGTGTTTCCTGGGTTCTAGTCATATTCACTCCTTCGATTGAATCAACTCGTCGCGGCCATTTGCAGCGCGTGGGTGAGACATCGTTTAGCCAGTTCGATTTTAAACTTGTTCTCGCTTTGCGGTTTAGCGTCGCGCACAGCCGCTTCCGCCGCCTTGCGAAAGTTGGCTATATCGGCGGACTTACCGACGAGAACAGCTTCAGCCTCTGGAGATCGCCACGGCTTCGTGCCCACTCCGCCAAGCGCGATGTGAGCCCGCGTCACTTTCCCTCCCACGATCGTTATAACGATCGCGGCAGACGCCAAAGCAAATTCATACGACGCTCGATCACGTAGCTTCAAATAAACCTGCTTGCTTCCGGCGATGGGGGGAGGCAACGTCACGTGCGTGATTAGGTCGCCCGGTTCAAGCACTGTTTCGCGATTAGGTGTGCTGCCCGGCAAGAGATGAAAGTTACCGATGGGGATCGCGCGTGAACCCTTTGATCCTTGTATATGGATCGTTGCCTCTAATGCCGCCATTGCGACGCACATGTCCGAAGGATTGGTCGCAATGCAATGTTCGCTTGTGCCCAGGATCGCCAGCGTTCTGTTGCTGCCGGTGATTGCGGGGCAACCAGTTCCGGGCTCGCGCTTGTTGCAGGGCATCGCAATGTCGCGGAAGTACGCGCAGCGCGTGCGCTGGAGCAAATTACCGGCAGTTGTCGCCATGTTGCGCAGTTGTGCCGAAGCGCCACTGAGAATGGCCTGCGATAGCACAGCGTAATCTCGCCGCACTGTCGGATGGTTGGCTAGATCTGAATTGCGAACCGTAGCGCCGATCTTCAATCCGCCGTCAGGAATGGTTTCGATTTTGTCGAGTGGCAAACGATTGACGTCAATCACCCGCGCCGGCGTTTCGACGTTGAGCTTCATCAAGTCGATGAGCGTCGTGCCGCCGGCGACGAACCGTACATCGGCGCCTTGCTGTGCGGTCTTTGCCTGGGCGGCACCGGCAATCGCTCCTGCTGAATCTGTGGGCCGACTAAATTCAAAGCTGTGCATTGATATAACTCCTTGCTGCCGTTAAGCCTTTTGGCGAACTTCTTGAATCGCGGCCACGATATTCTGATAGGCGCCGCAGCGGCAGATATTACCGCTCATTAGCTCCTTCACTGACGCGTCATCTGGACCACACGGTTCCTTGAGCAGCGCAATGGCCGACATGATCTGGCCTGACGTGCAGTAGCCGCACTGGTAACCGTCGTGGGCCACGAACGCCGCCTGCATAGGATGCAACCCATCGGGTGTTCCCAAGCCTTCAATGGTTGTGATCTCTTCCCCGTCGTGCATCAGAGCGAGGCTAAGACATGAATTTACACGTCTGCTGTTTACATGGACCGTACATGCGCCGCATTGACCGTGGTCACAGCCCTTCTTCGTTCCGGTCAGCTCAACAGTCTCACGAATACAGTCCAGTAGCGTCGTCCGTGGATCGATGCGAAGCTGGTGCTCCTTACCGTTAATGCGCAGCGTAATCGGAACAGCGCCCTCGATTGGCCCAGTACTGGTCGAAGCTGAGTCGCTCTCTCCGGCAGCGCCTTTTACGACTGGTACGTACGCCGCAACTACGCTTGCTGCGACACTACTTCCCGTGGTCAAGAGAAATGTGCGTCGAGTGGGATTTGACGGAAACGATTCGCGATCGTCGTCTGACATAGCGCCTCCGTTTAGGTGAAAATGTTTGTTGAAAATTCACGAATTCTACACTCGACGTATGGGGAGCGTAAAACAATATTGACGAACGAACTCATTAGGACCCTCGTAAAATGTGCCAAAGATTACGCGCCGGTGTGAGCCCAAGTCTCACGGCCAGCTTCTCCAATTAGCGAGAGAGTCGGCTTTCATTTTTGCATCACTTTACCACGGTGAGCTTTCACCGTAATCTCGCTAATGTCCAGTTCTAATCCGACGTGTTTATTCAAGATGTCGCACTTACACCATCGAACGACTGCTGAGATGAAAATTGGCGGGGTCGTCATCCGGCTCACTGCGCAAGCTTTCTAACGTGAGGTTTCGTATGTCAGACAAGAAAGAAGCAACTGGCAGGGAAGGACAACAAGGTACGGTTCGATCTCACCATCCGGGCCAGGAAGTTTTCAGATCGGTCCTGTCCGAAGACATCGACTGGAAGCCCTTCGCTGCCTTTCCATCCTCGGTTCGCCTGGCAATCCTTGTCGGTCGGCCCTCGGAGACCGGCCCCTACACGATCAGGGTTCGGGTACCCCACGGCGTGAAGATCATGCCACACCGGCACTCAGAAGATCGGGTTTACACAGTTATGTCCGGCGTTTTCTATATCGGCCTGGGTGATCAATTCGACGCCGATAAACTCCAGGCGTATCCGCCCGGCAGCGTCATCGTTTTGCCGGGGAATACATCCCATTTCCACTGGGCGAAATCCAGTGAATACGTCACGCAAGTTACAGCGATTGGTCCACTTGGCCTTGAATACATCAGTCCAAAAGACGATCCGCGAAACGACAACCCTTAGATCGGGGGGACGGGTAATGGACACAACGAGAGATCAGACGCAGTCAAAATCAAAATCGCCAGCGATGACTGAGACTCGAGGTCTGTTGGTTTCACTTTACTCCTTAACGTTCGTCACGGGCTTGGTGGATGCCGTCAGCTTTCTTGGACTTGGTCATGTGTTCACAGCAAATATGACGGGTAACGTGGTTTTTCTGGGCTTCGCCGTGGCCGGAGCCCCAGGTCTTTCGATACCGCGATCACTGGTCTCGCTGATCGCATTTCTTATTGGCTCAGCAGTTGGTGGTCGCATCGGTGTAGCCATGGCCGTCAAAAATCGACGCCGTTGGCTGCTCGCAGTTGCCGGCATCGAAACCGTTTTACTTCTCGTCGCTGCCATTGTCTCTGCCGGGTTCAATATCGAATCTGGAACTCCTTTAAGGCAGCTCTATGTTGTGATTATTTTGACCGCGCTCGCTATGGGAGTACGGAACGCAACCGTCAGACGTCTCGCTGTACCCGACATGACTACCACTGTATTGACTCTAACTCTAACTGGTCTTGCAGCTGACTCTTCTTTCGCGGGTGGTAGTAATACTCGACTTGGACGTCGTACGGCTTCGGTGTTGTTGATGTTTCTGGGAGCAGCGAGTGGAGCTTTGCTCCTGCGTTGGGGAGCCTCACTTCCTCTTGCATTGAGTTGTATCTGCATGCTTGTAACAGCTATGGGTTACACCGCGCTTCGGACCACTGATCAACCTACGGAAGGAGTGAGATGATCCTCATTATATCCGTTCGCCAAAACAGACTTACCACCATTGTGGTATCCCTCACTAATCCAACCGAGGTAACTAAAAAGACCTCGATCGCGGGATATGCAAATCGGCCCATTCACACACAATTACATTACATAACATATGTACGATCCGTGCAGTTGGACCCGGCTTGCTAGCTGCATCAGCCAACGTCCAATCACAACTGGTTCAAAAGGAGAACACTATGTCCCAAAGCGCAGCCACAGAATCTAAAACTGAAGTAACTGCCGATCCAAAACTCATTCATTACAACCGGCTTCCCAAGGGCACGCACTTCGCACCGTGGGAGCAGCCGGAACTTTTGGTGCAGGAACTTCGGACCTCGTTCAAATCACTGAGATAGGACCGCGAGTTTCGGAGTCGGTAGATTTTTGTCGATCCGGAAACTCCCTGATTTAATCGATGCACCTTTTCTAAAGGAGAAAAAATCATGGCTCAAATATCAGTTGGTGCGACAAAGAATGTCGTTCTCGTTCATGGCGGTTTCGTTGACGGATCGGGCTGGGAAGCCGTGTACAACATACTTAAGAATGACGGTTACAACGTAAGCGTTGTGCAGAACCCAACCATATCGCTAACTGGCGACGTCACTGCGACGCGAGCAGTACTCGATGCCCAGGATGGTCCTGTAATTCTTGTCGGCCATTCATATGGCGGGGTTGTTATTTCCGAAGCGGGCAATCATCCCATCGTTGAGACGCTCGTTTACATTACGGCTTTCGCTCCGGATGCGGAGGAGTCCGTCGGGACGCTGATCGCAAATCCTGCGCCCGGTGCGCCCGTGCCGCCGATCCTGCCGCCCGTAGACGGCTTTCTCATGTTGGATAAAGCAAGATTTGCCGAAAGCTTCGCCGGAGACGTATCGCCCGAGAAAGCTGAGTTCATGGCGAACTCACAGGTGCCCTGGGGATTGGACGCTCTCAATGGAATCGTTAGCACACCCGCATGGAGAACTAAGCCGAGTTGGTACCTACTCGTCACCGAGGACAAGATGATACCGCCGCCGGCACAGCAATTTATGTCGCAACGCGCCGGTTCAACTGTTAGAGAGGTCGGTGGTAGCCACGCCATCTACGTGTCTAACCCGCAGGTCGTCGCGGACATCATCGAGGCCGCCGCAATCCGGAGTGCAAAGGCCGAAGCGCAAACGTCCTAACGATTCTTGGCTGGGCGTGTCTTGGCGGAATGCGCAGGACGCGCCGTTGGACCAGCGGGGATTTTTGGGGACCGAGTTGCGCGCTTCGTTGAAGTCTCTACGTTAATTAAAGCTTTTTGAAAGGACAATCATGAACGCATCCCATGTTCTAACTTTTCTTTGCGGAGGTGCGGTGATGCTCGGCTTGAGCGGACTCAGCGGCTCCGATAAAAAAACTCCACACCACGTATACGAACTACGCCTGTATCACGTTAAGGAAGGTAAGGTGGACGCACTCAAAGCTCGGTTTGGTGATCACACAGACGCGATCTTCAAGAGACACAATATGAAGAGCGTTGGTTATTGGTCACCTGAAGATGCGCCGGATTCTCAGAACCTGTTCATCTACATTCTGGAGCATCCGAGCCGTCAGGAAGCGGAGAAGAACTGGGCCGGTTTCCAAGCCGATAAGGAATGGCAGAAGGTGAAGGCGGAGTCCGAGGCTAACGGACCACTCGTGGATCATATCGACCGATACTTCATGGATCCGACGAGCTTTTCAGCCCTGCAATAGAGAAGGAGCTCCAGCGAATAGTTCAACGTTGGAAGGAGTTGATATACGTTGGCGCATTGTTTCTTGCTGCGTCGGTGCTCTCCCTGGGTGTGGGCTTAATTCGTGCTGCGCGACGGTAATGGTCCACCTCTGCTGATGGAAACGAATGCAGCGTCTAACCGGGCAATCCTGCGATTCGCCTTCGTTAAGCTTCTTGAGCAGAGGACCGATAAAGACTATTAACCTCTGCTGCGAAAACCCTGAAAACTACTGCGCGCCGCTCGGTCGAATCGAGTTGCTATACTTTCGTTATTCATTATCCTGTAACATGTCTCGCATAAAAGGGTGCTGCCACAATTCAAACCAGCGAACTCCACGATACATTCAGACATGGCGATCTCCACAAGTAGAGTAAAATCGAAGACGAACGATAAAGTTTCCTCCAATCGCAGCAAAGCTCGGAATCTTCGACAACAAAAACACTTATTAATTAACCGTGAGCTCAGTTGGATAGAGTTCAATCGACGAGTCTTAGAGGAGGCGTTGGACCCGAGACACCCCCTTCTTGAGCGATTGAAATTTCTGGCAATATTTTCTTCGAACCTGGACGAGTTCTTTATGATACGTGTCTCCGGTTTACAGGAGACGGTCGAAGGTGGCTTCGGGGAGCGCTCACCGGACGGTCTAACTGCCGCTGACCAGCTAAAAGCTATTCGCGCGAAGTTAAAGCCGTTACTGGAACTTCAAATGCGTTGTTTGAAAGAGCAGATTCTCCCAGCGCTTGCTGAGAACGACTTAATTATTCGACGTTATGGGGACCTTTCGAAGCGAGAGCGAAAGTACGCAAACACCTATTTTCTTCACAATGTATTTCCGATCTTAACTCCACAAGCAGTCGATCCGGGCCATCCCTTCCCGTACGTTTCGAACCTCAGTCTTAATCTTGGGCTAATGGTTTCGCCGTCACAGGTTAAGCGATTGGATCCGTCCGGTGTTCCCAAAGCCGCTCGGTTCGCTCGCATCAAATTACCTCCAATGGTTCCGCGGCTAATACCAATCGACGACAAAGGAAATACTTTTACTTTTCTGGGCAGTTTGGTTGCAGCAAACATCGAGACACTCTTTCCCAACATGCGGACCAGTAAGTGTCACCTGTTTCGTGTGACACGCGATGCGGATTTCGAGATCAAGGAAGACGAAGCAAGCGATTTGTTGAGAACGATGCAGCAGCATGTCAGGCGCATGAGATTTGGTGATGCAGTCAGACTGGAAGTTGCTGCGACAATGCCGAAGGAGATGGTCACGTCCCTGGCGGAGTCCCTGGAATTAACTGCTGACGACGTTTATGTCATAGATGGGCCTTTCAATATCCCGGATCTGATGCAGTTGTATGATCTCGATCGGCCGGAATTGAAGGACCAACCTTTAAAGCTGACTACTCCAGCAGCGTTCGGAAAGGGCGAAGAGATTTTTGCCTCTCTCACGCGACAGGATGTTCTCTTGCATCATCCATATACTGCTTACGCGACAGTGACGAATTTTATTAATGCCGCCGCGAAGGATCCGGATGTAGTTGCAATCAAGATCTGCCTCTACCGCACGGGTCGCAACTCGCCCATCGTGAAAGCTTTAATCGATGCCGCCGAAAGTGGAAAACAAGTTGCCGCGCTGGTCGAACTAAAAGCCCGCTTTGATGAGGAAAGCAACATTGAGTGGGCAAGGCGTCTGGAACAAGCAGGCGTTCATGTCGTCTATGGCATGGTTGGCTTGAAAACTCATTGCAAACTCACCCTGGTTGTCCGGCGTGAAGGTACAGAGCTACAGCGCTACGTTCATCTCGGCACCGGCAATTACAATCCCACTACATCACGTATTTATACCGACCTGGCGGTTTTCACTGTTGACGAGGAAATTGCAAACGACGCGACTAACCTGTTCAATTCACTTACTGGCTTCTCAGAATATGAAGACTACAACTGTTTGCTTGTGGCCCCTCTTAATCTGAGAAAGCGCACACTCAAATTAATTCAGCGCGAAACGGCGCACGCCAAAGCGGGCCGCCCCGCGCGAATCATCGCGAAGATAAACAGCCTCACAGATCTCGCGTTGATCCGATCTCTCTATAACGCCTCAGAGGCTGGAGTATCCATCGATCTGATCGTGCGCGGCATCTGCATGTTGAGACCCGGAATACCTGACGTTTCTGCCAACATTCGCGTGCGGAGCATTGTCGGACGTTTCCTGGAACACAGCAGACTGTTCTATTTTGGAAACAATGGCAAAGAAGAAATGTTCATAGGCAGTGCTGATTGGATGTATCGGAATTTGAGCCGCAGGGTTGAAGTACTGGTGCCAATAAAAGACCCACGCCTGAGGCAGTTTCTGCGGGATACGGTTTTGAACTCTTATTTGAAGGACAACGTCAATGCGAGAGAACTTCGCGCAGACGGGACTTATGTTCGCGTGAAGCAGCTTGAAGGCGAAAAGAGATTTGATGCCCAACTTGAGTTTGAGAACAGGTCTCTCAGCATCGTCACAGAGCCATTGCCATACTGAGTGCACTCAGATCTCCACCTGAACCCAAGAATTTACTGAACGGTGTTATTAGCCTCGATATCGTCATTAGCCTCGATATCGTCATTAGTTGTTTGGATGAGACTTCAACCATTCAGCACGAAGCATGAAGCTGCCCTCGGTGACAATCCGATTGCCGACGTTCAAACCTTCCAGCACCAGATAGTAGCCATTGCTCTCAGGCCCAAGACGCACGGGCCGCATAGAAAAGATATTCGCATCGTTCGCGGCAACGAAAACCACTTGTTGGCTAGCGACGTTCTGCACGGCGCCTGTTGGTACAACAGGTACAGTTGATTCGGCTGCTCCGAGGGAGGCGAAAGCTACATTGACGTACATGCCAAGCTTGAGTTGCTGACCAAGGTTCGCTAGTTCAATTCGCGTCTGCGCCGTTCGAGTCTGCTGATCAATTTTCGGATCAACATAGGATACCCGGCCACGAAAAACACGACCCGGAAAGGCGTCGGTAGTGATGCTTGCTCCGCTCCCGACATGAACCTTTCCGAGATCCTTTTCATAAACTTGTCCCACTACCCACACACTGGATAGATCCGTGATTCGAAGTAACTCTTTGTTGGCCTCGATGACCTCGCCAGGATTTACGGTGCGACTTGTCACAGTACCGGACGCCGGTGCAGTTAGGCTTACTTCCGAACTGACCTGTGCCGTCGAACGCAACGCGCTGACACGCTGAGCACTTAAGCCCAGAAGCAAAAGGCGTTGACGTAGATTGGCCACGTCCGATTCCGCCGCTTTCAACTTGCTCGCAGCCATTTCCAACTCCTGACGGCTGGCCGCACCAATCTCAACTAACTTTTCAGTACGAGCATGATGCTTGTGGTGCTCGTCCAATTCAGCGAAGGCCGCAAGATATTTCGTTTGAGCGTCAGCAAGATCGTTACTCGAGACCACGGCGATTGTTTGACCTTTGCGCACACTCTCACCTAGTTCCGGTCCAACACTGCGCACAATCCCGCCAACGAGCGACATCACTGGTGTTTCGCGATACGAGTTAGGCTGAACGATGCCGGTTGTTGGTTGACCCGTTTTGGCAGTCGAGACACGCTCGCCCACAGTTTCAATCTTGATGCCAGAGCTATGAACTTGTTCGGGAGTTAACGTTAGGGTCGACTCTCCGGAACCGGGCTGGTTAATAGTTTGATCTGGGCCAATGTCTCGTGGCGCCGGTACTGGCCGGCCGACGCTACCTCGGGGAATGAATAACCAGAGAAGTAACGCTACCACTCCAATAGCCACCACCGCGAGAACAACGATCACTCCAGTCTTTGCGCTCCGTGTCTTAACGCGATTCGTGCGAGTACTTTCCGTTTGCATGAGGTCGGGTTCTTGGCTCATCTCTGTGTCACCTGCTGTCTGGTTAGGATTGATGTAGCTGTCGCACGCTCTATCTCCACATGTGCCTTGTACGTATCAAGCAGGGTATCGATGTATCCGTTCTGCAAGTCGATGAAGCGTCGTTGCTCGCCCAGGTAGTCAATCAGTGTCTTAGACCCCAATTCGTAAGTCTGCCTGACAACATCGAGATTTGCGTTCGCTTGATCCTTAACGCCCACACGAAAGATTTCTGCGGCTCGCGCCGCGCTGTTGTACTGTGCATAAGCCGAAGCCACTTCTCGTCTTACGGTGAGTTCGAGAAATTCACGCCGGCGCTTTGCCCCTTCCGCTTCTGCGATAGCCGCTTCGATCGTTCCCTGGTTCTTATTCCGCACGGGTAAGTCAAGAGAAACGCCAACTGTGAAGTAATGGAAGGTGCTACGAATTGGACTTAGCCCTCCAGCATCGTTGATGCCGTTGAGCGGGAAGCTCGAATCCATTCTTTGGTAGCCGGCGGTTAAGTTGGCATCCAGCTTGCCCTGAGCACGCGCTTGTTCAATGCGAGCTTCTGCGAAACTTTCAGCGGCTTTCGCCAGTTTCAGATCCGGTCGCTCGGATAGGGCTCGCTCAGTAGCTTCCGCAACGGATGACAGCGGAGTGATTACATCGTTGAAGTCGCCACGCAGTCGCAGCGGCTCGTCAGGGGTCATGCCGATCAGATTTCGCAGCGCGAGCATTTCTATTTGAGTCTTGCCTTCAGCTGTTTCGCGGATCGAACGCAATCGATTGAGTTCAACCAACACCATGTTCTGTTCTAAGGGAGCCGTGCCTCCTTCAGTAACTCGCGCAGCGACCAGGTTGTATCCGCCCTGGCTCGTGGCAATGAGATCTTCATCGAAACCGAGCTTGAGAATGGCAGCGAGTGCTTCGCCAAACTTGGTGCGCACTTCTGCAGCCAGCATCCGTTCTCGATTTGCAACATCCTGCTTCCGCATTTCGACTTCGCGTTCGGCGACCCTAATGCGCGCGGGACGTCGTCCGCCGAGTTCCAATGGCAGCATCCCGTTAATCGTTACGTTATTGTCCGTGCCCCTGATCGTCTTTGAGACGCTAGCGTCCAGCTTCGGATTGGCTTGCAATGATGCTTGCCTGACGAGCGCGGTTGCGGCGTCAATCTCTTTCCGCGCTGCCAACAATTCTCCGTTGTGTTCAAGCGCATAGGTGACAGACTGATCGACTGTTAGACCCGTCTGTGGATCGGTGTATCTTGCTACCGCGGAGCTTGGAGCTAACGAAGGGTTCACGGTTATTGGAGTGAAATTCTTTTCCACACTCACCGTGTTCGATTGAGCCAACACAGCCACCGCGCCTACAACCTGAGCCGATACTAAAATGCTTACTAAACTGACTCGTAAAATGTGGAGTTTATTCATGACTACTGCCTTCTTTCTCAACGTCAGACCGCAATACTGGATGTGTGTCTGACAACGAACCGCTTGTCTCATAACTGAATTCACCAGTCGCGACTTCTTGCTTGTTTAGCTGACGTTCGCGTAGCCAGAAGAAGATCACTGGGGTAACGATCAGCACGTGCAGAAGGCTCGAAACCATGCCACCAAGAACTGGTGTAGCAAGTGGCTTCATCACTTCCGAACCTGAGCTGGTGCTCCACATGATTGGAAGCAAACCGGCCACAACTGTCGAGACGGTCATAACCTTTGGTCGCAGACGAAGTAGTGCGCCCTCTATAACTGCCTCCATCAATGTCTTGCGCGTGAGACTGCCAACCTCCTGCCGCTTTCGTTCAACCGCTTCCTCGAGATAGATCACCATAACCACGCCGGTTTGTACGGCAGTGCCGAAGAGCGCGATGAAGCCGACCCAAACAGCGACGGAAAAGTTGTATCCAAGTGCCCAAAGCAAATAAACGCCGCCGGTCAAGGCGAAGGGCACTGCCAGCAATACGTGAGCTGCTTCCAGGACTGAGTGATAGGTCATGTACAGCAGACCAAATATGATTACCAGTACGATTGGAATCACGATCATCAGGCGTTGACGAGCGCGCTGTTGGTTTTCATATTGACCGCTCCAGTCCATGTAGTAACCGGCAGGTAGTTGCACCTGGCTCGCCAGCTTCGGCTTTGCCTCATCAACGAAGCTGCCGACATCTCGACCACGCACATTGAGCAATACAGTTCCGCGCAGCAATCCATTCTCGCTGGAAATCATTGTGGGTCCTTCGACGGTACGAATCTCTGCGAGCTGCGCCAGAGGAATGAAGGCACCTGACGGTGAAGCAACGGGGACCTCACCAAGGGCAGCGGGGCTGCTGCGATACTCTTGGGCATAACGAACGCGGACCGGAAAGCGGCGACGGCCTTCGATCGTGACCGCTAGGTTCGTCTCCCCGATTCCTTTTTCGATCACATCCTCGATAGTGCCGACGTTGATGCCGTATCGCGCCGCGGCCGGCCGGTTAATATGAATGTCGATGTAAGGAGCTCCGCTGATCTGTTCCGGGTAAACATCAACCGCGCCTGGAACCGTCTTCACCACTTCAGCGACTTGCCTTGAAAGCTCTTCGAGCTCTTTCAAGTCATTGCCAAAGATCTTTAGACCCACTTGCGAGCGAATTCCTGTAGAAAGCATGTCGATGCGGTTTTGGATCGGCTGCGTCCAAATGTTGGTTACGCCCGGCAAGGTCAGCTTTTCATTCATCTCAGAGATGAGCTTCTCGCGCGTCATCCCAGCTCGCCATTGTTCGGCAGGTTTCAAGTGAACGATCGTTTCGTTCATGTTCACCGGAGCAGGATCGGTTGAGGTATCCGCGCGTCCTGCCTTGCCAACGCTCCATTCGACTTCCGGAAAGCTCTTTAAGATCTCGTCCTGCTTACTCAGAATGCGCAGGGCTTCGTCTATTGAAATAGCCGGATCGGTTATCGGCATGTACATGACGTCGCCTTCATTGAGCGGAGGCATGAACTCCTTGCCGATTCCGGTCGCCAGAATGATCGCGCCGGTGAACAGGAGTAATGCGATTGACACGGTGATGAGCCGATGACGCAAAGCCAGCTGAATTACTGGACGGTAGATCGCGTGCAGAAAACGCATCACGGGATTCGATTGTTCAGAGTGAAACTTCCCGCCCAGGAGATAAGTGCAGAGCACTGGCACGAGGGTGACGGCGATGATTGTTGCGCCAAACATCGCGAAGGTTTTTGTGAAGGCGAGGGGGTGAAACAGTTTTCCTTCCTGACCTGTGAGAGAGAACACAGGAATGAAAGCCAGGATAATGATCGCCATCGAGAAGAACACAGGTCGGCCGACCAACTTAGTAGAGTCTCTCACCGTTTCCCAAACCTTCTTGCGGTCTTTGGGATCTACCTTTCGCTTTTCCAGGAACCGAAAGGCGTTTTCAGTGACTACAATTCCAGCATCGACTAGAACGCCAATGGCAATCGCGATCCCGGCAAGTGACATCAGGTTCGAACCGATGCCCATGTAGTACATGAACAGGAAAGACGTGAGCACCGCTAACGGCAACGGAATAGTGACGATCAAGATCGAGCGGAAGTGTGCGAGGAAAATGATGTGCGCCAGCGTCACAAGAATTAGTTCTTCGATTAGTGCACGTTTGAGAGTGTGAGTAGCTCGTTGAATGAGTTGAGTGCGATCGTAGAAGGGAACAATCTGTACTCCCTTCGGTAAGCCAGACTGTATCGCCTCAATCCTTTGCTTCACGCTTTGAATTACATCGAGAGTGTTGACACCATAGCGAGCAATAACGACTCCGCCAACAGCCTCTCTGCCATTCTTGTCGAGCACACCGGTGCGAAACGCATTGCCAATCTTCACGTCCGCGACGTTACGCACATAGATCGCCGTGCCATTCGCTGAACCGATAACGATATTGGCAACGTCGTCAGTTGACTGGATCAGTCCAATCCCGCGGACGACGGCCCATTGACCCGCCTGCTCAACAACATTTCCACCGACGTTGTTATTCGAACGTTGAACTGCCTCGACAATTGTGGAGAGAGGGAGGTTGTAGGCCCGGAGTTTGTTCGGATCAACATCGATCTGATACTGCTGTACATACCCACCTACTGATGCTACTTCCGCTACGCCGGGTACCGAGTTCAACTGATACCGCACAAACCAGTCTTGCAAAGTGCGCAAGTCGCGAGGATTCACCTGGTCTGATTCGAGTGTGTACCAGAACACCTGGCCAACTCCTGTTGCGTCTGGGCCAAGTGTGGGGACGACGCCTTCAGGCAGTTGCTTCGTAACCAGATTCAACCGTTCGAGGACGCGAGTTCGTGCGAAATAAAGATCGATGTTGTCCTCAAAGATCACGTTGATCATCGAGAACCCGAATGCTGAACTTGCACGAACCACGCGAACGCCGGCCAAACCTTGCAAATTGGTGACGAGGGGATAGGTGACTTGATCTTCGACCTCTTGTGGCGAGCGGCCGGTCCAGTCGGTGAAGACAATGACCTGGTTCTCTGAGAGATCGGGTATCGCGTCGATTTGAGTGCGTGTTAGCGCCCAATAGCCCCACAGCGCGATACCAAGATAAAAGACTATGACGAGTCCGCGATTACGCAAACTCATCTCGATGAGCCTGTGAATCATGCAGTATTCTCCTCTCAGTGGTCCGCAGATCTCCGCGGTCCATCACTGAGAACGCTACTGAGCAGTTACGAAGAAAGAGGTCTGCCCTTTTCCAACGGGTCCTTCAAAAGAAACTTGCGCTTGCCACTCGCCGGCCATCTCAATGTTGGCCTTTGCACGATAGGCACCGGGCGTATCGGTTGTGGTTAGCGCGGCCTGATCATTCATCTGCGCCATCGAACCCATCTGCGGCATGTGAAACGTCAACGCTGCAGCGCCAACATCAACTGGCTTGCCTGATGAATCTTTGAAGGTGATGAAGAACTCATCCCCGCCATGCTTGATCTGGCCTGAAGGACTCGACAAAGTGAGGGTTAGATTTCCGATCGGCGCACTCTTGATAACCTTGCCAGTATCAACCGATGAAGTCTTGGAACCACACGCGGCAACGAACACTAAAAGCGCGAGAAGACTGAACGCGAGAAAGTATTTGGACATGATTTCGACCTTCTTATGAAATAGAAGCCAGCGCACGTCTCTTAAAGACGCGCAACCGCGCTGTTCCCTAAAGAGCACAGCGACAAGAAGACACACTAATGCCTTGGAGTCTCTAGATCAGAAGAGCGAGGTGTCGAATGTAAGCGGGATTGGAATACGGAGGACTATCTGCCCAACTACGTGAACGAGGAGATAAATGTGACAACCCAACCGGCGGTTGGATAGCTGACCGATGAACGGGTATGACTTGACTCGTTGACGGACGCGGAACTCGTGACTCGGTCGAGGAGGTCGTCCCACTCTGGGAACAATTGATAGCGCAGCACAAAAGCGCGATTGAAACTTCCGGCGAAAGCCTCTTAGCCTGGGCTGCCTTCTTACAGCAATCCATACCCGCCATTTCGGGCATGCTGCATTCTTGTTCACTTGAATGCAGAGGAATGCCAGCGAACACGCTACCGCCAATCATGAGGACCAGCGCCAATGATGCTAAGCGAAATACCATACCTCACCCAATCTATGGAAACCTTCAGACCCTGTCAAGCAACAGTGAAGTAGCGCTGATGACTTGAAAAGATGGCTGAGAAATTGATCTCGCAGGCAACTGAGACTGTGGCAATTTTGGTTTCCAAAAGCTCTATGGTAAGAGTGTGTGATGACGGGGAATCATAATAAAGTAGCAGTTGACGGATTATTACCGACAATAAGTATGGCTAAACCAGTATTACTGACGGTCGACGACGACCACGAGGTCTTACGCGCAATTGAGCGCGATCTGCGACGCAAATATGCACGTGACTATCGCGTGCTGCGAGCCGAGTCAGGCCCGGCTGCCTTGGAAATTGTTCAGGAATTAAAGGTAAGGAACAATGCGCTTGCACTTTTCCTGGTTGATCAAAGAATGCCCGGCTTGTCGGGTGTGGAGTTCCTGGAGCAAGCGATAAAACTTTATCCCGATGCCAAGCGAGTTCTGTTAACCGCTTACGCGGACACTGACGCCGCGATCGCAGCAATCAATGAGGCCGGCATCAATCACTATCTACTAAAGCCCTGGGATCCGCCTGAGGAAAATCTCTATCCAGTCCTGGACGAACTACTCGAGGATTGGCAGGCGGAATTTCCTCCTCAATTTGAAGGCATTAGTGTGGTAGGCAACCGCTGGTCTCCTGCATCGCACAACATAAAAGACTTTCTCGCCCGCAATCATGTTCCATATCAATGGCTCGACATAGAGACCTCGGAAACAGATGCCGGCGTTAAAAGCGTTGTGGATCTACTTGAGGAGAAAGAAAAAAGAGACTTGCCGCTCGTGATCTTTCCTAACGGTGTCCGGTTGCATCAGCCCACTACAGGTGAACTAGCCGAACAGGTTGGTCTCAAAACCAAAGCGGCAGAGACATTTTATGATCTCGCAATTGTGGGTGGCGGCCCGGCAGGACTCGCGGCTGCTGTTTACGGAGCGAGCGAGGGTTTAAGAACGGTCATGATCGAACGCGAAGCCCCTGGCGGACAGGCAGGCATGTCTAGTCGCATCGAGAACTACCTTGGATTTCCAAGCGGACTCAGCGGTGGCGACCTGGCGCGACGCGCTGTAGTTCAGGCCCGCAGGTTTGGTGTGGAGATACTTTCCGCTGAAGCGACTGCTATCCGCCTTGATGGTCCGTACCGTTTATTAAAACTCGGCGACGGAGCGGAACTCAGTTGTCACGCCTTGTTGGTCGCGACCGGTGTACAGTGGCGCAAGCTCGACGCTCCAGGAGTAGAGCGTCTCACCGGCGCGGGCATCTACTACGGCGCCGCTATGACTGAAGCAATGCTGACGAGAGACGAAGATGTGTTCATTGTTGGTGGCGCGAATAGCGCGGGCCAGGCTGCCATGTACTTCTCGAAGTATGCGCGACGAGTGGTGATGTTGGTACGAGGCTCTTCACTTGCAGCGTCAATGTCGCAATACCTAATCGATCAACTAAAAGAGACTAAGAACGTTCAAATCGAATTCAACTCGTCCGTTGTCGAGGCGCATGGTGAAAATCATCTCGAGGCAATATCGGTGCATTGCACTCCAAGCAACGAGATCAACAAACTACCAGCCAATTCGCTGTTCATCATGATCGGTGCTGCGCCAAACACGAAATGGCTTGCGGATATCGTGGAACGCGATGAGCGCGGCTTTATTCTTTCGGGTCCTGACTTGATGCGCGATGGGAAGCGGCCCAAAGGCTGGCAGGTTGATCGTGATCCAGGGCTGTTGGAAACAAACGTTCCAGGTATTTTTGTAGTCGGCGATGTGCGACATGGTTCGGTCAAGCGAGTTGCGTCGGGAGTGGGGGAAGGCTCAGTTGCAATCTCCTTCGTACATCAATATCTCAGCAAGGTGGTCTGACTTATGGTCGACGCAAAAATAGAAGGCGTGGGTGTGCCGGTTCCAGTCTCCGGTGTGGTTGAGTCAGTAACCGCAACAAGCAGTTCACCGGCAGACCTTGTTGAGGCGCTGCGACGCGTCCATGTGTTTTCTGATCTCCCCGATGATCAATTGAAATGGTTTGCTGAGAACGTCCGCGACGAGCGATTTGCAGCCGGTGACATTCTTTTCCGCAAAGGCGACCCACCTGATTGGATGGCAGTTTTTCTTGAAGGAGAAATGCACGCGTACCGGGACGATAACGCGCACGAAGGATACGTCTATATTTCGAAAGCAGGCGATCCAGCGAGTGAAGTGACCGGCGTATTGCCTTTCTCACGCATGACGCAATTCACTGTTACGGGTCGGGCCGCAATGGCGAGTCGCATACTACGCTTTCCCGTCCAGCTGTTTCCAGAGTTGCTGCAGCGGATGCCGATTCTCGCCAAACGTCTGGTCGGTATCATGAGTGATCGTGTGCGGGAGACGACCACTGCCGATCAGCAGCAGGATAAGCTAATGGCCCTGGGCAAGCTCTCAGCCGGACTGGCTCACGAACTGAATAATCCAGCCGCCGGAGCTAACCGCGCGGCCAACGATCTAATCCTGGTCTTAGCGGAGTTGCGAGCAGCAGATCTCCGTCTATGTCGGCATGAGCTGACTGTCGAACAAGAGGACGCAATCAGTACTTTCGAAAACGCCGCACTCGAACACAGTGCAACAACGAGGCAGCTGAATTCCCTTGAACAAAGTGACCGGGAAGATCTAGTCGCGTCCTGGCTTGAAGACCATGGCGTAGCTGACCCCTGGAAACTTTCGGGCAACCTGGTTGAGGCCGGCATTGATGCTGAAGCTCTGCAGCGAATTTCAGCTGGCCTGGACGAAAAGGCATTTGCAGATGTAGTTGCCCGCGTTAACGCACAACTGGCGGCGGCAAAACTGGCGAGTGAGATTAAGGCCGCCACTTCACGCATCTCTGAACTTGTGGGCGCGATTAAGGAATACAGCTACATGGACCAGGCCTCGGTGCAGGAGGTCGACCTAAACAAATCGCTGGTCAGTACGCTCCTCATCTTGAAGTACAAGTTAAAGAGGAAGAACATCGTGGTGACGCGTGATTACGACGAAGAGTTGCCGCGCATCAAGGCTTATGGCAGCGAACTTAATCAGGTTTGGACCAATCTGATCGTTAATGCGGTAGACGCTATGTCCGAAGGTGGGACGTTGAAGGTGCGCACGAAAAAAGAACCGACCGACATTCTTGTGGAAATACGCGACAACGGCCCGGGAATACCACCAGATCTGAGGTCACGCATCTTCGAGCCATTTTTTACGACCAAGCCTGTAGGTGAGGGAACCGGGCTTGGGCTGGATACCGTGGCGCGCATTGTTAGAAAACACCGCGGCAACATCCGTTTTGAATCAAAGCCAGGCGATACCTGTTTTCAAGTGCGGCTACCTCTCGACTTGAACTCTGGTCATGAGACAGTCCCAACACCCACGACGAACGTGGAGAACCGGTAATGAATTAACCCAATTCCGACCTTGAAGACGCGCCCGCGAACGAATGGCTCAGTCCCGACTTTTGCTGCTCACGATTCAACCAGGTACCGCGCTGGCGTAGAAACCCTTCAGTTATTGATTCAGCTCGCTTCTCTCCTTAGCTGAAGTAAGGTTCTCCAAAACAACTCTCGGACTTGTAGTCTGTAAGCGTTGGGCTCCTTGCAATACTCGATTACGTGTCTATCGTCTCCGGTTACTTCGAGTTGTTCGTCAGTCGAACCGAGCAGCAAAATAGCCCCTTGTTTAGTTTGACTCAGAACGCCAAAGCCCCTGTGATCACCTGGCTTCATTCCCAGGTCGGTGGACAAAACTTCACCAAGTGGCGGCAACCCTCCGCGCCAGAACCTGTAAGCTACGTGCGCGCCCTCATCTATCCAGGCTAACAGTTCGAGCTCAGCTTCATGATCCTTGCAGCATGAGTAGGCTCGGTTATGTGGGCCAATCATTTCCTGTAATGCGCATGCCACCGCTCAACAAACCCAGCTTGGAAAATACTAGGCCGCCGCTGCCTTCTCGCCTTTGATGAACGCTAACAAGTCTGCATTGATCTGGTCGGCTTTGGTGGTGGGCATCCCGTGCGGAAAACCCGGATACACCTTTAACGTAGCGTTCTTTACAATCTTCGCGGACATCAGGCCAGCGGCACCGATCGGCACAATCTGATCATCGTCGCCGTGCATGATTAGGGTTGGCACATCAATCTTCTTAAGGTCCTCAGTAAAATCCGTTTCAGAGAAGGCCTTGATGCAATCGTAATGCGGCTTCATGCCTCCCATCATGCCCTGCAACCACCAGTGTTCACGGACGCCTTCCGAAATCTTGGCGCCGGGCCGATTGTAGCCGTAGAACGGCAGCGTAAAGTCTTTGTAAAACTGCGGCCGATTTGCCGCAAGCTGGGCCCGGAGTTCGTCGAAGACCGAGACAGGCAGGCCGGCGGGATTATTCTGCGTCTTCAACATTAATGGAGGCACTGCGCTGATGAGCACGGCCATGGCGACCCTGTTCGTGCCGTGCCGCCCGACGTAACGGGCAACTTCTCCGCCACCGGTTGAATGGCCCACATGGATTGCATTCTTTAGGTCGAGCTTTTCCGTCAGGGTGGCTAGGTCGTCGGCGTAGGTGTCCATCTCGTTACCATCCCAGGTCTGAGTAGAACGGCCATGCCCTCGTCTATCATGTGCAATGACGCGATAGCCTTGCTGCCCAAAGAAAAGCATCTGTGCTTCCCAGGCATCTGCAGTGAGTGGCCATCCATGACTGAAAACTATTGGCTGTCCCTCGCCCCAGTCTTTGTAATAGATCTCTGTTCCGTCTTTGGTCGTTATCGTTGACATTACTATCTCCTTTCAGTTTCAGCTGGTTCCTGAGTTTTCTAACTGAAGTTCGATCTCACCCCAATGAGGATTGACCAAGGCACGAAGACCAAGACTTCTTCCCAGCCGCTCGGTTGCTACCCGTGTTTGGTCCGTGGTCTGGCCATTAACGTGCAACACGCGAGCAAGGTTGAGGATGAGATCATTCTGCTCTCGTGAATCAGGCGCCGGTTGCGACATACGGTTTCACCATCTTTTTTGGATCCACGACGCGATCGAATTCAGTTTCCGAAACGAACCCCAATTGCAAGACCGCTGCTTTGAGTGTCAGATCATTGTCCATCGCGAAGTATTAACCATTTGTTACTCCGTGCCAAACTTAGTAGCCCGGCTGCACAGAGCTGTCAGTCACACCAAGGCTCCCGCGCTGGGCCAGCGAGACTTGAATGGTTCAACATGTCGCTAAATCGAGAGCAATGAGAAGCCGCTTGGCTTCGTCTATTTTGCCCCGGCAGCTGCCGATCGTTCTTTCGCTTGCACCAATGGGACGTTTACCAGATGTTCGCTTAAGAACCAGACTTGGAGCTCGTTAGTGCGGAGCACTTGGCTTACGACCAAATCATTCGTGCCGTCATCGCCAAGCTCAGCAGCCCGGCTCGCTAACGGCCGCACCTGGCGAATGATCACTTGATGCGCGTCGATCAATCGCGATAACTGAACGGGTACTTCTTCCCGGCCTCGAGGAGGCCGCTCGATTTGCGTGGTCTCAGCTACGTCCGCGGCCATGGCCAGGCTGACTCCGCCCAGCAACTGAATCCGCTCGGCGATAGCGTCAACCAGTTCAACCTGCTCGTCATAATGTTTGTCGTAGAGCAGGTGCAGTTGGTAGAACGTTGGACCGGCAACCTGCCAATGAGATTTCTTATAGAGGTCGCGCAGCGTCATTGTGTCCGCCAGCAGTTGGTTCAACTGACCCGTCATTTGCAGTCGGATAGGTTCTTCCAGTTCAAGTGGCAGCGCATGGTTTACGGTTCCGTACAATTGAATTTCAGCCGCTCGCTGATGCAGGCGAGGTTGCGCATTGAGCTTGTGGGGTTTTGCATCGATTTGTCGCTTTGCCAATGTATTTCTCCTCTCATTCAGTCATTTCATAATCAAGTATGGAGAGCGTGATTCTTTTTTTTGTCACAAGATCTCATGAGCCGAAACTTGCCAGACCCAGCGCGGCAATCGGCGACGAGGCACGTACTGACATCCAGCTTCGCTTAATCCGGGCAGAACTACTGACATATAGCGTCTCGTGGAACTCTTATTCTGGATAAATCGTCCGACCAATACATCACATGATAGAAGGCTTTTAAAGTACCTCTGATGGGTCGTTCTGGGATACCACAATTGGGGTAATTCGGAAGAGCGTTCCAAACAGTGCCGCCATAACAGTTGGGTTGGTCATCACGATATTGATCGAACTCCAGTTCCTCGCGTGAACGACAGTTTGATAAACAGTCACCATCGTTAAACCGGACGCGACGATAATCGAGAGAAACAGTGCTGCTTTTTCATTTCAATCTCGAGAAGGTTAGCCGTCACGAGTTCCCAACGGAAAGAACAGACTGAAGCCGGTCCAGGTTCTGTTCGTTCGCAGGCTCGGCGATGTGCCTGATGCTGGCTGCCACTTTAAACTTTTCGATGGCCCTTTAAGTCGAGCGTTGTGTGTTCGTTTACTGACTCCGGATGGATTAGTCGATTAGTTTCCGGCTCAAGGCCAGCGTTCAACGATTGGATTTCTCGCCGAGACTCGATGGTTCGCATCGAAGGTTCACCAGATAACAAATGCGCCGCTTGGCTAACGCGTGTCTTGCCAACTATCAGTAGAGGTAAACCAATTAGTGCTCCCAGCGCCGTATTGATCATCCCAATCGTGCTAAGAGACGAATCTTCCGGAGCTACGCCGATTAACGTTATGATCACTCCAATTGGGGCGGTTCATCAACTCCCTGGAAAGCTAAAACCCGATCTGCAACTGAGTAGCTTGCTGTTGAAGCCGTTCAGGCGTAATCTTTTGCACATCTAAGCGTCTCTCCCCTCTTTATTTCCGAATTGCCGTCAACGCGGACGACAAAAGCATCTACATCAAAGTAGAACCCTTTTGGCTGCTGAGTCTTTGAAGTCTAAGGAGGCCTGGCCATGAGAAGGAACACGATCAGATTTCCCTTTTCAAGTTCCGACAAATTCGCAAGTCAACGCTGCTTCGTTAGGTTTACATCTTTTCTTCTGTTTGCGCTCTTGGTGATATCGATCCAGAGATCAAATGCACAAACTCGTCCGCGTCGGGTCGGAGATAGCGGCTCGTCGTCGACCTCAACTCCTTCGACACCGACATCGCGACCACCAATCCTCAGGGGCGAGAATTCGAGTAGTCAGCAACCCGCTAATCAAAAACGTCAACCTTCAGATAATGGGCCGGAAGAAGTCGGGGCAGGCGATATCATCCGCGTGAACACGACGCTGGTAACGATTCCGGTGAGCGTGTTGGACCGCGATGGCAAGTACATTCCGAACTTGCACAAAGAAGATTTTCGCGTGTGGGATGATGGGGTTGAACAAGAGGTGGCATACTTCGCGTCGACCGAACAACCATTCACGGTCGTGCTGATGATCGACACTAGCGGCTCGACACATTTTAAGCTTGAGGAGATTCAAGATGCGGCCATCGCGTTTGTGAATCAGCTACAGCCAAACGATCGCGTAATGGTGGTTTCCTTCGACGATAAAATACGGTTTCTGATTGAACAGCCAACCAACGATCGCGAAGCAATGCGGCGGGCGATCATGCGAACACGTACTGGCGGGGGAACGCGCCTCTATGATGCGGTCGATCAAGTAATCAACGAGCGTCTCAGTCACATTCAAGGAAGAAAGGCAATCGTTCTTTTTACAGACGGCGTCGATACGACCAGCCGCAAGGCGGGTAACGAAGACAATATCCGCGACGCGGAGGAACTCGACGCGCTGATCTACCCCGTGCAATTTGACACTTACCAGGACATGAACGTCGGAGGTTCGTGGCCAGGATCGTTGCCGGGCTCGCGGCGCCGACCGTCGTCTTCGAGGTCGATCATCATCGGCGGTATCTTTGGCGGCGTGATAGTTGGGGGAGGCGGCGGCTGGCCGGGTGGTGGTGGATGGCCCGGAGGCGGCAGTCTTCCAGGGGCGAGTCCTGAAGATTACCGGTTCGCCAGTCATTACTTGCAGGCTCTTGCTGACAAAACGGGCGCACGTGTGTACAACGCAGATCAGAACCTGGACAATGCGTTTTTTCAAGTTGCAGAAGAGCTGCGTCGACAGTACAGCCTCGGCTATTACCCGAAATCAGCAGGACAACCTGGAGAGCGACACCAAATCAAGGTTCGCACTAATCGTTCGGACCTTGTCGTTCGAGCTCGCGACAGCTACATCTATCGGAGTCCTTCGAATGCGACAGCGCAGAACCCGCAACAGACTGCGCCGGTTTTACGCAAAACTCACTTCGCTTATTCGCATTGAGAGTGGAATCAAGATCCTCGTTTTCCGTTTCGCCACATTACGACGTTTCAGAGTAGCGGACCATCATCTTAGAGATTCGCTGTTGCGGTATATCGAGTTCTGGCGTGCGAAAAACTCCGCCGCCGACGCGACAGTCCTCACCTCAAAACCAGACGCTCGCAACGTTCGCCCGACCGCTGTCGGAAAAGAAGGGTCGTCCATCCATGATCCGAACTATGGGCGCGGGTTCTCTCATGCGCAAACCTTCTCTTTCGCCACCGGTAGCGTAAAGCAAAACGTTGCGCCACCGTCCGAATTGTTTTCGGCCATGAGGTGATTGCCGTGCGCCTCGATATTGTGCGGGAGATCGCCAGGCCCATTCCACGTCTGGCTTAGTAGTAAAGAATGGATCAATCTCGGGAGCTTGTCCGTTAGAATGCCGTGACGAGTGACGCTCACGGCCGACTCGCCTTCTTAGGCAAAAACTGCTTGTCTTGATTCGCCACGCACATTGCTTGTAGCACTGAAGGGAAGCACAGACGAATCAGCCCTCCTTCCGTCTCCGTGAAATGGATAGTTCCAGCATCTACCAATCGATAGAGTGCCCGCGTAGTCGTTGATGTTATCGATGCGGCTTCGTCGGGGGTGAGCATCACCACCTCCAATGCACAGTCATTGCACCAACCCGAGGCAGAGCCGCTGCGACGCTTAACGATCATGGTTTGCTCCAGCTCGAAAGCGATCTCTGTTCGTCTCTTTTTTAACCTCATTGTTTAGGATCGATCCATGGCGAATAGTTAAAAACTTTCGGATGACGTTTAGGGTGCGATAGGACTCAGGGCGATCTCATTTCCTGAGAGGCTGACCGCTCTAAGTGATCGCATTTGTCGTCAAATTCGAAAGTCAAAACGGATCTGCCACTTGGTACCGACTTTGGCACCAGCGTTCGTAAATTCTCCGGCTGAGCGCGAGGGTCCAGCAGACCATTCCTCACGAAATCGACCAACTGTCGAAACTCTTCGTCTGTTAAATGGACCGGAACGGCCAGCAGCGGATCAAGCCGCGCCAGCACCGGCGCCATTGGTCCGGGCGGTCCCGTCAGGTCCGGCGCAAGTCCGGCCGCCACCGGGTCATAGTGAGTGACTGATGCGGTCACATCAAGATGATGTCGAATAGCGTCTTCCAGCCGAGTAAACGCGCCGTTGTGGAAGAAGGTTGGTTGCAAGGCCACATTGCGCAGTGGCGAAGTGCGGAAACTATAACGATCATTCGGATCACCGGTGACTTGCTCCAAGCCGAAGTCCTCATTGTGTTCCGGACCATCAAAGGTTGTGTTGCCGGCCAAAGGATCGCCCACCGCGGGAGCGATTTGGGGCACGCCAATCACATGTTGCGTGAAGTCGCTGAACATTTCATTTGACGGTCCGGAAACCTTGTGACACGAGACACAGCCTGCGCCGGCAAAGAAAAGCAACGCGCCTTTCTTCTGGTCAGTCGTAAGCGCATTCTTTTGGCCGCGCGCATATTGATCAATCGGCGCGTTCGCGAAGACCAGGCTGAATTCAAACTCCGCGATTGCTTTGCCGAACATGTCGAAATCGATTGGAGCACCGGTTTTCACTTCCGGGAAAACCTCACCAAACAGTTTGCGGTACGCTCCGACCGCATTTAATCGGTTGAGAACCTCGGCACGGATGGCAAAGTTGTCCCCCGAAAAAGTGAACCCGGCCGCTTCGACTCGCTCAGTTGGCGGGATGAACGACTGTGCATCGAGCAACTGCGGCAGATATGACAGGCTCAGACTTTCGGGTGATGGAAACTTGAAGCCTGCGCTGTTATCAAACGGGTCGCCCGAGAGCGACGCAAATCGTGAGTTCCACATAAGGGTCGGAAAGAACGCCGCGTTGATTGCCATCGGCGTGCGGCGTTGGTTGCGTGGTCCGGCGCGGTGCGGGCCCACGATGCCGTTGTTATCAATGCCGATGGCAATCGATTGTGTGTCGCCAAAGCCGTTGGTGGGTGAGTGGCAGCCGCCGCACGTGTTGTCGTTGTTCAGCCCAGTAATGGTATCGAACCAGAGCAAGCGCCCGACGTTGGCCAGCCTGTGGTCCACGGGTCGACCTATCCGTTGCTCAAGCGTCGCCTCGATGCGACCAGAAAAACTGACTTCCTTTAGTCTTACGGATAATTTCTGATCCAGCGCATCATCGCCGGAGCCTGTGGGGCTTTGAGGAGCTCCCAGCACAACGCAGGTCGCGGTGAGAACAAGACTCACAAGCATCAACTCTGTGTAGCGCAGCATGGCGTTGTTCCCCAATTTCTTGACGGACGGGTCGATAGCGACAACCCTCATGAAAACCGAGTGCACACTTAAGCGCGCCAGGTATTTGGGTATCCCATTGGCAGCCATCATTGTCGTAATGAGCCGAGAGCCATCGCTCGCAATTCAGCAGAGAGTTCTGCGCTCAACGACGTCAGCGAACCTTTGATACGTGTCTATCTTGGGCGTTCGCCATTAAGGCGTAATTAGGTGGAACCCCATTATTCCACCCGCTGGAGTTACGAAGTCACCAACTGTCATGTCGCAGCTTGGGATATCGAACACTCCGTTCTCGAAGGGACAAGTGAGAGTGAACGGCACACCAACATCCGGTGGACCATCATTTGGAGACAAGGTTACGATGAGACTGAGTTCTCCACCCTGTAAGCCCTTATTTAGCCCGCCATCCGATTCGAAACTTACGAACTCAGTGGCCGCCCAAGTGCCGCGCCCGGTAACTTCTCCAGCAGCGTTCCGGATAGAGTACGACCCATGCACTTCGACGCCGCCGTTAACGGTGTCAAATGTCCCGGCAGCGTTCAGCCTGATCGTGTCACCATCTGAGTTGGTTGCATACATTGGGCCAAACAAACTGAGACTGTATACCGAGGCGTTTGCGTTTGTAATCGGCCAGAGCAGTGCTACGAAAATCAGTCCTAATGAGTGAAACACCACTTTCCGGTTCAGTCCCGCGACCCCAACTCTTTTTTCTGTGTTTCGATTATTCATTACTTTCTCTCCTTTTGTCTGTGGCTATCCAGGCATGGTGCGTGGATAGCGGTCCGTAAGTCCCTTGTGACCACTCTCACGTGGGACTAGAATGACGCGCGATTAGTGGCTGGACCACGTCGCATTCGCCAGTGCACTTTTTCAGGGTGGAAGTTAAAGGTGAAGGCGAGAAAAAGTCTTTTAGAAACCTTTGGGAACTCCTTAAGGTTTTCCTAACGCCTTTTTCAGGAGTTTATGAGCAGTTCGGAAAAGCACCTGTACGAGTTTGGCGAGTTCCGTCTGGATACCGCGGAGCGTTTGCTGCTGCGCAATGGAAAACCAGTGTCACTGCCGCCAAAGGTTTTCGACACATTAGTTGTCCTGATCCAGCACAGCGGTCATCTGCTAGACAAAGAGCTGTTGATGAGGGAGCTGTGGCCCGATGCCTTTGTCGAGGACGTCAATCTTTCGGTGAATATCTCGGCGCTGCGGAAGACGCTCGGTGAAGACGAGAATGGCAAGAGTTTTATTGAGACCATACCGAAGCGAGGCTACAGGTTCACCGCTCAAGTGAGCGAACTGGAAAGTGGCCCCGAAGATTTAATCGTTCACAATCGGATCAGAGCGCACATCGTCACTGAAGAGTTAGAGACAAGCGCCAACGTCGCCATTGGAACAGGAGCATGGGAACCGCAAACACAAATTGACGCGGCGCGTCTATCAATCCTCGAACGTTTCGTGGACAAGAACATCAGATACAAACGTGCGGGAGGAGTCGCACTGGCACTGTTTATGATAGCCGTTGCAGGTTTCAGTCTCTACAAATTGATTGGCCGGAAGACAGTCGCGCCTTTTGAGACGATGAAGATTACACGGCTCACCAGCAACGGCAAGGCAGTGGACGCCGCGATCTCTCCCGACGGGAGATACGTTGCTTACGTTATGGCTGATTCGGGACAGCAAAGTCTTTGGATGAGACAGGTGGCCGCTGCAAGTAATATACAGATCATTCCTCCCGCTGACGTTCGTTGGGGAGGATTAACGATCTCAACTGACGGGGACTACCTCTACTACCTCGCGGAAGAGCAGACTGCTGGCGTGCTGTACAAAATGCCGATCCTGGGGGGTCTGCCCAGAAGACTAGTCTGGGATATTGATAGCCTTGTTACGCTATCTCCTGACGGCAAGCGTCTGGCTTTCCTGCGTGGCTATCCGGCTGCGGGGCAGAGCGCCTTGATCGTGGCGAAAGCAGATGGCGCCTCAGAACAAAAACTCTCGATACGAAACGATCCTGATTTTTTCTCTGGCGCAGAGGACGCTCCGGCATGGTCACCTGATGGCACAATCATCGCTTGCCCCGCCGGAACGACCGGAGCTGATGGCTCTTATATGGGAGTGTTGGAAGTTCGAGTCCAGGATGGATCGGCGAAACTTCTCACTCCTCAGAGATGGTGGCGGGTTGGACGAATGGCCTGGCTGCGAGATGGTAGCGGACTAGTTTTTACCGGGCAAGCGCAAGAATCGGGCCCTTCTCAGCTCTGGTATCTGTCATATCCAGGCGGCGAGGTGCGCAGAATCACAAATGATTTAAACGACTACCGCAGCGTGAGTCTGACGGCGGATGGCACATCCCTCGTTACGGTGCAGTCCGGTTTGATCTCGAGTATCTGGATTGCGCCCAACGGAGACACTCAACACGCTAAGGGCATTCGTGCAAATAATGCGGACGGAGTAGAAGGCATATCGTGGACACCTGACGGTCGTCTAGTCTACACGTCGCGCGCGAGCGGCCACTCGGATATTTGGATAATGGACCAAGATGGCGGCAATCAAAAACAACTGACCGCCGACGGAAGCAACAACAAGTGGCCGGTGGCCTCAGCTGATGGCCGCTACATCATATTCATGTCCGACCGCGCCGGCCTTCAGAATATTTGGCGAATGGATATCGATGGAAATAATCCGCAGGAATTGACGGTGGGTGGGAGTGAATGGCTGCCGGACTGTTCGCCTGATAGCCAATGGGTGATCTACCGAAGCGGGTTTGGTAAGCAGACCTTATGGAAGGTGTCTATCGACGGTGGCGAACCGGCACAAGTCAATGATAAAGCCTCTTCTCGACCGGCCATTTCACCTGATGGTAAATGGATTGCCTGCGCCTACTTTGACCGAGAAAGGATCAAGACGGCAGTTTATCCTTTTGCCGGAGGAGAGCCGGTCAGGATTTTAGACGTAAGCTCCCCTAACTTTTATGTGCGTTGGACTCCGGATGGCCTCGCGCTTGCCCACATGGACCGACAAACTCACCGCAACATCGTGAGCCAGCCGATCGATGGGGGCCCGCCAAAACCGTTAACCGATTTTCAATCCGATCAGATTTTTCGCTTTGCATGGTCACGCGATGGTAAACAACTGGCATTGGTCCGAGGCAACATGATCAGTGACGTCGTATTAATAAGAAATTTCAGATAGGCGTTTGAACGTCGGGCTTCCGTTAGGATGCGCCGAAACCGTGCCCACCCATCAAGCATGCCGCACGAAAACCGCCTACTCCATCTTTGTCCGTTAATCTGACAATACCGGGAAGAGAGTTTGCGAGGTTATGGCAATGGGAGTTCGTAGTTTGCGAACCTCTGCCTGGAACGCAGTAGCGTCGACTGGTGAATATGTTGGCTCGCCATTCCTACAACACAATTATTCTTCAGTGACCTCTGCGCTTCTTTCGGCGCGACGCGTGGCACGTCTCTCTACCCACTCATACACCATCGGGAGAATCACGATCTTGATCGGGCGGGTCACCAATCCGCCGACCACGACGATCGCCAGTGGCTTTTCGATTTCAGCCCCAGTTCCGGACGAGACGATGAACGGTATCAGGCTGATACTTCCTATCAACGCGCTTAACAACTCTGCTCGTAAGCGAACACTAGCGCCGGTGATCACAGCTTCGTGCAGATCCAAGCCTCTATCACGAAGCTTGTTGATGTAAGACACCATCACCATTCCGTTTTGTACTGCGATTCCAAAGACCGCGATGAACCCAACGATTGCCGGAACGCTTATCGGAAAACCTGAGATCAACAGAAATGTTGTGCTCCCCACCAGAGCGATCGGGATGTTGAAAATAATCGTTAGGGTGTTACGGAGGGAATTGAAGCACGTGTAAATCAGTATGAACACGAGGAGCAGCGCAATTGGAATAGCTATGAGCAGTCGTCGAGTGGCTTGCTGAGCGTTTTCGAATTGCCCCCCCCAGGTGACGAAATATCCGGCAGGGGTCTTGACCTGCGCTGCGACCGCGGCCTGGGCGTCTTTAACAAAGCTGCCGATGTCGCGACCGGTGACGTTGCACTTCACCACGATGCGGCGCAAAGCGTTCTCACGGCTGATGACCGAATCACCGCTCGAGAGGCGAAAGGTTGCTAACTGACCGAGAGGCACCTGGCCACCAATAGGAGCAGTCACCAAAATATCGTTGAGCTTCTCAACCTGGTTGCGGTAGTCCTGCTTCAAGCGCACAAATATCGCAAAACGGCGTTGACCTTCGAGTACGTCAGTGGCCTCATCCCCGCCTATTGCAATCTTAGCGACCTCAAGCACGTCGGCAATGTTGAGTCCGTAGCGGGCCAGTTTGTTTCGGTCCAACGCGATCTCAAGATGTTCTTCACCTGCCGACTGTTCTACCGCAAGATCTTTTACTCCGCGCACATGAGAAATCGACTCACGAATACTTTCGGCCACCTGGCGCAAGGTATCCTGGTCTTCGCCAAAAATCTTTATGGCAATCTGAGCATTGATGCCCGATAGCAGCTCATCGTTCCGAGTTTGAATAACCTGAGAAAAGTTGAACTCGACCCCGGGAATGCCTTGCACCCTGCGGCGTAAGGCGTCGACCAATTCATCTTTGGTCTTTGCTGTAGTCCACTGCTCCTTAGGTTTCAAATGCACATATAACTCGTCGTTGCTGACACTTTCAGGATCTCCGCCCAGTTCAGCTCGTCCGATTTTGGCAACTACGGTTTCAACTTCAGGAAACTCTCGCAACGATTTTTCGATCTGGGTCGAGACATCGATCGCCCTGGAAAGCGAAATGCTGGCGGGCATCGTCGCCCGAACGAGCATATTGCCTTCATCGATCGTAGGGAGAAACTCATTGCCAAGTATGAAGATGTCCGCAACGCTCCAGATTAATAAGGCGCCGGCAAATATCAGCGTTAGATAGCGGTGAGCGATCGCAAACTTTAGAACCGGTACATAGATCCCCTTAAAAAATCCGACGATCGGATTTGTGCGAACTGCGCCCTTCTTTAACCGTAACCACAAGGCGCACAGCATCGGCGCAATGCATAACGCCATTAACATTGATCCGATCATCGAGAATGTGACAGCGTAGGCTAGTGGCTTGAATAACTTGCCTTCTACTCCCTCAAGGGTGAAGACGGGTAGGAAAACGGCTATGACGATGAGGATCGCGAAGAACATCGGTCGACCGATTTCCTGGGCGGCAACCAGTATTGCCTCGCGCATGGAATGTTCGCGGTGTTCTTCAAGATGCCGGTAAATGTTTTCAACCATTACTATCGTTGCATCGACCATCATGCCGATGCTTATTGCGAGCCCGCCGAGCGAGGTGAGATTGGCAGAGAGCCCGGAGTACCACATGAGGATGAAAGCAACGAGCATGCAGAAGGGAATTGCAGCGGCGGTGATGAGGGAGCCACGAAAATCTCCAAGCAACAACAAAAGAATCACCAACACCAGCAACTCGCCCTCGATTAGCGACTTGACCACGGTGTGGGTGCTGTTATCGACCAGCTCTGATTGATCGTAATAGTCGACGATGCTGACACCTTCGGGCAGCGTCTTATTAATCTCGACTACTTTCTCCTTTACCCGCTCGATTACCTGCTTGGTGTTTTCATTAATTCGTTTCAGAACTATCCCGGTTACCACTTCGCCCTGGCCATCCTTGGTGACGGCGCCCTGACGGATCTCGTTTCCGATTTGAACTTGCGCAACGTCACTAACGCGAATAGCTGTGCCGCCGCGAGAGTCAAGCACGATGTTCTTAATATCGTCGATGCTCTCGACCAGCCCGAGTCCACGAATCACGTATTGATCGTCGCCGTGCTCGATGAAGTTAGCCCCAGTGTTTTGATTGTTCGCCTGAATGGCTTCGAAGAGTGACTTCAACGGGATGTTGTAATTGACCAACGCTTGTTGATCGACTATGACGTGATACTGCTTCACATCTCCGCCAAAACTCAGCACATCGGCGACGCCGGGGACCGTTCGCAATTGCAGTTTGACGATCCAGTCCTGGATGGTACGCAGTTCCTGATTGCTCTTTCCACGACCTACGATTTCATAAAGATAAATCTGACCAGTTCCGGTAGTGATGGGCCCCATACCAGGTTCGAACCCCGCCGGCATACTATCCTTTGCTAATGAGAGTCGCTCGAAGACCTGCTGCCGTGCGAAATAGATATCGACGTCGTCACGAAAATAAACGTTCACCACCGATAGACCGAACTTTGAAATCGACTGTACCCGCACCACTCCAGAGATGCCGTTCATCACGTTCTCGATGGGAAAGGTTATGAGTTGCTCGACCTCCTGGGGGGCCAGACCCTGGGCCTCAGTATCGATCTCGACCTGCACGGGAGTCACATCGGGGAAGGCGTCCACATTTAACTTGGTGAGCGCCAAAACTCCGCCGGCTACGATCAGCATCGAGACAACCGCCACCAGCAGCCGCTCTCGATAAAAGAAGGCAATAAAGTTGTCTGTCATGATCTGTCCATAATTGCTGTTAGCTTGTTGAGTTATTGATCGGGTCTACTCTGTTGCAGTAATAAATAGTTGCCCTTCACCACCACCTTATCGCCAGCGTTTAGCCCACTGACAATCTCAACTCGGTCGTTGCTCTGTAGCCCGACACTGACTTGTTGCTTCTTGTAGCCGCTGCCTTCAGCTATAAAGACCACAGTTTTATCGCCATCGTTAAGGAGAGCCGATTGTGGGATCGAAGTGGTGGTCTTATGTAGATCGGTGATGATCTGCACATTGGCGAACATTTCCGGTTTTAGTCGGCCATCTGCGTTTGGGACTTCGGTGCGAACCTTAACGGTCCTGGTATCCGGGTCCACCACGCTATTCACCAGAATGACCCTGCCTGAGAAACTTGCTCCGGGGAACGCCGGAACTGAAACTTTTACCTCCTGGCCACCTCTTACTCGCTCAAGGTCTTTCTCAAATACATTCGCGTCGATCCAGACACGTGAAATGTCGATTATCTTGAACAAGTTTGTGTCCGAACCCACGGTCGCGCCGATGGTGGCGTTGCGTTCGATTACGGTTCCAGAGATCGGAGAGTTGAGAGAAAAGACTGCGGCCAGGCTTGACTTGTTCGCCAGCGCGTCAATGTCTGAGTCTTTTAGACCGAGTATCAGCAAATGGCGACGAGCCGAAGTGAGTGTTGCTTTCGCTCCAGCTACAGAGCTTTCGCCCGATGCCTTCGCTACGTCGAGATCATGCTCAGCAGACTGAAGATTTTTTTGAGCTGTGATGGTTTTTTCAAAGAGCATCTTGGTGCGATCGTAGGTAGCCTGGGCCAGCTTTACCTCAGCCGCTGACGTTTTCCGCGCGTTGTCGTAATCCGCGAGCGCCTTGAGATAATCAGCCTCGGCCTCATCAATGTCTGCCGATTCAAGATCGGCCAGTTTTTGTCCTTTCTTCACATTGCTTCCCTGGCCGGCATAGAGCCGCACGATCCTGCCTTCGTGTACCGGGCCGATGTTTGCCATGCGGTCTTCAGGCACAAGGATTTTTCCCGTAGCGGGAATGATTGCGGCGATGGGCGAAAGCGCGACTGTTTCCGTCTCGATTGCCTGGCTCTGCGACGACTGCTCTGTTTTCTGTGCGGATGAATTCGATGTGGTTTCCGCAGATCTCTTACAAGCTCCAAGAGCTGCAATGGTTAGAAGCAGAATAAAAAGGTTATGAACTATTTTTCGACAGAACATCTCTTGCATCCTTTCACCAACGCTTCTACTTCGTAATCGGTGTTGCAGTCGCGAGCTCAAGATCAAGCAGCGACACCTGATAATCAAAAAGCGTCTGGTAGTAACTAGCCAACGTTTCGCGCCGCGTTCGAATTGCATCCAACAAATCAAGCGTTGAGCTTTCACCTGCCTTCAAAGAAAATTCAGTCAGCCTTTGAATGTTGTCGACCTTGGTAAGCACCCCGGTGCGATAAAGCTCAACTCGCCGCTTCTGCGCTGCATATGCAACCAGCGCCTTGTCCACATCACTTAGGACTTGATTGGTGATGAGCTGTTGCTCGTTTAGCGCACGTCGTTTGTCAATGAGAGCCTTGGCTCGTCCGCCCTGATTGCGATCGTGTACTGGCAGTGGGATGCCGATGCCAAAGTTATAAGTACTTCCACCCGACGGAACCTGTTCGATTCCTGCACCTAGGTTGAGATCAGGAATGCGTTGAGCGTCTTGCAACCGGATGGCAGCATCGGCTGCTCGCTCACTTAATTGTGCGGCCTTCAAGTCAGGCCGCGCGGCCAGTGCCTTATCGCGCAACTCACCGAGCGAGAACTGATACGGCTGAGGATCCAACGACCCGACGACTTCAATCTCCATCGCTCGGTAATCGCCGCCTAGCGTGACCCGCAAGTCGCGTAGGGCGACCTCGTAATCCCTTTCCGCATTGGCTACGTCGGTATCAAACTTGAGTTGTTCGACCTCGACGCGCGTAAGATCCAGACCTGAAATTTCGCCAGCCTGGACGAGTTCTGACGTGTGTTGGATTGTTTCCGCAAATGTCTTCTGGTTTTCTTTTGCCAGATTGAGCAGCGATTGGGCCAGGAGGACGGTAACGAATTTCCTCTTCATGTCATTCGTTGCCTGCCACACGACTAATTGAAACTGCCCTCGCGCTACTTCCGAGTTTGCATTAGCAGCCCCAATTCGCTTGCTTCGCTTCCCGCCAAGCTCGAAGGTCTGAGAGATGCCGTAGTCGAACGTTTGTGGGTTGACGAAACCCGCTTTGAAGTCGAGGGGAATATCCGTAAAACCAATATTGATCTCAGGGTTGGGTCGAAGCTTCGCCGTAAGTTTTTCTGCGTCTACCGTATCGATGTCATAGCGGGCGGCGACCAACTGAAGGTTCTGCCGCAAGAAAATCGATACCGCGTCTGAAATCGTAATGGCTTGGCTTACGGGAGCCGTCGTCGCTTGCTGCCGCACAAGGATGGCCGCAGGGGAATTGATTTCAATTTCGGGCGCACGCGCAGACGACTTGTCTTGTGCGAAAACCGGATTAAGACTGAACCATAAAATAAGAGCCGTCAGAAGTGGCCCTTTGACGATTGTGATTCTTTTCTTGAAGATCATCGACGTGCCTCTCAGGACTTTTTGAAGTGAAAGCTCAAGCCTTCGCCTAAAGTCGGAGGACTAGACACGATGGAACGGTATCGTTAGTTGACGAGTGGCGAAATGGCTTGGTTAATCCGAGGAAGTAAGAGGAGGCGCGCGACCGCGAAGAGCCCGACTGGACGTTGAATAGTAAGCAACTATCGGGTTAGAGGTAGGACAGACTTGTGTTAAAGGAGTGTCTGTAAACGCCCAGGTCTGGATGAAGCTGTTGAAGAGCTGTTGTTGAAACTGGCACATCGAACACTCGTCGCGTTGAGAATGTCCCGAGGGCGACGTGCTTGATCCATCCGGATTGCTGATAACTGCCGCATTGGAAGGAAGTGGCAAGGAGCGAGAATGACGATGGACCGCGGCCACCGTCACTCCATGCACAATTATGGTTAACAACAAGTAACCAAGCGCACGACTTGTGGATCTTTTGGTTAGTGCCAATGTGTTCAGGTTGGCCAACTTGGTACGTATCTTAATAGAGTTCGACGATTAACACATGTCCGGGAGAGGCGGGCAGGCCTTATGGACCGATTTTTTTAATCCTTAATTTGTTCGGCCGCATTCGAGCATACTGAGAATCTCGTCCGATGCCAGTACCGTCGCACAGCGCGGGAAGACTCTCTCAATCAAACACCCGTGTACCCTGTCGTCAAGGTCAGCGCAGCAGTCCTTGACGATGAAGATTCGATAGTCCGCGTCGGCTGCATGCAGCATCGTCGAGAGCACTACCCCACTGGTTGCGATGCCAAATAGCACCAAGGTGTTGATCTCCTTGGCTCGCAGCAGCAGCTCTAAATCTGTCCCAGCGAACGCGTTGACCCGACTCTTGGTCACCACCAGATCGCCCTCCTTGGGGGCGACCACCGTATGGATCGCACCGGAGCCACCCGCGAAGAGTTGTTGGTGCTTCGGCGAGTCCTTGATCCCGCCCAACAGCATGTTTCGTGGGTGGATCTCAGGCAAGCCAGGTCGGAACCCAACCTTGACGTGAATGACCGTTATTCCCGCGGATCGGCCGTGCTCAAGAAGCGCAGCAGCGCGTAAAACGAGGTCGTTGTTTTCTGGTGTGTAGGCCGCAACAATGCCTGATTGCAGGTCCATGCTAAGCATGGCGCAGTGACGAGGATCAAATGAGATTGGGGCCATGTGCTGTTCTCCGTGAGTGCATTCACTTGGCCTCGCCAGCGTCCGAACGTTGATGCTATAAAGCGGTGGCCCGCGAACCGAAAGAGTAAAGTCCCGAGTGATCGCTGATGACATTATATATGGTTCGCGACCGACATTGAGATTTCTAGAAGGCGCTTTACAGGGAGCCACTTCAAACGCAGAAAGCAAGAAATTAATTTGGGCGAAAAGATGAGAGACGATCAGGCAGAGAAAACTTTGCGCGAGTGGCGTGCGTCTGCTCGGTACTGGAGAAAACACGCTGCTACGCTTCGAACAATGTTTAGTCCCCTCACGCAAGCACTAATCGATGAGGCCGAGATCATTGAAGGAGGGAGGGTACTGGATGTTGCAGGCGGAGCCGGCGAGCCTTCCCTTACTATTGCAGATGCTGTTGGCCCAACTGGGTCAGTCGTGTACACCGACGTCGCCCCGGAAATGGTCGCCACGGCCAAAGAGGAGGCGCAAAGACGAAAACTGAAAAATGTTTTGTTTGAACAGTGCGCGGCCGACCACCTTCCGTTTGATAGTAAATCGTTTGATGTTGCGCTCTGCAGGTTTGGAGCAATGTTCTTTCCTGATCCGGATGCGGCGATGCGCGAAATGTTAAGAGTCACGAAGCCGGAAGGTGTGGTAGCACTTGCCGTTTGGGGTAAAGCCGAACTCAATCCGTTCTCTCACGTGGTTACCAATGTCATTGCGAGACACTTTGAACCTGAGCCTGCGGAATCGAATTTACTAGGCGCGTTTCGTTTCGCCGAGCTCGGGAGTCTTTCTCGAATTCTTTCAGAGGCTGGTGCAGTCGAGGTCAAGGAGCGAGTGTTCAAGTTCGATCTTGAGGCGCCAATCTCGCCTGAAGAGTTTTGGGAACTGCGATCCGAAACATCCGGGACGTTGCGAGAGAAGTTGGCAACGATTGATTCAACGCAACGAGAAGTAATAGCCGAGGAAGTTCAGAAAGCAGCGCGCGAGTTTTTTCCGAACGACCAAATGAAGATCCCAGCGAATGTGATCATAGTCAGAGGCACAAGTGGTGTTGATTAGTACTGTAATCCTCATGGGCAGAGTTGTTAGCGATGTAGTCCTTATCAACGATCAAAAAGAATAAGGTCAGCAAAAATCAACTTCTCATTCTCCCCAAGCTTCAGCTTGGGGTTAGGGCGATTTGGAAAAGTAGTTAATCGTTTCAACGGTTTATCAAGAAACACTGGAATTCTTCGGAAACCGTAACGGTTCCAATGGTTCATGCGAGCGCTGCTCCCCAGGCTAAAGCCAGGGGAGAATGAGAAGTTAAGTTTTTGCAAGAGTCTCGATTTGTTATTGGGAATATTTGAGCCGTTGCAACAGTATATATAAGTAGTGCTGGCGGATTGGCGTTGATGGCTTCAAGTCAGTTCCTGTCATTACACCGCGCGCATTCGAGCGGCGTTGAAGTCGTGCGCTAGATCATCCGGTTCCAGACTCTTTATTCAAGGCTTGAACCAGGTGGTTCGACTTCAGGAAAGGATGGAAGACATGTTTCCTATTCGTGGCCTTTACGAGGTAGCAATTCGAGTCAAGGATCTCTCGAGGTCCGAAACCTTTTACCGGGAAACTTTGGGACTCGAGGTTGGGATTAGAGACGAACAGCGCAAGTGGTTGTTCTTGAGAGCCGGTGGGCAAGCCGGCATGGTGGTTCTTCAGGAAGACAAATCAGATTGGCCAACACAACACTTTGCTTTTACTGTCGACGAGGTCGATATCGAGGCCGCCGCCGCTGCCTTGTTAGAGCGAGGTGTTTCGATCGAAGGTCCTGTGTATCACGAGTGGATGCCAGCGAAGTCCGTTTATTTCTCCGATCCCGATGGACATGCTTTGGAGCTTTGTGCGCCTGTACGCAGAGCTTGATGATTGCAAATTAGAATTTCAGAACTTTCTCTGTTCAGATCTCCGAGTTCTCTTCGTAGCAACTACGGGATTCGTAGCGATTGGCCCTTTCGCTTTGATCCGGCACTTGGTTTTGACTTGACAGCTGCTGCATAAAAAGACCTAAGTACTTCCTTCACCGAGCGTTTTCTGCATCGACAACTCCTTTCTGGTCCACTTCAAAGTTCCGAAACTCTTTCCAAGCCCTCGGCAAAGAGGATCAATTATTCCCTGGAATAAAAAGACGGCTTAAGCGGTATCTACATCGCGAGGCATTGAGCCTCTAATTACAAATGAGAGTGAGAGAGTATGAAGATACAATTTGCGGGTGGGTTAATGAAGATTAGTCTCCTGAGCGCGATCGTGTTTGTAACTGCTGTAACGTCAGCGCAGGGCCAATCTCTCGCGAATAAGATCAGGGCAAACATTCCGTTCGATTTCATCGTAGCCGACAAGAAACTTTCGTCGGGCAAATACTCGATTGGTCGAGCAAGACGAGATTCTGATGATACGGTCCTCTCGATTCTTGATGTGGATGGTAGTTCGAGAGCGATTCCTTTTTCATCTTCAGTTCAAACGTTGCAAGCCAAGGACAAGGGAACGCTGGTTTTCCATCGTTATGGAGATCAATACTTCCTTTTCCAGGTTTGGCCCGCGGGTGAAACAACGGGGCGACAGTTTTATCTGTCACAGAGCGAGCGTGATATCCAAAGCAATCTCCATGGAAAATCGTCAACAGGAAAGATAGCTGAAAACCTTGCGGTCGAGACCGTGGTCATTGTTGGCGTTCTGTAATGAACGGTTGGCCAGCAAACTCGGCCGTCGCATTTGCAGTACGGATGCTTCGGTCGAGCTTGATGAGGGCTCAAGGTTAGTCCGAAAGGGTACAGAAATGACGGCAGACGCAGATGCACAGCTTGCGGCCACAGGTGACATGGAGGCGTTCGAAAAGGTCTACCGTCGCTATCATCACCGTATTTACGCTCTGTGCCTGAGAATGATCAGAAACGCGACGCAAGCTGAGGATCTGGCCCAAGAGGTCTTCATCCAACTTTTTCGCAAGATTGACACGTTTCGCGGTGACTCTTCGTTTAGCACGTGGCTCCATAGACTGGCGGTCAATCAAGTGTTGATGCATTTTCGTAAGCCTAACGTAAAGAGTGAGCAAACGACGGAAGATGGCACTCTGCCACTTCGGATTGTGGCGGGAACAGAGAACCCGAGCAGGATGGCCCTAATCGATCGCATTTCGCTGGACGAGGCAATTAGCCAGTTGGCGCCAGGTTATCGAGCTGTCTTCATCCTTCACGATGTAGCGGGCTATGAGCATGAACAGATTGGTCAGCTGCTTGGTTGTTCGGTTGGAACCTCAAAGTCGCAATTGCACAAAGCTCGCATGAAGCTTCGTAAGCTGCTCACCAATCGAAAGACAACACAAAGCGCACTTCCTACTTCGCCGGCTCTGCTCCATCATGGGGCTCATCAATGGGCCTGAGTTAAGAAACGTTGCTAATCTCGATCAAATTACCACCTGCCTAAGAACGATCCTAAAGGCTTGTGCTTTCAGCTTCGATACGTTTTCTAAGGCCTGCCGCACACTGAAAATCAAGTTGTAGAGGGGCGACTTTTCGAGGTCGCCCTTTTGCATTTCTCACTGGTCATCTTGAGCGAGACAACGGGGAATATTTAGCTCCTCAAAACGGTAAATGAACTAGACAGGTTTGGGGGGTGAGATTGATGTTCAGACGCAAGAAATTGGTTTTGGTCGCCACGACGTTACTTTGTGTCTTGTTGTCGGGTGGCTTTGCAGTCGCTGCGACAAAAGAGATGCCGGATCGATCTGCCGATGAGGCTGCTTCACTTACCAATAACGCCGTTGCTTCGGCTACAGGGCATCGGTACGCGGAAGCGATTGATTTGCTTAAGAGGGCGATTGCCCTTCAACCTGAACTCTACGTGGCCCACTACAATCTCGGTTGTGTTTACGAGATGGAGAAGAATTACGATCTTGCGATCGAAGCCTTTAAGAAAACGTTACTTATTAACCCGAACTTCACAGACGCGCACCATCATCTCGGTGTTTCCTACAATAAGACTGAACGGTACGCAGAGGCACTTGAGTGTTTTACGCGTGCACTTCAACTCCAACCGGAGCGTACTGATTCGCTTTGTGAGGTCGGATTTACCTATTCCATGCTGGGCCGTGATCAGGAGGCCGTCAACTCATTGAAGGAAGCCATTCGAATCAAACCAGATTCGGGGGAGGCTCATAATAATTTAGGAGTTGCTTATTACAAGTTGGGCCAGCTTACAGACGCAATCGCATCTCTTGAGCAGGCTCACCGTCTCGAGCCCGAGTCTCCTGATGTCTATCAAAATTTGGGATCCGCCTACGCCGATGCAGGCCGGCCTAAAGACGCGATCACTGCCTATGACCAGGCATTAAGGCTGACAACAGACACTCCAGCAATCCTAAACAATATGGGTTTGATCTACTGCTCACTCGGGGAATTCGACCGGGCCATTGAATTCCTGCAACGAGCGATCAGCGTAAAGCCAGGTATGGCCCAAGCGCATTACAATCTCGGCTATGTTTTCGGCAAGGCAGGTCGATATAAGCAGGCCATCCTGTCTTACAATCAAGCACTCTTGCTCAAACCGGATTTCGCTGAAGCTCACAGCAACCTGGCCATCATTTACATCCGGCGTGGTGAGCGAGCATTGGCGTTGCAACAGTACACCTTGCTCAAAGCGATCGATTACGACCTGGCCCAGAAACTCTTCGCAGTTATCTACAAGGACAAGATTCTCAATGTCGGCGGTATGTGAGCGGACTTTTGATGTACCGTAACGCCATCGCTTAGCGCATCCGGGAATATTTTGGCCTCTGCCTCGGTATAGAGAGAGGTAGCGAACAAGGGGGGCGATTGAGGCTGGAGAGCGGGTGCAACCAGCCTCAGAGTAAGCGCACGGTAGTTTCGTCGCCCTGGGGCTAGGCGACGAAGAAGTCTTACTTGTGCGCTTACTCTAAAAACAACATTCAGACAAGACAAATGTTGAAGGGACGTTTTCTGTCAGATAAGAATGCTTGGACCCTTAGGATCTCTGGTCTTGAAAAGACCATCCATGCCGCCGAATCGCAGGCCAACCTATGGTTCATACTCGACTAAATGGCTTGGTCTCTTGACTTCCTGCTCTACGTGAAACAAACTCCGTCCACATTCAGAGTGTATTCCACGAGTTGTATGCGGGACGTTGGACCAATCAGCTTAAAACCGGAAGCACAATCTCCTACCGAAGGTGTCACACAGCGCGAAAAGACTGAAGCCTTGCGGTGGCGATCAGTCTTTGAGAATTCTGCTATAGGCGTAGCGCTTGCCGATCTTAGTGGCCGCGTTCTCTCGACAAATTCCACCTACCAAAAAATGCTCGGTTACAGTGAGAGTGAATTTCGAGAGCTTTCATTCCTCGAGATTACTCATGAGGATTATCGTGAAGTCAATTGGGCTTTGGTTACTGAACTGGTGGAAGGAAAACGAGATCAGTTTCAAATTGAGAAACAATGTCGTCACAAAGATGGCAGTTTTGTTTGGGTAAGGAATAACGTATCTGTGGTGCACAGTACCGAGAGTACGCAGCCATTCTTATTGGCACTGACAGAAGACATCACCGAACGGAAAAGAGCAGAAGAAGCCCTGCAGTTGAGCGAAGAGCGAGCTCGGTTGATTCTTAACTCCGCTGCTGAAGGAATCTTCGGATGTGATTCCCACGGCACCTGTCTCTTTTGTAATCCGGCTGCAGTTCAGTTACTTGGTTATGACGATGCCCAGGAGTTGCTCGGGCAGAACATGCATTCGTTAGATCACCATACACGAAAAGATGGCACCGCATTTCCTATCGAAGAGTGTCCTATTTTTGTTGGCTTCCAGGAAAACCGTGGCGTTCATATTGATGATGATATTTTTTGGAAAAAAGATGGGAGTAGTTTCCCCGTCGAATATTGGTCTCACCCACTTGTCAGGGAGGGCAAAACTGTTGGCGCTGTCGTTACTTTCGTTGACGTAACTGAGCGACGAAAGGCGGAAGAGGCGCTTCGGAAAAGCGAGCAGCGGAAACGTACCCTACTCGAGATCAACAACGCGATTATTAACAACCTCGCGCAGGATGCGCTCTTCGCATCTGCCTATGAAGCTATTCAACGAGTGGTTCCCTTTGACCGAGCCGCCTTTCTTCTTTACCAGCCCGAGTCTAAGACGCTGAAACTTCTATCGATGAATGGTACGGGCGAATCGGAGTTTTTCCGGCTTGGGAAAGAATACGATCTTGAGGAGACCCGCATTTCGGCATGGGTACTGGAACATCAAAAGACGGTCACGCGAGGTGATCTGCAACGAGAACAGGAGTCGCCTGGCGAAAGGCGGCTCGTAGAAGAGGGAATTCAATCATATTGCGTTGTACCACTCGTGGCGATGGGAACCAGCATAGGTACTTTCACCGTTTGGAGTGAAGCAAAGAACAGGTACACGGAATCTGATGCTGAGTTGTTGAGGGAAGTCGCTAACCAGGTCTCGCTAGCGATCGCAAACATGAAATCTTATGAGCAGATCGCGGCGCTGAAGGGAAGACTTGAGAAGGAAAATGTTTATCTTCAAGAGGAGATCCGCACTGTACATAACTTCGAAGAAATTGTTGGTAACAGTGACGCCCTTCTTGCGCTCCTAAAACGAGTCGATCAAGTCGCGCCAACAAACTCCAGCGTGCTCATCTACGGAGAGACGGGAACAGGAAAAGAGTTAATTGCAAGGGCTATTCACGATCGCAGCGCCCGGAAGGATCGGCCGTTAGTAAAGGTGAACTGTAGCGCCATTTCCGCCGGTTTGGTTGAGAGCGAATTATTCGGCCATGTGAAAGGTGCTTTTACCGGGGCGTTCGAACGACGGATTGGCCGGTTCGAACTTGCGGACGGCGGCACAATCTTCCTAGATGAGGTAGGTGAGTTGCCCCTGGACACTCAGGTCAAATTGTTGCGCGTTCTTCAGGAGCGGGAGTTCGAGCCAGTGGGCAGTAGTCGTTCGGTGCGCGTAGACGTGCGAATCATCTGCGCCACAAATCGAAACCTTAAGGAATCTATTAGCGAAGGCACGTTCCGCTCGGATCTCTATTATCGATTGAATGTCTTTCCACTTGAAGTTCCTCCCCTGCGCGAGCGACGTTCAGATATTCCTCAGTTAGCGATGTTCTTCCTTTCTAAATCCGCGCGAAACCTGGGGAGGAAGATGGAGGGCATATCCGCCGTGGCCAGTGAAAGACTCACAAGCTACTCCTGGCCCGGAAACGTCCGGGAGTTGCAAAATGTTATAGAGCGAGCATTGATACTTTCTCAGGGTTCAATTCTCGAGTTAGAGACCGATCTCACCAGCGTGCCGGTTTCGGAGGCCCATTTCGACAAGACGTCGGAGTCTGAACCTGCCCTGACTCCTGGACTATCTGTTGCGCTTAAGACTTTGGAAGAGGTCGAGCGAGATCATATTTGTGCAGCGCTGCAGCAAACTCGCGGGGTGGTTGAAGGCGCAAACGGCGCTGCCAAGACTCTTGGTATCCATCCGAATACGCTGCGACACAGAATGGCTAAGCTGGGTATTAGTCGCTCCGCCCACCACATATCGTAGTTCGCCTACCAAAGGCTATCTCCTAATATCCGCGATTCCACGGGATTGGTTCTCCTATCAGTCCTTCTGACCTCGTTTTACACCTCGAGTTACCAGATTCTCAAACAATTTAGCGGAGAGCCGAAATCGAATTCTTGTGTATGTCCACGGCACGCAATCTGCACTGCGATGGTCTCGCGACACATTTAATGGCGACCACAACTGAATGCCAGAGATCTCAAATGTCTTGTCGCTGGACCACGAGGGCCAATTACAAGCGGCGTAAGACCGCTTCATTCGAAACGTGCCGCTTCCGATGTAACGCGCTCATGCGGGGATGTTTCATTACCAGTTAGATTGAAAGGATATTCAAGTATGAAGAAGTATGTGTTCTTAATATTTGCTGCCGTCATCGGCCTAATGTCGATTGTCGTGCCCGGCAGACTAAATCAGTCGGTTCATGCGCAAGACAACACTGGCAGAGATTTTGTTCCACCTACTGTGTTTCAGGCTGCAGGGCCAGACGCCGCTTCGATTCAAGGTTCAGTTGACAGGTTCCGCCATGAACTGGGAGATCAAAACAACGGCAACAACAAAGGGCCACTTTCAGATGGTCGTCGAGAAATCAATTGGGATGGAGTTGGTGGACCTGACGCGACCACACCGCCCGTAACACCATTCAACAACTTCTTAGACAGCCGAGGTAACCAGACCACCACACCAGGACTCGGACTTGCCCAGGCACCTCCTTCGGGTGGCGCGCAAAACGGACTGGTTGGGCTCTTCAACAACGAAACCTACGGCACCATTTTCAAGGCCTTCAGTGCCAAGCGCCTTTTCACCCCGGTAGGTAGCAATATCACTAATGTTTTGTTTTTCGTGCCTGGTTCAATGGGAAATACCGCAGCAACAGTCAAAGGCTTCGGAGCGATTTTCTGTGACGTCGATCAACCGGATGGCAGTGGGCCAGGGCAAAAAAATGGTAACCGCGGCTCCAGTACATTGGTTGAGTTTTTCGGCGCAGACGGTCAGCTGCTGTACAGCAGTTTCGTGCCACCGTCGCCAGGCGATGCGGGATTTTCTTTCTTCGGTATCACCTACGGTGACGCAAGGATCGCTAGTGTGCGTATCACTGCAGGTGATGTTCCCGGGCCCAATGATGATGAGAAGAACGACATCGTCATGATGGATGACTTTATCTATGGTGAGCCCCAGGGGATTCCGCAAAACTAACAAACCAGGGGTTTGAAAGGGAGGTCCTGCGGTCGAAAGGTGAGATGAAAGCGACCAGGAGTTTCAACGCTGCAACTCGCCTGGCGAACGCGAGGAGCAAGACCGAACTAAAGAACACGAGTGTATCGCTTGCTCCCACGAGCGACGCACACGCACAGGTCTTGCTCCTCCACCCTAATTAGAAACGATATTTTGCCCAGCGATCGGTACGGTTTGGTAGTGGGCGACATGGGACAAAATTTCCAAGAGAGACACCGGAATGTTGAAGATCACGAAAGTCGTTTTGGTAGGACATCAAGTTACTTTACAACTGGATGGACGGGTTACGGGCCAATGGGTTGAGTTACTGCGAGAGACCGCTGAGTCAGCACTGGAAGAAGGCTTGAGTCTCGATGTTGATTTGAAAAACATTGGTTTCATCGACTGCGAAGGGATCGCACTAATAAAGAGTCTGATAGACCGTGGAGTTCGTCATGTGAATGTTCCGCTGTTTGTAGTGGAGCAGATCAGCAGGTGCAAGGATGCATAGCACTACTAAATCGAACCTTGACCGATGTATGCCGGGCTTAGAGCCCGACAATGGAGCACGGTAATGACCACCATTATCCAGGGTTTTGAGGAAGCCGCTTTGCCGCATCTCGATGCGGCATACAATCTGGCTCGGTGGCTCACTCGAAACGATAAAGATGCTGAAGATGTCGTACAGGAAGCTTACCTACGCGCTTTGCGGCACTTCGCTGCCTTTCAAGGAGGCGACGCTCGGCCATGGTTGCTGGCGATTGTCCGCAACACCTATCACAACTGGATTCGGCAAAATCGATTAATGGAATCGGAAGGCGATTTCGATGATGAGACATGTATGCAGACATCAGATGATTTGGATCCCGAGATGCTGCTAATCAAAGAAGCGGACAAACAAATGCTCAGGAGTGCGTTAGAAAAGTTGCCCGCCGAGTTTCGCGAGGTGATCGTACTGAGAGAATTTGAAGAATTATCTTATAAACAGATCGCGGACGTGGTGAAGATTCCTATGGGTACTGTGATGTCACGGTTGGCTCGTGCTCGTGAACGACTAAAACAGATTCTTGTGAATTATCGGGATAAAGAAACTTCGGAAGAGTTGTGTGTGGGAGCGCTATGATCCTTCATTGTGCCTGTTGGATAAGGAGCGCAAAGTCATGCGAGAAGTCACGTCGACTCGCGCCTCTTTTTGCAAGGACGAACGAATGCGCTTCCGCAGACTAGGGGGCGCGCAATGATAAAGCGATTTGTCTTTAAATGATGAACGCATGGTTAATCGACTGATGTACTCAAGCTTACAGTCCTGGCATCGATCCAGGTGTTGCTCGATTTCTGAAACGTGAAATCCATCGAGCGCGCCATCAACAAGGCTGGTCATGAGTTCCCGTGCTCGTTGACAACTCAACTTAGAACCTCCGCGTATCCGTGATTTGTAAGAGCTACTCATAATCAGAAGGACGCCACGTCGGGGGATTGGTTGACGTTGCGGTGCCGTAACGCTGCATTCTCGAACTTGTGAGCTTTTACCGCGTTTGCAGGAACCCTCTTGTTTGTTATTACGCGATCTACTGTTAATACCGAACCCGGTTAGGTTTTATTCCCTACGAAGCTTATTTTGCCTCGGATTGTTTTTGGGAATTTTAGACGTGCATCATGGACCGAATCGCTGGCGATATTCGATGGAAGCGTTGAAGGCTTTCACCATTTCCGCGTTCACGAAGTTCCCGTAATCCAGCACCGTACGGAGTTATCAGTTACTCGGCGCAGTTACGTTCGTCTCAAATGTGAGGCTTTATTTGATCAATTTACGCGGCTCTGAGCCCTTACTGACTAACGCGAGAGGTAGCGCGAAATTACCGCATTTCCGTCGCGAAACAATTTAGAGCGATGAGCAAAGAGCGCTCCTTGAGGTCGCAGGTCTCTGGTAGGTTAATTTCGACTGAGAGATCCGACGGGTGTGGGTAGACCGAGGTATTTTAGCAAATGACTCTACACTGACGCGGGTTGTGGCCTGAAAATTCCCAATTTACGCATCCGGTGGTTAAGTGTTGTTCTGTTTAGACCAAGACGAGCGGCTGCTCCATTTGGACCTCCAATTACCCAGCCGGACTCACCAAGTATTCGCAAAATGTGATCGCGCTCAACAGCTTCCAGGCTTATCGAGCCATTAGCGTGGTTCGACGCCTTCGATTGCTTCAATTCACTCAACGGTACTTCGAGGATTGAACCACGCGAAAGGATCACGGCTCGCTCCACAAGGTTTTCCAGTTCGCGAATGTTGCCGGGCCAGTGGTATTTCACCAGAGCCTCCATCACATCTTTCGGAACGCTCTCGATGTGTCGCTTCATCTGCTGCGCAAACTTGTTGGCGAAGAAGTGGACCAGAAGTGGAATGTCCTCAGGTCGCTCACGTAATGACGGCACATTGACTGGAAAAACGTTTAGACGGTAATAGAGATCGCTGCGGAACTTTTTCTCTTCGACTAGTTGAGCTAAGTCGGCATTTGTGGCCGCTACAACACGAACGTCAACACGCAACGTGCGCGAACTGCCAAGACGTTCAAACTCATGCTCCTGAAGCACGCGCAACAGCTTGGATTGCAATTCGAGAGGAATGTCCTCGACCTCGTCCAGGAAGATTGTTCCCTGGTGTGCAAGCTCGAATCGACCTATGCGTCGATCGATCGCTCCTGTAAATGCACCCTTCTCATGACCAAACAACTCGCTTTCCAGGAGTCCGGTTGGAATTGCGGCGCAGTTAACTTTAACCAGCGTACGCTCGCGACGTTCGCTCAGATTATGGATCGCACGCGCGATTAACTCTTTGCCGGTTCCCGTTTCGCCAGAGATCAGGACCGTTGAGTCAGTCGAAGCAACTGTCTCAACTTGTTGCAAGGCCTGCCGGAGTACGCGGCTGCTGCCTACGATCTCTTCAAAGTTGTACTCAGTACGAATCTCTTCTTCGAGGTAGAGCTTCTCTTTCTCCAGCTTGTTCTTGAGTGTCTCGATCTCGTTGTAGGCGAGGGCATTCTCGACTGCAATTGCCACTTGATTAGCAACCTGACCGAACAATTCGGCGTCGTCTTCGGAGAACGCGTGCGGTCGACTACTCTTAATAGCGATTACTCCGAGCACTCGATCGCGAAAGATCAATGGAGCAGCACAACCGGAGGCCATCTTTCCTCCGCAAGCTATTTGCGGATCCTGTGGATTGCCATAATCGATCAAAACAGTTTTTCTGGTTGTAAACGCTTCACCGATAGGATTGTTTTCAAAGGGAATGATCTTGCCGGTAACGCAGTTACCGTCGTGCTCGGGAAAATCAAAGGCGGCGACGCGAAGTTGATTGAGCGATTTGTCGTACAGTGTCAAGGCAGCTGCTTCGTGTGGCATTACGGGGGCGAGACTGTGCGAGATGCCCGACAACAACTCTCGCAGATTTAGATTTGAAACCAGAGTGTTGTTAACTTCCAACAATAGCTTTGAGCGATCTCGTTCCCGCGCCAACTGCTGCTGATGAAACTGTGCTTCAACCGCTACAGCAATCTGTCCGGCGACTAATTGCGCAAACCCGAGATCAAAATGGTCATATGCACCGACTTCCTCACTCAATAAATTCAACGTGCCAAGTCTTTGATGCACAGTGCTTAGCGACAGGCAACAGACCGATTTCACGCCGCGGTCGCGCAGGATGCTGGCTGAAGGGAATCGATAGTCTTTGTCCAAATCATCGATTACAAGCGGCTGCTGGGTCTGCCAAACCTGACCGCTGATGGAACCCTCTATTGGAACTTCATTCGGATCTTGAGGGAGCCATGCCCCGTCACATCCTTCCATGATGTAGGACCGCATCACATTTTTCTTATCGTCGTGCAGCATGACCGCCAGATCGCGAAAGGCAAAGAGATTTCGCAGACGGCAAGTTAAATCGTGGAATAGTCCTGATAAATCGCGATGAGAGGCGATCGCTTTGGAAAGTTCAAGCAGCGTTAGAAACTTTTGCGTCTGTAACTCTGTGTCAACTGCGAAAGCAGTGTGGGCATTCATTACTTTCTCCCCCGAAACCTCAGGCATGGGGCCAGTCCTTTCAAAAGACTCAACACGAAAACCCTGGTGACCTCGTTTGATCAAAGAATACTTGACTACGTCGTTACGAGCAAAACGCGTCTCTGGTTCCTTCCCCAATGACGGGTATCCGTCATCTGGTGAAATACGGTCAGATGTTTGATTGTCACTCTTTTCAACGCCGGAGTTCTTCTTTGCAATCAGAATATTTAGCGACATTTTGCCCTCGGATTGATTGCGGCTAACAAGTTGCTAGTCATTGTTCGGACGAAACCTATGATCAGAATTACCACACATGATGAGCGCGCGATTACTCGACTCTTTCTTGAAGGTAAACTCGCCGGCGAAGCAGTAGGAGAACTGGAACGCTGTTGGAGTGCGGCCTCAGCCAGCAAGGCGGCAGTCTCAGTTGATTTAACGGCTGTTAGCTTCATCGACAATAAGGGAAAGCAGTTGTTGACGAAAATGTTTGAGAAAGGGACGCGACTCGTTTCAAAGGGTCTGATGGCTAAATGCTTCATCGAAGAGATCGAGGCTCACAAATAACCTGTCTACTTAATTCTTCCACCGAGGCTTTGCACAAAATTCCGAAATCCCACCAACCGCAGTTGCTGGATTGTTCAAGTCCAACCTACAAGGAGCACCGTTGGTGGGATTCGGATAGTCTTCAAACCACACTCCTTACTAGGTCGGATCTGAACAATCCACGCACTGCCGTGCCTGGGATTCCCGACTTTTTAGCTTCATTCGGATCAGCCGACACAAGCTCTAATGGGACTTGTGCGTTTCTCCGAATGAAGCCGGTAATTGACTGCATCGCTCCACCGTTTTACAGCTGGCTCATTCCTCCATCAGCGACAATTTCCGTCCCCAGCAAGAACGAGGAATCTGAACTAGCCAGGAACAAAACGGTCTTCGCTATCTCCTCGGGTAATCCAAAACGTTTCATCGGCACCTTAACTTGAACACTCTGTGCCAACTTCTGAAGATCCTGAGGAGCCAACCCTAACTTGTCGAAGATAGGTGTGGTAACGGGACCTGGACTCACTGCATTGACCCTTATCCCGCGTCCGATGAGCTCAGCAGATAGAGTTCTCGCGAGGGTTATCAACGCCGCCTTGCTCGCCGCGTATACGCTCGTGTTCGGCATTCCAATATGGGCGTTGATCGAAGTGTTAAGAATGATCGATGCGTTGTCGTTTAGCAGCGGTAATGCTTTCTGAATTGTGAAGTACGCGCCCTTGAAATTGATGTCCATGATCTGATCGAAGAACTCTTCGTCCACGCTCTCAATCGGTAAAAACTTCCCGACACCCGCGTTAACGAACAACACGTCAATCTTCCCGAACTCCTTCTTCACAGCTCCGAACAGCGCGTCGATGTCCTCGAGATTTGAGGTGTCAGATTTGACCGCCAACACGCCGTTGCCGATTTCCCTCTTCGCCGAATTGAGTGTCTGCTGATCCCTTCCCGAGATTACGACCTTCGCTCCCTGCTCACTGAATTCTTTAGCCGTAGCCAGCCCAATTCCACTGTTGCCTCCTGTCACGACGGCAACCTTTCCGTCCAATTTGTCCATGTGGTCCTTCCTTTCGAGTTCTGTTAAGCGTCATGACTACTGCAATACGTCGGCCGCAAAACCAACTTCTCATAAAGCGGGCAATGACCTCGAGTTTTGTAAATAGATGCGTTGGTCAACGCTGTCATTACCGCTAATGCCGAAAATCTCACCGACGAAATATGGTCACCTGCCAAGCTGTTGTCACTCGGAATCGATTACAACGGTGTGAACCCTCGATTTGTCCCAGCAGAAACACTGGCAGGGATGTTGCTGAAGACATGTTGCTGAGGATTTAGAACCACGACGGATTTAGAAACAGAGCGGATCGGTATGGAAGAACTTAGCAACTCTGCTTTTCAAGCGGGCACGGGCCTTGTGGGCGGAGGCCCGTGATCGTCGAAGCAGGTGGACTTGGAGTTAGGGGGTAACTCGGGGCGCAAGTTCACCTGCTCGGGGGCGGAGGCCGTTGGAAAAGCACATCACGCGCTGTGTCATATCAGGGGGATAGAGGATGGTCCACTTAAAAGCACTGCAATACGTTATAGGAAAACACAAGGTACTTTTTTCAATCGTTGCGATTGGAGTCTTCTCAGTGCTTGCAGGTTTGTTGGTATTGGCTCGGTCCAACAAACCAGCGCAAGCGGCACCAAGACCGCTCGAAGTTGCGGTGATTTCAGTTCAGCCGACAAATGTGCCGATCTACAGCGAGTGGATTGGCACCACGGATGGAATGGTGAACGCCGAGATAAAGGCGCAAGTAACTGGTTATCTGTTGAGACAGGATTACAAAGAAGGTTCCTTTGTGAAGAAGGGACAGCTTCTGTTTGAGATTGATCCACGACCTTTTCAAGCAGCTCTAGATCAGGCAAACGGTCAAGTCGCACAATTTCAGGGACAGCTTGAGCAGGCTATGTCGCAGGTCACTCAGGCTGAAGCGCAAGAAGCGCAGGCCAACAGTCAGCTCACGCAATCCCAGGCACAACTGACACAAGCTGAGGCAAATCAAGTCAAGTCACAACTCGATGTTGATAAATATCGTCCACTTCTTGATCAGAAAGCAGTGACGCAACAGGAATACGACAATGCTAAGCAGGGGAATGCCGTTTCGAAGGCGCAGGTTGATGTCGCACGGGCAGGAATAGAAGCGGCAAGAGCTCAACTGGCCCAAGCAAAAGCGCAGATCAACAACGCCAAGGCTGGAATCTCAACTGCTAAAGGACAATTGGAGAATGCCAAAGCAGCAGCGAATGCCGCAGTACTCAATCTGGGGTTTACGAAAATCCTGGCTCCTATCGATGGCATCGTCGGCATTGCCCAGGCCCAGGTCGGCAATCTCGTCAACACTACCAGTGGATCGCTTACAACTGTTTCGACAGTAGATCCGATCAAGGTTTATTTCACCTTGAGTGAACAAGAGTATTTGAAATACTCAAAGACTAAACATTCTGAAGCTGAACAAAGTGACAATCTTTCGGATCTTGAACTGGAACTGGTTCTGTCCGACGGCAGCACATATCCGGAACGAGGTCGATTTTATTTTGCAGACCGTCAAGTCGATCCAAAGACTGGTGCAATCCGAATGGCAGGAGTGTTTCCGAACGCGGGCAGTGTCTTACGACCCGGACAGTATGGGCGCGTCCGTGCAGTTACGAAGACACGAGAGGATGCGTTGCTGGTTCCTCAGCGTGCAGTTACCGAGTTACAGGGAACTTATCAAGTAGCAGTGGTTGGTAGTGACAACAAGGTGAGCATTCGTCCGGTCAAGGTTAGCGAACGCAGTGGATCGATGTGGATCGTTCAGGAAGGTCTGAAGTCAGGCGAGGTCATCGTCGCTGAAGGCGCCCTCAAGGTAAGTCCCGGCATGGTCGTAGATCCAAAACCGTTTAAGGGTAACCCTGAACCAGCCAAGTAACTTCAGGTAACTTTCGGAGTGGGGAAATGATTTCGAACTTTTTTATAAGGCGACCAATTGTGGCGATGGTTATCGCCCTGGTCACTGTCATCGGCGGGCTGATCAGCATGTCAGGTCTACCGCTGGCACTGTTTCCTGAGATCTTACCCCCACAGATCATTGTCTCAACCAACTACACCGGCGCTGACGCAATCACGATCGAGCAGTCCGTTTCCACGCCAATTGAGCAGCAAATGAACGGCGTTGACAACATGCTCTACATGCAATCGATCAACGCTAACGATGGTAGCCAGCAGCTGATAGTGACTTTTGGTGTGGACACTGACGTCAACATCGATCAGGTGAACGTGCAGAATCGGCTGTCACAAGCTGAGCCTAATCTTCCTACTGACGTGAACCAGTTTGGTCTAACAACCCGGAAGTCCACTGGACTGCCGATGCTGGTATTTTCGCTCTACTCTCCAAACCAAACTTATGATTCGTTGTTCCTTGCCAATTACGCGAACATCAATATCAACGACGTTCTTTACCGTGTGCCCGGAGTTGGCGAAGTAAGAGTGTTTGGTTCAAGCGACTACGCAATGCGCATTTGGGTCAAGCCGGATGTTCTGGCAAAACTAGGCCTGGGAGTACCCGACCTGACGAAAGCGGTTCAGGAACAAAGCACTGTTAATCCATCGGGACGCGTGGGAGCCGCGCCTGCACCCGCAGGTATGGAAAAGACCTACACAGTCCGGGCCCAGGGGCGACTGCAGACTCCAGAAGAATTTGGACAAGTTGTAGTGCGGGAGAACAACGATGGCTCCGTTGTGCGCTTGAAAGATGTTGCACGCATTGAATTGGGCGCACTCAATTATCAACAGAGCTCGCGCATGAACGGTCAACCCAGTGCCATCGTGGCGATATTTCAAGCGCCAGGATCGAATGCTCTCGCAACCGCCAACGGACTGCGCACTACGATGGCGCAACTAAAGCAGCGTTTTCCTGCTGACCTCGATTACGCAGTCGTCTTTGACACAACGCGACCGGTCAGCGAGGGCATGAAGGAAACTGTCACCACGTTGCTGGAAGCGATGGTTCTTGTGATCGTCGTTGTGTTTCTGTTTCTGCAAAACTGGCGCGCAACGCTCATACCGGTGATCGCCGTTCCGGTATCGCTTATCGGAACCTTTGCCGTCTTTCCGCTGTTGGGATTCTCGATAAACACGTTGTCCTTGTTCGCGTTTGTCCTCGCGATAGGACTGGTGGTCGATGACGCAATCATCGTTGTCGAAGCAGTCGAGCACCACATCGAGGAAGGGAAGTCTCCGCGCGACGCGACCATCCAGGCAATGAAAGACGTTGGCGGACCTGTGATCGCGATCGCGCTAATTCTTTCGTCAGTTTTCCTACCGGTTGCGTTTATGGGAGGAATCCAGGGTCGTCTAAATAATCAGTTTGCTATGACGATAGCAGTCTCGATGCTGATCTCGGCCTTCAATGCGCTGACTCTTTCACCTGCGCTGGCTGCGTTGTTACTAAAGCCGCGAAAAAAATCGAAAGGTGTGGTCGGCCGATTCTTCGGAGGCTTCAACCGCGTGTTCGACAAGATAATGCATGGCTATCTGAACTGGAGTCATGCGTTGCTGCGAAAAGCAGTGATAGGCGTTGTGATCATCGGTGGTTTCACAGTGGCAGATGCCTTCATTGGGCGGACTATGCCGACAGGTTTTCTTCCCGAAGAAGACTACGGCTACGCAATGTTGCACGTTCAGCTTCCCCCGGCCGCATCTCTTGAACGAACCGATCAAGTCATGAAGAAAGTAGAAAACGTTCTAGCCCGCACAGACGGAGTGGAGTACTACACCGCGATCGGCGGGTTTAGTTTGCTGAATCGCATCTCGGCCAGTTACCAGGGTTTCTTCTTTATGAGTCTCAAACCATGGGACGAACGTACTTCAAAGGAACTTAAGGCACAGGCGATTGTTGCCAAGATCAATGGAGCACTCGCGACACAAATTCCCGAAGGGATGGCTTTCGCGTTCATGCCGCCATCGATTCCAGGTCTCGGTAGCGCCGGAGGTTTCTCACTGTGGATACAAGATCGAAGTGGTGGCTCAGTAGAATTCCTCGATCAGAACGTGAAGGCATTTCTTGCCGCCGCGCATAAACGGCCGGAGTTAGCCGGAGTGATTACTCAATTCTCCGCCGACGTTCCGCAAGTCTTTGCTGACGTAGATCGAGATAAAGCTCTGAAGCAAGGTGTGGCTATCGCGGACGTTTATCAAACGTTGCAGGCCTATCTTGGTGGTCTGTATCTCAACCAGTTCAATCGCTTCGGCAGGCAGTGGCGTGTCTTCCTCCAATCGGAAGGTGAAATGCGGCGGACCGAACAAGACATCGACAACTATTACGTCCGGAACAAGGATGGCGACATGGTGCCGCTATCGGCGTTGGTTTCCACACGGAGTATTGCCGGTCCGGAATATACAAATCGGTTCAATCTTTATCGTAGTGCTCAAATAATTGGCGCCGCCGCGCCTGGTTACAGTTCTGGTCAGGCGATGGATGCGTTGGATGAAGTAGCCAAGGAACTTCTACCACGCGAAATGGGATACGACTGGGCTGATCTTTCTTACCAGGAAAAACAGACATCGGGAGCAGCAGTGAAGGCACTTGCGTTGTCACTGGTCTTCGTTTTTCTGATCCTCGCTGCGCTTTACGAGAGCTGGTCGTTACCTTTCTCGGTACTACTTACAGTTCCCATTGCTTTGTGTGGAGCGTTCATCGGTCTGTTGTTGCGTGGCTACGACCTTGGTGTGTACGCGCAAATCGGTTTGATTGTAGTGATAGGTCTCGCTGCCAAGAATGCAATTCTGATCGTCGAGTTCGCAAAGATGGAATTTGAGAGAGGGCGTGGTCTGCTCGAATCTGCGCTGGAAGGTGCGCGCTTGCGACGTCGGCCGTTGTTAATGACTTCTCTTGCGTTCATCGCCGGCTGTTTACCGTTGTGGTTCTCGACAGGGTCGGGGGCAGCCGCCCGTCAGATACTGGGAACTGTAGTTGTTTCTGGAATGTTAGCTGACACGCTAATCGCGAGTTTTCTGATTCCAGTTAGTTTTTATGCTGTTGAGAAATTATCTATGAGATTCGGAAAGAAACACGAGGCGAGAGCAGAGGGACCGACGATACAACCTGCATCGGGAGATTGAAAAAGGAGAGTTTCTGCGTTGCTCAATGAAACCTCCTTTGTGCCTCCTCTGCGTACTCTGGTCTCGGCGGTAATGGATTCAGGCAGATTTCAAACGCTGAGACGCAGAGCACGCAGAGGCGCAGAGAATTTCCAGGAGACAGAGGAACCGAGTCCTGGAGGATGGACACAATGTTGAAGCGAATCTTTGTTGTAACGGTCTTAGTGATTAGTTTTTTGTCTGACGCGCTTGCTCAAAACAAATTTCAGCCGCCAACGATTTCTGCGCCCGATCGATTTCGCGGAATGGACTCGGGCGCGCCCTCGGATCAGAACTCCATCGGCGATCTCAAATGGTTTGAAGTGTTCAAGGACCAGGAGCTGCAGAAGCTCATTCGAACCGCGATCGTTCAGAACTACGATCTTCGGTCTGCTGTCGGTCGAGTCAACGCAGCGCGAGCGAACCTTGGTTTAGTCCGCTCCGATCAATTCCCCCAATTCGAAGTTGGGGCTGACCTGACGAGTAGTCGCACATCAGCCAACGGTCAATTAGCAAACAGTGGTCAAGGAGGCCGGAGCTCCAGTCTTGGAAGTGTGGTCTTGAATCTTCTGTCATTCGAGTTAGACGTCTGGGGACGATTGAGGCAACAGACAAAAGCCGCACGTGCCGAACTGCGAGCTACTGAGGAAGATCGCAACACCGTGATGACGACTGTGGTGAGCGACGTCGCCACGGGCTATTTCAGCTTGCTCGAACTCGATAGCGAATTGGACATTGCCAGGAGAACACTCGCGACCAGAGAAGACTCGCTGCGCCTAATCAAGGCCCGTCAACAAAATGGTATCGCCTCGATGCTCGACGTTCGCCAGGCAGAAGAACTTGTTTACCAGGCGACGCGAACAATTCCCGATACCGAGCGTTTGATCGAACAAAATGAGAATCAAATCAGTTTGCTTTTGGGAACGAATCCTCGTGCGATTTCGCGTGGACGTCCGTTGGCTCAGCAGGAGGAACTCCCCGTAGTACCAGCGGGTTTGCCGTCCTCCTTGCTTGAGCGTCGACCGGATATTCGCTCAGCGGAACAGAATCTCATTGGTCAACGCGCTCTAGTGTCGGCAGCAAGGAAAGCTTATTTCCCTAGCATAAGTTTGACTGGATTGTTGGGATTTCGGAGTGACCAACTCTCAAATCTGTTTACTGGGCCGAGCCATATCTGGAGTTTTGTTCCGCAGGTAACCCAGCCGATCTTTACGGGTGGTCGACTCAAGTCAAACGTGCAGTTTGCCAAAGCGCAACAGGAACTCGCAGTGGTTCAGTATCAGCAATCTATTCAGAATGCTTTCCGAGAAGTCTCTGACGCACTAATCCAATATCGAAAAGTTAAAGAGGTCCGTGCTCAAGAAGAACTGCTGGTGGAAACTTTGTCGGATCGATCTCAGCTTGCCCATCTCAGATATCAAGGTGGAGTGGACACGCTACTGAACGCACTCGATGCTGATCGCGAGTTGTTTAATGCTGAGCTTGACTTGACGCAAACGAAACGCAACGAGCTGTTATCACTCGTGCAACTTTACAAAGCGCTGGGAGGTGGATGGCAACAGTGATGCATAGCAATGAAATTTCTCTACGTCTCCTCTGGTACTCTAATGCTCGGCGGTTCAACATTCGATCTCACCGCTGAGACGTCGAGAATGCAGAGACGCCAAGACAGTTTCTAAGAAGACACGGAGACACCGAAAAGCCCCAAAGAACTTGTTGACTAAAACCGGACTGGAAAGGAAGCCACAAATGAGCAAGAGTTTAGATGCATACGTCACCCTTGGTCGCTCGGGACTACGTGTGAGCCCACTTTGTCTGGGCACAATGACATTCGGTACCGAATGGGGCTGGGGTTCTGAAGAAGAAGTCGCGCGATCAGTCTTCAATCACTACGTTGAGGCTGGAGGAAACTTTATCGACACCGCCAATGTCTACACCGAGGGTCACAGTGAAGAACTGCTCGGGAAATTTATTTCCGACCGCAGTTTAAGAAATCGCCTCGTTCTCGCAACGAAATTCACTTTCAATCCGGAACCGGGCGATCCAAATGCGGGTGGTAATGGTCGCAAGAACATTTACCGTTCAATCGAGGATTCACTAAAAAGACTGAAAACCGACTACATCGATCTTTATTGGCTCCATGCCTGGGATACCGTTACGCCAGCGGAAGAGGTCGTGGCAACTCTGAACGATCTCGTTCGTGTCGGGAAGATTCGACATTACGGTTTTTCCGATACACCCGCGTGGTACGTCGCACGCGCCAAAACAATTGCTGAGAAAGAAGGCAAGGATGCGTTGATTGCGTTGCAGCTTGAGTACTCGTTAGTCGAGCGCAACATCGAACGTGAACATATTCCGGCTGCGCAGGAACTCGGCCTCGGTGTTTGTCCGTGGAGTCCATTGGCCGGAGGTTTCCTGAGTGGAAAGTACAAGCAGCAGGGAGAAAGTGGGGAGGGAGAAGGGCGTTTGCAAATTGCCAAGGAGGCAGGCAATCCGAGATTCGATAGATTTACTACGCGCAATTGGCAGATTCTCAAAGTGCTTGCGGATGTCGCTAAGCAAATCGATAGACCGCAATCTCAGGTTGCACTCAATTGGGCAGCGACTCAGCCTGGTATCACTTCAACAATTGTTGGTGCTTCCAAGCTTTCACAACTCGAGGACAACTTGCGCTATAGCGAGTTCGAAATTCCCGTCGAGTTGCGGAAGCATCTCGATGAAGTTAGCGCAATTGATTCATCGAATCCGTATGGCTTTTTCACTCCGCCATTCCAGGGCTGGATCAGTGGTGGGACTGGGTTGCAGCCGTGGCAACCGGCTCGTGTATATGCGCCGCCGGCGAAGGAGGTTTTCGGAGCGAAGGCGGCCGCTGCTGCCGAGTGAATTAGAAGGAGCGTGAAGTAATGCTCGTTCTTTTGGTCTTAGTCAGTTCGATTGTGATCCTTCGCCTTGTTGGTGAAGTTGGTATTCAGAGTTTAGACAGTTGGGCGCTGCAACTCGCGGTGGACTGGCTGTGATGCTGACAGCAGTACCTGGTTGGGGATTCTGGCGAAGGAGCGCAATCTTTTTTGGTCACTGCTCCGGAGAAAGATTCGAGTCAAAAGACCAGCACGATTGTTACTGGCATTTGGAAAGTGTTTTCCGTTGTGATGTTCTTGCGGTTGCGCTCAACGTCAAGCTGTTCGCAATTCAATCCGCCCGCACCTGGGACAGGTATGGACCTCTTTGACCGTTCCCCCGAAAACTACGTCGACAGACGCCGGGTCATCTACGCTGTAATCGATCTTCGTAGCGTGATAATTCATTTCATTGCCACACTCAGGGCAAATCACCCAGGGTTTCGACATTTGATTTACCTCTATTGCTTTGAGTCGCTACGTTTTTCAAGCCGATCCCGGAAATATTGCCGCCAACTTTCAGGCAACGCTTCCACTTCGATCGCCCGATTAAGCAACGCCGTGTTGTCTTTCTCTCGTGCATATAGTCGAGTGATATCGATGACTTTTACGCCGTGGTTATCTCTTTCAACGAAGGAGAACTCGTCACCAGCTCCCACTTCGCCTTCTTTGAGCACCGCCAGGTAAAAGCCTGTGTGTTCACTCTGCAAAAACCGCTTAAGGATATCGGTTCGACCGAAGCGAATACCCAGTTTGTAACACGGCATCCGGGGTTGAGTGACCATCACCTCGGCTTCGGCAATGCGAAACTTGTCACCGATGTTAATTTCCGTTTCGAGTAAGCCAGTGGTCGTAAAGTTCTCGCCGAACATGCCCCATGGGAGGTCCATTTCGGGAAACTCACGCTTCCAAAAATCGTAGTGCTCCGCAGGATAGACATAGACAGCTTTGCTCGGTCCTCCATGAACGGAAAGATCGGCCTGACGGTCGCCATCAAGGTTCAGCGTCCGCATCATCACGCGTCCCTCGATAGGTTCTTTGAAGATTCCGGTTGAGACTGGCTCGCCATCACGCATTACCAGTCGTGGCCGACCAACGTTTATTGAAATGATCTTCATGACGCCATTAGATCGAGACGTTTTCACGTCCGTAACGCAGTACTTTGCTCATCCAGATTAATTCGTTGAGGAACTTGTCAATATGCTTGATGTGCCTCCGCTCGTCGAGAATTTTCCCATTCGCATCGAACAGCCTTTGCGCATGAAAGAAATTGCCGTCCCAAAAGATTGTGACCAGACCGAGTTCTCGCAGGACCGGCAGAAGCGCCTCGATAACCCGCGCACCACCAAAACTTCCAGCCGAGACGCCGCACACACCCACTGCTTTGTGAATGTACTCCTTCAGATTTGTATCGAGCACGTGTTTCAGCAGTCCAGGATAACCGTGGTTATATTCCGGTGTAACGATCACAAAACCGTCAGCGCGCTCGCATAGTTTTGCAAATGCGGGGTCTTTGATCTGCTCGCCTGCATCATCAGTTGGAAACTTCAGATCCCGAATATCAATCAATAAGGTTTCGACGTCTTCGCGTTTTTGCACTTGGCTGAAGACGAACTTCGCGACGTTCTCGCTGGCTCGACCTTTCCGCACCGTACCGAGAATCACGGGAATGAAAAGTGGTTTAGTGTTCATAGGAATTTTGTTTTTGTGTTCGATAAGCTTTAGCTTGTCGCTTGATCTCGGAGATGTGTTTCCCAAAACTCAACAACCAGCTAAAGCTTATAGGGCATGGGCAGTGCGGCGTTGACGTCTCTTGAATGCGTCCATATTAGATCAACCGGTCAGTCTGGGGCACGCCACAGGGGATCGCGGCGTCTATCCATCATCGCTCTGTCTCAAATGGAGACGCACGGTTGACACAAGAACAATTATTTTCTGAAAGTTTTGTCGATCCGGGCGCGACTCATTCGTCGTATCACTGAGGAAAGACTTCTTGTCTGAGAACGGAATTAGTTCCGACAACAGCAAGCTAGGAAAAGAGTGAATAGCAAATTACGTAAGAAAGGGAAATCATGACAACAAAACCAACACAGGAACAAGCACAACTTCATTTGCAGGTTTACGATTTGCGCCGCGAGGCCCGGTTGCGCCAGGCACGCGATTGGTTTCAGCAGAACTATTTTGTTGAGACCGTCGACGACGCGATGCGAATCGCAGCGCCCGGAACAGAGCACGGCATTTACTTTGGAATGGTGATCGGATATTGGGAGCAAGCTTGCGCACTGCTCAATTACGGCCTGCTGCACGAAGATCTTTTCTTTGAAACAAGCGGCGAGTTTTTTGGAGTTTGGGAAGCAGTCAAGACAGTTCTGCCCCAATTCCGCGTGCTGTTTTCCGAGAATAATTTACTAGGAAATCTGGAAAAAGCCGCCAAGCGATACGAAGAGTGGTCGGAGCAACGTTCTCCGGGACACATCGCGGCTATACGGGATTTCAGGAAACAGCTGCGAGTTAAGGCGAACGCTGCGAAGAGCGCGTAAGCGAAGCAAATAAGGGATACGTAGGACCTTCATCTTTGTTAGCACCGGAAGGTCCTACATTTTCCCGAGACGTTAGTAACGGCTAGCGTCAAGGAGGAAGTTATGTTGAGCGTACACACGACTAAATTGGGGAACGTTGCAGTTCTCTTTGTGCAGGGACAAATTGTGCGTGGTGAGACTGACGCACTATGCAGGACCGTGTTAGCTCAAGTCGATGCCAGCGCCGTCGTACTCGACCTGGCTCAGGTAAACACAATCGACGCCGGCGGGTTGGGATTAATGCTGGAATTGCGTGAGCACACTCAGTCGAGGGGGATTGAGTTCAGGTTGAAGAACGTGACGAGACTTGTCCGCCGCGTGCTGGAGATCACTCATTTGAATTCTGTTTTCGAAATCACAACCCCCGGATCGGAGGACTTGCCTCGGCCGGGTGGCCACCTGTGCATGTCAACGACGAAATTTGCATCTTGCGCGTAGTTCTTAGATAAAGATGACCACGGTTGACGACCAGCGAAGACATCCAGCAAGACCTTTCCGCTATCTAATGCGCATTCCAGTGCCCTGGGTGTTTATATTGGCGTACCTCATTGGCGTTGGTGTCGAGATTCTCGTTCCTTTTCATACTCATTCGTCGCAGGTTGCACTCATCAAGGTTTTAGGCGGCCTGTTATTCCTCACTGGGGCGGCAGTGGCTGCGTGGGGATTGCTTGTGTTCCGTAAAGCCCGCACTACAACGGTCCCAGGCAAATCCTCAGCGGCGGTCGTGACGTCAGGGCCTTATCGTTTCAGTCGTAATCCGATGTACTGCGGCCTCATCATCGCCTACGTTGGAGAAGCCGGCTTGCTCGTCCAAGTATGGCCACTCATTATCCTGCCATTTGTTGTCGCTTACTTGAATTGGATTGTTATTCCCGTTGAAGAATCTCGGTTGCAGGCAGACTTTGGGACCCAGTATGAACAGTACCGCGCCAGAATTCGTCGGTGGATATAAGACCAGTTGGTGGATTTGCTCAGATTCCAGGCAAAAAGTCAGCGAATAAAGCCGCAACCACACACCTGATTTCAGAGCTCGAGCCCGGAATAACTAGTAATCAGCCCTGGCGGATTTTTTGTAAACGAGTTGTCGATTTCCTTGTAGTCATCCGTCGTAGAGTTGAAAGCGAGACTTTTTTCGATTCCGACTGTTCCGCTCGATAAAACATCGCGCGAGGCGTCTGGACATTGAACAAGCAAGAGAAACTAACGCCGAGAAGATGAAAGGCACTGACTTGACTGTCAGCAAGTTCTAAGGAGAGAAAATCATGAAAAGACAATTATCAATCCTCATCGTGACATTCATTCTTGTGGCAACCGCCTCACTCGCCTTTGCGGCGTTGGGCCAAAGGACTCAGCAGTCGCAGAAACAGTTTGCGCTGCTGCTGAAAGCAACCGGTCCGGAATTTTTCAAGATGACGCAAGAGCCGGACGGGAAACAAATGGTTGAGAAGCATTTCAAGAAACTGCAGGCACTAACCCAACAAGGTGTTTGCCTGTTCTCTGGACACACGCTGGTTACTGATGAATCCGGTTTCGGCATCATCGTCGTGCGCGTTGGCTCTGAAGCTGAAGCGCAAAAGATCATTGATGATGACGATCTGGTCAAAGCGGGCCTCGTGCGCGGAACAATATTCCCATTCGAAGTTGTGACTGCAGCCAAGTAAGAGAATCTGTCAGATAAAGGAGTCGAGATGCGCTACATGATGCTGATTTACTCGCATGAAACACCCAGCACATCTGAGCAGGAACGCGGAGTTGTGTTACGACACCGCGAGGTGATGAACGAGGCGAGAGAGCAAGCCATCTTTCAGGGAGCCGAACCGCTTGAGCCAACGAACACAGCCGTCACGGTTCGGAAGAACGGTGACGGAAAAATGATGGTGACAGACGGCCCATTCGCGGAAACGAAAGAGCAGCTAGCCGGCTATTACATACTCGATTGCGAAAACATCGAAGAAGCAATTGAATGGGCGCGCAAGATTCCAACCGGCTGCCACGGAGGCGAGGGCTGCATTGAAATTCGGCCGATTAGGGCGATGAACGTCGCGGTTGATTGAGTTAAAGGAACGTCAATCTCAGTGCCGCCGCGGTAGCGGGTGGGCCGGTGGTTTTTCTGCTGTTTGTGCGGTTCCCTAAGAACACTACTGGCAAGATCGATTTTCTAATTTCCGCGGGTGCCGCTCCCGTTGCGGCGGACCTGGCCGCAACGGGAGGCTAAGGTGGAAGTCTAATCGTCGTCGTTTTCTCTCAGCACTGCTTTCAGCAGCTTGAAAAAGACATCTGTATTCTGCTGTACACCAGTGAATAGTTGATAAGCACGACCGCGACTACTGTAAGAGGAGATAGGAATGTCGGAGGCCGTATGTACTGCTTGATCTCTCCCGACTGCCTGCCCACGAAGATAAAACCCAAATTGACTCTCGTTTCGTTCGATTGGTATTCCGGGGTAGCCCTTGTTTGTTAGTTCCGTTTTTATGTTATCTGGCAACAGACTATCGCGGACCGGGAGTGGTTTGGTCAGCCACCCTTCAAAGCGATCAGCATTAGCGCCAAAACCTATAAGGATCTTGCCGTCGATGTCGAACGTCTGCGGATAGCCATCAGCTGCAATCGTATAGCTAGGAAAGCCGGCGGCATCATTAGTCCCAACCACCTTTTGACGAGCGGGCTGAACATTTGGATCCAGCACCGCGTTATCGGCGGGAAGGTTCTTCAGATTGTTAATCCCCCCTGTTAGTGCACCAATCAGACTGAAGCCAGAGCATTCATGGTCAGCCAACACGATGATCAGTGTGTCGCCCTCTCTATCAGCGAAGCGGCGCGCCGCGGCTACGGCGTTATCGAATTCGATGGTCTCATCAATAACCCGATCGGCATCCATGAGGTGCGATTGCTTGTCTATGTGCGCCCCTTCGACCATCAGGACAAAGCCCTGGCGATCCTTGTTGAGCACTCGAAGAGCCGCATCTGTCATCTCATCCAGCATCGGTTGATCTGGAGCATGATAGTCGTCTACAGCAAAGCTGGGGGCGCCAGGCAGTAAAGTGTTTCGCCGCTTTGCGAGCTTGTCGAGAGCGACGTTCATGTTTCCAAAACCAAAAAGGCCCAGGAGCTTATTCGGTGTGCCAACGCTGCTGAGCGTGGTTGCAGAATCCACATAAGTAAAGCCCGCATTTGTAAAATCGTTGAGGAGATTTCGATTGGGATCTTTAGTTCCCGACGAAGGGATCCCCCAAGCCGCTACAAGATCCGCTGGGAGTGGATCATAGTCAGTTGAAGCAGCTCGACTGGAGCCAAATTGGTTTGAAGGAAGGAACCAACGTCTTCCACCACCCATCAGAACCGTTAGTCCTGTGCCGAACTTGCCAGTATTAGCCGAGTCACTTTCATCGAGGTATTGATCGCAGATTCCAGTGCCCCGATTTCTATCACCTGTGTGCACAGCGTTGGCAGCAGGTGTGGCATCCTCGATATCAGCCGTGGTAACAAGGCCAAGGGATTTTCCTTGCAGTCGATGTAAGTATTCGGCCAGGTATTCCACCCTGGGGAAAAAGAATGGGTCGATCATGTTTGCAGGATAGACACCCTCTTGTCCGTTCTTGGAATGATTGCCGGTGGTGTAGCCGGCCATGCCAGGTGCGGAGTCAGTGATGATGCTGTTAAGCGAATGAGTTGTAATCAGGCCGACACCAGGAAACTTATCCATTGCTAGAAAGCCATTGGGATTTCCAGCAGTTACACCATATTTCACCAGTCGAGCAGCGGTGCGATGCGCGACGCCCATGCCGTCTCCGATCATAATGATGATATTGCGAATGCGCTTACCTTCTCCTCTTCCTTCGTCACGACCTTGCTCTTCGTCTCCCAGGTCAACGATTCTGAACTTGGTCGTTACGGCAACTGTGCCAGTTGCGTCAGTAAATGTGGCATCGATGGTGTGAATGCCGGGTGTGTTATGGCTAAAACCGCGCAGGTTAAAACCACCCCATCCTGGCGAACTAATGCCGTCCGTGGTCGTTGTATTCTGCACACCTGAAGTAAACGTTTTAAGGTCACCGTCAATTCGAAGCGTTGCTGAAAACGGACCAGTTCCTTTTCCCTCGACGCGCAAGTCAAATCTTTGACCCACGAAGAAACGAGCTCCGTCCGGTGGCGTCACCGATACATTTGTTGGCACGGCGAACGCGCTGCCCGCTAAACCGGTAATACATACTAATAAGGACAGTCTCAGCACTGTGAATGCAAATGATTTCATGCTTTCCTCCTAAGATTGAGTTTTCTTTAACTAAGAACGACTTGGAGATGAACTACTGCACCGACGCTTTCTTGAGGTCTGTGTCGGGGGTTGCGGCAACGCTGTTCGGTTTTTCCAACGTGAGATTGATGAATGAGATTGCACCGTCAGTAGACTCGCGTCGTGAGAGTTCCAACGTGCCGGTAACTTCTAGAGGACCAGGTACAAACGACATCTTCTTATCCTTGTACGAGGAAACAATCACAAACACGGCATCAGGTGGGAGGTCGGCAGTCCCTCCGCCCTCTTCATCACAAAAGGTTGGTCGGGACGAAAGATAGAATCCTCCCAAGCGCTCGACCTCCATTTGCACCATATAGCCAACGAGCCGAACACGCTTGCCGTTTAGCGCGAGCAGTTTTGGGGAAGGCTTTAGTTCCGCCGTACCTCGAACAAAGAACTCCTTGAAGGACAGAGTGGCCGGAGGTGAATCCGCGTCACTCTTGCTGAGCGATGACGATTCGCTTGGAGTCTTTGCAGTTTGTGATCGTGCCACCGTTGATGCGGATAATGTAAAAAACAGCAACGCACTTAAGACTCTTGCAACCATGCTTCCTCTTCCTATTTGAACAAATCCAGTTTCGCTATGCGGGCAAACTTACAGCTCGTTTCAGTCGAACCAGCGACTGGAAATCATTTTTATGTCGAATTCAAATCAGTGCGGGCAGACTAAGTGAGGGAGATTAACGATTGGTTAGTCAGGCGTTAAATCTCTTTTACGATTCAGGTGGTAATTCTGCTGAAGTAGAGTCGAAGTGGTTTTTAAGTTCAAGAGTGAGAATGCAACTTGCGAAGCTATTCTCACTCTCGACCGCTTGCTCTTCCGATTAGTGAGGCTTGCCATGATTGAACTCGCGCTCATGCGAGATACGAAATACCATTCGCTGGTTTCTTAGCGCATACCTGACTCATACGAGGCATGAGAGCGAGTACCGTTTGATCCTCATTAAGACGCTGCATTTCCGCGATCGTTTCAGTTAACTCCTCGTTCGTGACCAGGCCTGCTTTTACGAACGACGGACCAGCCTCAGCCACTGATAATTCCAGCAGCCGTTTGTTTTCTCCTTGAGCGAAAACAGGTTGATTCAAGGTGATTCTTGCTTGAATAAAATTGGCCGCAAGCACCAAATGGAAGAGGCGACGACCCAAAGTGTAATCAACGCCCCATTTTGGCCCCAATGCGCCGAATAGTCTCGAGAATGCCTCAAGCTCAGAGGTTGGTTCACTGCCTGCTGATGTCAGATCGCCGTCTTCGCAGACAAAAATTCCGTTCGGCTTCAACAGTTCGTGCATCTCGCGCAGCGCTGCTTCGGGTTCAGTTAAGTGGATAAGTAAGAATCGAGAGTAGACGAGATCAAACGTCTCTTTGGTTAGCCCTGTGTCAGTGACGCTCGCTTGGATGAAACAAACATTGGAAAGACTTTTGGGCAGCGACTCACGAGCTTGCTCTAACTGATCCCCGCTGAGATCTACGCCGATAACCTCTCCGCTTGGCCCGACGAGTTCAGCAAGGAGTTGCGTAACCATGCCGGTGCCACACCCGAGATCCGCGACCCGCATGCCTGGTTGGATGCCCGCTCGGATTAGTAGTTCGTAAGCCCCGGGTCCGTATACGTTGTGCAGAATACGCAGGCGATTTGCGGCGGCATTTCCGGTTGCCAATACGTAGTCACCTTTACTGTAGGTTGTAGATTCGTTCCTCATAATTCCTCTTAGTGCTCCCATCATTGAGTTCATAGTTCGTAATAACATTGGGCTGCGATTGGCCAACGCTTTTAGCATAGACCGTGTCGCACAAAGTTTTTCCCCTTACAAACTGCGATCAGTTTTCAGGTGCCCAGGTAATCCAAATTTCACACTCAGAGTCACCTCTCTTGACGCATTTAACTTGCTCAATCGTTGCGACCTCTCCATAGAGCCGCAACACCTCATCGGCGAGGCTTGTGTACAAATGGCAATGCCGATTAGGAGAACGGTAATGCGTTATGAGTTTGTTATCGACTTTTCAATTCGAAATTTATCCTTGATCTCGTCACGCGAGACAGGATCGCGTACGGCATCGGACCGCTCGCGAGTCCGGCGAAGATAGCTGCGGCAGCTCCCTTACCGCTTACATCGGCAAGCCAACATACGATCCGGAATTTGAACACTGACCAAAGTCAAAGAAGTCGCCGCCTACGGCTCTTGCGGGAACACATTTCGCACTCAAGTGAAGATTGCGGGCATGTGGTAACGTTTGGGGTAACAGTTTCTCCTGTAGCTTACGAGCGGCAGACAGATCCTCCTCCATGCGTTGATGAACCTCACGAAGATCCGCAAAGGATCTCCTAGCTGATGCCAGCACAAAATTGACAGGCAGCAGTAGCTTGTCGAAATCATCGTCGCCTTCGGAAACCTGCACGACAAAATCGAGATTTCCGTCTACGACCTGGCAGAGTTGGTCGGCTGCGTCTCGTATTAGATTTCGGAGATCTGCCCCTGCCCCTAAGCAGACCGAACTGACTGGTCTAACTACTGACAGGGCTGGGTAGTTCATCTGAAGACTGTTCACGGATATTCTCGGATTCGAAACCATCAGTAACTCCTTCGGTAACTGGGATATTCCGAAGAAAAGCCAAAGATTCTTCGTTGAAAGGAATGATTCTCGATTTGGATCCGGGTTGCTGGGTTGGTGTTGTTCCATCAAGCCAAATAGATTCGGCTTGGCCTATCCTCGACATTTCGTACTCCCTTTTAAAAGCATGATTCCGATTGGTTCATTTTCCGGTTCGCAACTACTTTTTAATGCGTAAATGACTAACGGAAAGGTTCAGGCTGAAGTTAACTTATGTGAACTCACCGGCCAGGATAGCATTACGAACGCGGAGCCACTCACGTTAAAGCCACCGCTCCCGTAATGTTAGCGGCTTGTCACGTCGTGGGAATCCCGGCTTGTTACGTCAGTGATTATCTGAACAACCCTAAATCATTCGAAGAACAGGACTGATGTTCATGATCAGGCGGCGTCGCTTGTGTGGATTGATGGGCTTGTAAATCGGGAGAGAAGTAGTGACTAACAACTACGCTGATGTTCTGATTGCGGAAGGACTCAATGCAACTGGGCGTACTTGCAATTCGCGAACGCAATCAATTACCTCACGAACAGAGAAGGGTTTTGGGATGTAGTAATCAGCGCCAAGATGGTTGGTGGAGGAATCAATGGGCTTTGCCGAAACTATGATGATTGGGATGTCCTGTGTTCGTGGTTCCGTGCGGAGTCTGCGACAGATTTCTGTACCCTTCATACCGGGTAGAAATATGTCCAGGAGAATTACTGATGGAGGATTAGCTTGATCGAGTGAGGCTTTGAGCCCTTCTTCACCATTAAAGGCGACTATTGTGCTGAATGCTTCTCTCTCGAGCGAGTAACGAAGCACCTCGGCTATGTCTCGATCATCTTCAATTATTAATACCGGGCCGGTCATTGAGGCTTGCACGTATTGTAGTCCTCGTGATCACCTAAAAAGTGCTCGGTCAGTAACAGGTTAATAGAATCGCGTTAATGCCCTGTAAAAGTTGAATTAACGAATTGTTAATCAAAGCGGGGCATAAGTATTGTCTCGGTCTCACACCTTATGCCATTCTCTCCTCTAAGCTTTACTGCAACTCACATACTGCTGCGATGGGTTTTGAACGTAAATAAGGAGACGTGAGATGGCTTCAGATCCGAACACCGAGCGACTGCGATCACTGATTGCAAAGATTACTTATTTAACTACAAAAGGCGAGATTCAGTGGGAGCGCCAGGCAGACTCAGCGCATCGTTATGCAAGGTGGAATAATAATCTGCTAATTCTAGGGCCTGACGTGTCGACTACCGACCATACTACAGCTCGTTATCTTTTCATTACTCCATTCGACTCTCCCGACTGTATCGAGATCAGTTCAGATCGAGCGGACCTGGGAGCCGGTGTGCTCGCGCTGGTAGGTGCCGTAGAATCGGCCACGATTCAAAAGCCGCAATCCGATCCATTTCGCATTTCACCAGAATTGATCGATCGCTTGACCCAGTAATATTGTTCCTGAAATTCATTCTTGCTCGGATTATGACCCGTAATTTTCCGAAATGAAGGAGATCCAATAAGGATGTCAACTGAATTCAAATTAAGTGATGAAGCTCAACACCTTTCACAAATCCCGATGTTTAGACAACTCGATAATGTGGAATTGGAGAATTTGGCTGAAGGTGTAGATCAGGTTACCTACAAAGCCGGTGAGACCGTCTTTCACGAACGTGATCATGGGGATGCGTTGTATGTAGTGGAGTCAGGTGCGATTCGCATATGGGTACACGACGAAGATACCCAGGAAATTACGCTTTCAGAACTTAAGCCAGGGGAGTTCTTTGGCGAACTATCTGTTTTCGATGGCGGTGAGCGCTCAGCCAATGCAACTGCGATTGTGGATACCGCCCTACATCGATTGAGCCGCGAAGATTTTTATAAATTTCTCGTGAAGTATCCTGACGCTGCTGTTGATGTGATCCGCGAAATCGGTGCGCGCATGCGGCAGACCAACGCGTTGGTCTCTAAGCGCGTTACCCGAAACATCAATCGCGAGATGGATGAAAAGATGACCTTCGGCCAGAGAATTGCCGATAAGGTTGCATCCTTTGGCGGCTCCTGGGCTTTCATCGGTCTGTATAGCGGGGCATTAATTATATGGATGTCCATCAATAGCCTTATCCTGTCGCGAGTGGGAAAAGGGCCGGATGGAGCTCAATGGGATCCCTATCCCTACATCCTTTTGAACTTGATGCTTTCTATGACAGCTGCGCTACAAGCTCCAATCATCATGATGTCGCAGAATCGCGCTGGCGAAAAGGATCGACTCGCAGCCGAGCAGGATTTCAAGGTCAATCTCAAGAGCGAGCTTATGCTTGAAGAATTGATCCGCAAGGATCGTGCGAGAGAAGCTCAGTTGGATCAACTGCTAAAGGCTTTCAATTCTCAGCAAGATCCCGCTGGAGGAGGATCAAGGCATTAAAGATTCTTCGCAGCGCGGCTTAGGCCACGGCGGTCGTGGTCACGGAGTCGGTACCACAACGCGGTAGCGTGTGGGTGAACTCCGCAGTTCATCGTCAGTTATCGAGTGTGAGGTTGACCCACACGCTACCGCGTTGTGGTACTGACTTCGTTGCCACTACTGCGTGCATTGACTTTGACTGACCATCTGAAATAAGGTTCGCGCGTTTCTTAGATCGACTGAATTATTCCGACCTGTGCTTCCTCGCAGACCAACATAAGTACAGGCGCTTTCCTTGTTGGAATTTCCTTTCTCAGTTCTTACCTCGTAGAGAGCTGCGATTGCAGTACAAACACGTTCGCGAAACTTGAACGTTGGCTCTGTGCTGATTCCGGAGGCCATAGGAACAACCAACAACCAAAACCTCAAAGGAGAAATCTTGTATGGCTAGCAAATCAAGTAAGAAAAAATCAAAGTCGTTGGCCGCAAATCAACCGACCCCTCAAGGGTTAAATCTGACACGGGCGGGTATGCCCGCGCTGGACTCGGTGGTTGCCGTTTTCCCGTTAGCGCCCGCCGGAGCCGCCACCGGTGTAACCGGCACTAAATACCGAATTATCAGAACCACTGAGGTCGACGGATATGAACCAATAGCGACATCACAAGGAGATATTGCAGTTTCGTTGGCAGCAGCTGTGCCACCCACAGGCGATAAGTTTCAGGGAACTGATCGCAAAGCCGCAAAGCTTTCGATTGCCAAAAAGAAAGCGGAAAGTTTTGCGGACCTGCGCCCGCTGATCAATTCCTTAACCGAGGAATCTCAGATGGTTCACCATGTACCTAAAATAACGCGAGACTCGACGATGAATCGTGTCGATGAGGAGAAGCGGAATGTAAGCGTTCGAGCTTTCTTGTACGCAGCCAGTCGAGAAGCCGACAATGACTTTCATTTGATAGTGGGACGCGATCCAAAGAAGACGCCAGAGATGTACATGACAATGGAGCTGTCAGGTCTTCCGCCGTCAAGTAGTGAAAGTTTCAAGAAATTGAAATCCGCCCGCGACTCTTATAAGACTTTCTTCGCGGACAATCTCCCCGGTTTGAGCTATGACTTCTATGACCCACCAATTCCTATTGATGTTGCAGGATCGCTGTTCTTCGACGTCACACATAGCACCGGTCAGCGTCCGGGTCCGAAGAGTCTCAAGAGCCGAATGCCTGTTATCTGGGAGGTGCATCCCATTACCACAATAACTTTTGAGCCATAAACGGGATGCGATCGGAAAATGAAGAAGCGCTCATCAAAGCGAGTCACGCGTAAAAAGAAGGCAGCAACTAAACACGCCGGCAAGCGCGCTCAAAGGCCTAATGAGATCAGAACCGGGATGCCGGCGAAGGATTCAGTTGTTGGCGAGGTCGTATTTAAGTCACCAAAAGGAACGAAGTATCGAATCCTGAAAACTAATGAAGTCGATGCTTACGATGTTGACCCAAACAAGAAGAACCAGACTTAGATTCAGATCGAACATCCTTCGCTGACTTGTTGTAACCCAGCATCGCAACACCAAGGTAACCGAACCAAACTCCATTCAACCTAAAAGGAGATCCTCATGTCATCAATTACTTCTGACCAACTCACTGCAACCGGAACAGCACAAGTGATAGCTATTCTTGCGGCTGGTCCACCTCCGACTGAGGTTGCTGCTGCGGGCGGAGTCTCATTAGCGACTGCCGTGCACTCGCCGCAGCTTGCAGGTTTGGAAAACTGCTTCGTACATCATGCCGGGCAAAACTATGAACTTGCTGAAGCTGGACTGGGAAACGTGGCAGCTCTCGCTGCCGGAGGACCGACATCCA